>DAOUHP010000145.1:0-40180 GCA_034428575.1 Dehalococcoidia bacterium | reverse complement strand
ACGTCGAGTGCTGTCGTGGGCTCGTCGGCTATGAGAACGGCAGGGTTGCAGCTGAGGGCCATTGCAATCATGACCCGCTGGCGCATACCCCCGCTGAAGTGGTGTGGGAACTGCATCAGCCGCCGCTCCGGGTCGGGGATCTCCACGGCGGCGAGGAGTTCGCGCGCCCGCGCGTTGGCCTCGTGCTTGCTGAGCCCCATCTCGGAGATGAGCGGCTCGGTAAGCTGCCTGCCGATAGAGAGCACCGGGTTGAGCGACGTCATGGGCTCCTGGAAGATCATGCCGATCGCGCGTCCGCGGACGCGCCGCATATCTTCAAGGTTCAGGCTGAGCAGGTCCTCGCCGTTGTAGAGCACTCGTCCGCTCACGATGCGTCCCGGAGGCGTGGGGATGAGACGCATGATGGACAGGGCCGTGACGCTCTTCCCGCACCCGCTCTCACCCACGAGACCGAGCGTCTCACCCGCCTCGACCGTGTAGGAAACGCCGTCAACTGCCTTCACCACACCGCCATCGGTGTCGAAGTAAGTCCTCAGGTCTTCTATCTCAAGGACGGCGCTCATCGTGTGAAACCTACTCCTGGCCTGTCACGGGCCGGGACGCTCGCACCTCGTCCAGGACCCACGCGTACTGGCTCGATCCTACCCTGACTTCAGCCATGCGCTCCGCGCGCTGAACGGTGAACCATTCTTCCAATGCCTCGACGCTCCCCATCGCTTCCACGAAGCGCTCCCTCAGCAGGTCGGCTTCCACGGTGGTCCGGTACTCCTCGTCGGAGATGCCGCGTTCCGTCAGGAAGCGGATGTACGATTCGCGGAATAGCCTCTCGCTCTCGTCGTCCGGCGTCGCCTCGCTACTCGGCTGGAAGCGCTCGCGCAACTCGACATCCAGCGTATTCTCGGTGACAGCGAGCCCCATCCCTGGGGCAGCCATCCGCATCAACTCCAGCTCTGCACGCGCGTCCGCCACGACAAAGGGCGCCCGGCCGAGCTCGGATCCCGGGCTCGGATTGCCAGACGTCAACTCCCGGACCACGATGGTCCTTGCCAGTTGTCCTGTCGTCATGATCGTTTCGTTCTCTATCCTAACCACCCATTCCCTGCCTGGCGCGACCACCTCACGGTAGTAGCTCAGACCCAGCACCATCCCCACCACTGCAATGCCGAGGAGTGCCGCTGCGAGCGCGATCCTGCCGCGGCGGGCGCCTGTCGGTCTGGACGGTCTCGCTCTCCCGGTAGTTGCGAGGTCGTCATTGCCCAACGCTGCCGACCACCTACGTTCCACGCAGCCTGGGGTCGAACGCGTCCCGGAGAGCGTCTCCCAGGAACGAGAAGCTGAATACCACCAGGGCCAGGGCCAGCCCGGGGAACACGGACAGCCACGGGGCCGCCTCAAGATTGCCCCGAGACCCGGCGAAGATCATGTTGCCCCAGGAAGGGTCGGGAGGCGGAACGCCGAGGCCGAGGTAACTGAGGCTGGCTTCCACTACGATGGCGGTTCCGAGGTAGCCGGTCGCCAGCACGAACACCGGCGCCAGAGCGTTCGGCAGGATATGCCGCAGCATGATGCGTATGTGGCTGGCCCCGATGGACTGCGCTGCAAGCACGTACGGCTCTTCCTTGATGGACAGCGCCGACGACCGGGCCAGCCGGACCACCCGCGGAGAGAACACGACCGCTATCGCGAAGACCACGTTGTTGAGCGAGGCGCCTATCGCGACGACCATGACCATCGCGAGGATGAGGCCGGGGAAGCCGAGCAGCATGTCCACCACTCGCTGGATCAGCAGGTCCACCAAGCCCCCCAGATACCCCGACGCCACTCCGATCAGCATGCCGACCACGGTGGCCAGGCCGACAGACGCGAACCCTACGTAGAGCGATATCCGTGCTCCGTAGAGCGTGCGGGACAGTACGTCCCGCCCGAAGTTGTCCGTGCCGAGCCAGTATTGGCTGGACGGTGCGTTCAGCCGGTTGGGGATGTCCTGAATCAGTGGGTCGTGTGGAGCGATCAGCGGAGCCAGGACCGCCGCAATGCCCATCACCACCAGCAGGGCGCCGCCTGCGAACCCCAGGGGATAGTGGCGAGCAAAGGAGTTGATCTGCCGCCGGGTGCGGTAGATGGCTCCGCGCTCCAGGTCCACAAAGGTCCCCTTGGCAACCCCGGTTTGCATCATTGAGGGCGTCTCCTCACAGCCATGTCAACTGTAGCTGATCCGTGGGTCTATCTTGGCGTAGATGATGTCGATGACCACGTTCAGCGTGAGCATCAGGGTCACAAGGAGCATGACGAGGCTCTGGATAACCGGGTAATCACGCTCCGTTGCCGCCTGCACCACACCTTGTCCTATGCCGGGTAATGAGAACACAGTTTCGAGGATGACAGTCCCGGACAGCAGCGTGGCCAGTTGCAGGCCGCCCAGCGTCAGGACTGGAATCATGGCGTTGGGCAGGGCGTGCCGCAGAACCACCGCGCGCTCGCGCAGTCCGCGACTGCGGGCGGTGCGGACGTAGTCCTGCCTGAGCACCTCGAGCATCGTGGAACGAGTAACCCGCGTCAGGTACGAACTGTAACCCCAGGCCAGGATCAGCGCCGCCCAGATGATCTTCAGCATGTGTTGGATGGGGTCGTCCCAGAGGTCAACGTAGAAGATCGGAGGCGTCCAGGAGAAGAAGATAAGCATGATCAGGATGAACATCAGCGCTATCCAGAAATTCGGAAGCGCGGTGCCCGAGAGCGTGATGAAACGCAACACGTAGTCGGGCGTCCGGTTCTGGTACATCGCCGCGATGACTCCCGACGGGATGGACACCACCCAGGCGATGAGTGTTGTCCATGCGGCAAGTTCCAGTGTTATGGGGAGCCGGCGCGCGATGATCTCCGAGATCGGCTCACGGCTTACGATGGACGCTCCGCCGAACTCGCCGTTGAGCATGCTCCAGACCCAGCGGAAGTACTGGATGACGATGTGGTCGTTCAATCCGAGGCGCTGGCGCAGGTCCTCGGCCTGCGCCAGCGCTCTTGGCGTTGTCTGGTCGCCCCCCAGTATCACTTGCGTTACATCGCCTGGCAGCACCCTCATGATGGCGAAGATGGCCACCGACGCCAGGAACAGGGTCGGGAAGTACAGCAGTACCCGACGGCCGATGTAACGCTTCATGCCTATTTACTTGTCTAGCCAGACCGTGGCGAAGTCCAGGTATGCCATGATCTGCTCTGGCGGGTGGAGCCTGCCCTTGACCCACGAGCGGTAGGGAATGTGGGCAAGGTTGCCTGCGATAGGCACCCCGTAGTACTGCTCCTGGAGCCAGTACCGCTCGAACTCCTGCCAGATGGCGACCCGCTCGTCGAAGTCGTTGGTCGCCTTCAGACGGTCGAAGTAGCCTTGAACGTTCGGGTCCTCATGCTTGGCGATGGCTCCCTTGCTCTGGCTGTACGGGAGGAAGGCGGCCTCGTTCGGTTCCGGCAGGTGGCTGGAGATGCCCGCGGCGCTCTGGACGGCGCCGTAGTCGAGCGTCTGGCCGGCGGCCGTCCAGGCCGGAGCGTCCATCAACTCCAGCTGCAAGTCGATGTTCAGTCCCGCCAACTGGGCCTTGAGGAACTCACAGCGGTTCGGCCACGATCCCGTGGACAGACAGTTGTAGTTGACCTCGAAGCCGTCGGCGTATCCCGCCTCTGCCATGAGGCTGAGGGCTTCGGCGCGGTCAGCCTCCCGGGTGTCGGGATTCCAGCCCGGCCACATCAGAACGTCAGGGCTGGAGAACGGGTTCGCCGGGTTGAGGAGGCCGCCGATCAAGCCGAACCCGCCCGAAACTGCGTCGATGGACTGCTGGCGGTCGATCCAGAGGGAGGCCGCCTTGCGGACGCGAACGTCCTGCCAGGGACCATCCTTCAGCACGTTCCACGCCAAGCCGCCACCGCTGCCGGTGCCGAACCCGGACGGGACCCTTACCACGTAGAAGTCGTCGCCGATGTCCTGCACGTACTGCTCGTACCGCGGCTGCGTCAGGATGTAACCGAACCCCGGCGAGCCGCCGTCCAATTGGCCCGTCCGGATCGCGGCGTCCATCACGTCCGGGCTGGTCATGATGGCGAAGGCCATGCCTTCCATGTATGGCAGGCCGTAGCCGTCCTCGTCCGTCTCCCAGTAGTCCGGGTTGGCGCTGACGTTCATGACGCTGCCCTTGTCATAGTTTTCGAAGACGAACGGGCCCAGACCCATCATGCCGACATCGAGGGGCGCAACTTCCATGTTGCCTGCCTCGAGCTCCGGCTGAGTCAGGTGACGGGGGTGCCCGATGGTGAAGTACGGAGTAAAGAGAACGTCCAGGAAGAGGGGGTTCCCTTCCTTGAGCGTTATCTTGAGGGTGTTGGCGTCGACGACGGTGGTGTTGTCGTACTCGCCCATCCGGTTTCCGTACCACGCTGGCGCTCGCTCGCCGCTGGCGCCCTGGTAGCCCTCGAACACGAGGTCGAGCCAGAACTTGATGTCCTCGCCGGTCAGCGGGGTGCCGTCGTGCCACTGCACGCCCTCTCGCAGGGTGAACGTCCACTCGGAGAAGTCCGCGCTGTTCTCCCAACTGGTGGCGAGAGCCGGACAGACCGCGTACACGTCGTCCAGACAGGGACGGACGAGGTTTCCGCTGCCCCAGACCGGCGCGCCCATCTGGTTCAGGTCATACCAGATGGTAGTCGCCATCATGTCGAAGTTCGCCGGTGGGTCGCGACGCACTGCGAACTTGCCGATGCCTCCGGCCCTGTCCGATACCGATGGCGTTGGCGTGGCCGTCGGTTCCTCTGGCTTGGGTTCCATGGTGTCGCCGGGCTCGGGGGTGTCGCCGGGCTCCATGGTGGCCCCGGACTCAGCCGGGGGTGAGGTGGGCGTCGGCGCTGGGTCTTCACTGTCGCATGCCACGACTCCGAATGCCGCAGCCAGGACAACGAGGAAGGCTGCGAGCCTCCAGTTGAGCCGTGCTATCACTGACCGATCTGTCTTCTGCATGGGTTCCTCCCGGGACGCACTGTGGATTAGAGGGCGTACAGAGCGCGGGCGTTGGCGTCCAGGATCTTGTCGACCGAGACGGCTGGCGCCTTGCCACTCTGTTTCAGAACTTTCAGGGCTTCCAACTCTGACGAGGTGTCGTTGTGACCGTAGTCCGAGCCGATGACGATGTTGTCGTCGCCGACCGTGTCCAGTATCCAGTCGATGTCGTCGGCAGTCTGGCACGCGACGTACATGTTGTTTTCGCGGAGGATGTCCTGTGCCGGCCAGCGGCGTCCGGACTTCTTGAACCGCAACATCATGTCGTTGAGAGCGTAGGGCACCCACTCCGCCGATACTTCGACGAAGGCCCACCGCAGGTCGGGGAACCGCGAGGGCGTTCCCTTCATGAGCAGGTCATGGAATGCCCCCACCACCGGCAGCTTGAAGGTGGAGAAGCCGGCATCGGTTTGGAAGAGATCGAACTGGGAAAAGTTGCCTGAGGTCGCGTGGATGCACATGGGCAGTCCGAGCTCGGACGCCTCGGCATAGATGGGGTCGAAGTACACGTCGGAGAGTCGCCGGTCGCCCTCGACGCTGTGCATGAAGAAGCCGCAAGCACCGTGGTCCTTCGCCCAGTGCATCTCCTCGATCGCGGCATCGCGGCTCATGTACGGGAGCATTGCCGCCCAACGCAGCCGCCCCTCTCCCTTCGTGTGAATCTCGTCCATCCAGCGGTTGTAGCTGCGGTAGAGCGCGACCTCCACTTCTGGGCGTCGTGTGAGGGGCCTCAGGAACACGGTGGGGTAGAGTACGTGGACATCCACGCCGAGCTCGTCCATGTGGGCAAGCCGCTGCACTATGTCGGCCGCTTCGGCAGCCTCCTCGGCGACTTCAGCCGAGCGAAAGTTGGACCTCTTCTGAACGGCCCGCCCTTCGATAACCCAGTACTCCGTGACGATGGTGCGGCGTCCGGAGAACCCCCCGGACAGGTTAGCTTCGCCGGACTTCGGCACGACTACGAAGGGGCGGAAGTCCTGCTCATCGTCCCGCATGAACTCCCATGTCCGCTCGCTCTCGATCACGTGAGCGTCCGAGTCAACGATGGCCATGGCGCCCTCCCTCGGCACAGTCCCAGCGTCACATTCGTGCGCGGACTATATGCCTCGGTAGGGGGCCAGTCAACGTGAAGGCAGGGAGGCGCCCTCGTTCCCCGGCGATCGACCTGGCTAAGGAGCATCTGCTCCGGGTGGAGGCAACCGGGGCGGGTCCGTTGCCAGCCTGGATATCACGTCTCCCCACGCGGCGCTGACCAGGAAGACCGCGTCGTTGTTCGACTGCCTGACGTAGTGGGCGCTGCTGTCCGGCGTGGGCCGACCGATATGCACTCTGAACTCGCCGCCTGTTTCGAGGCCGATGGTCACGGTGGTCATCGGAGGGTCGAGACCAAGGTCGCCGAGATTCAGTCCACCTGGCAACGTACGCTCGATCCGCGGGCCGGCAAGGAGCACCGGCATGCCGCCCCAACGCTCCTCATCGGGACTCTCTTTCGTCTCGTCGTCGAACCGCCAGAGCCCGGCTTCTTCATCCCAGGCGAACGATTCGACCAGATCTCCTTGTTCGACCTGGACACCGATGATGTCCGATGCTTCGATCTCGTAAAAGAACGGAGGAGCTATGCGTTCCGGCGGGGCGCTCCGTGTCTGGAAGTAGCCTATCGCCGCCACGAGCACGAGTACCAGAATAACGCCGAGCCCTATGGTTTCCCTGCGGTTCATCCCGGGCCTAGCGTGTGCGGAACCGGGCGATAGCCGCCAGAGTGAGAGCCAGGACCGGCAATGCGAGCCAGCCTAACAGCCGCACCAGGGTGAGTTGCTGATCGGTGAGGACCAGTTCACGGAATTCCAGCGGTTTCGCGCGGACCGGGACGAGGGGAACGTCTCCCGCGAGCTCGTTGACCACGTTCAGGAACAGATCGCCATTCGAGAGAGCAGGGAAGAAGCGGTTGGAGGCGAATTCCCCGTCGCCGAGTACGCTGAGGGTTCCGACCTTGGCTGACGCCGCATCGGGAAGAGGCTCGGTAAGCGGGCCCACCATCCTCACGATGACGCCCACGAGGAAGGGCCCAGTCCGGTCGTCATCGCCAGGAGCTGTGGCCGATAGTTGTGCCGATGCGAAGGACACGGGAGTCGTAACTGCAATGAAGTCAAGGTCGACCAGCGGCGGCATGATCTGCGGGTCCGCTGCCAGTCCGACTGGTGCGAGGCCGGGGAAGAGGGTCGAGTCGAGTTGTCCGGTCACGTAGGGCGCGGCGTACTGTGACGGGGTGATGAGTGGGATGCCTGGGGTACCGGCGACGTGGCTGCCCGAGTCGATCACGTAGTCATCCGAGACGCCCACTCCCCATTCACGGACCCAGGAACGCCAGGACTCGTGCGATTCCGGCTCCAACAGCGTCAGTACGCCGCCGCCTTCCTTCAGGTAGCTGGAAAGCGCCTGCCGTTCCTCGTTGGCGAGCGCGGTCGTCGGCGACGGAATGATGAGCGCCGCGGCGTCGCTCGGTACGGCTCCTTCCGCCTGCAGGTTGAGCGGTACTACCCGGTAGCTGTCGTTGCGCAGTCCCTCAACCGCCAGGGCGAAGCCCCGGTTGCTGGCGACCCCGGCGTCAGTGACGTCGAGCTCACCGTGTCCTGTCAGGACGTAGACCGTCTTCTGGTCGACACCGCGCGCGACGAGGAGCGCGGTGAGGAACGCCTGCTCGACGTTGCTGGCAGCGGGGGCGAAGTAGCGTGTGTCTGTCTCCTGCGATTCGAACAATACGCCGGGATAGCGGTCCACGCCCTTCTCGCTCGCAAGCACGGGGTCGGTCTCAGGGTCGACGAAGCGGTACGAGAACCGCCCTGGCGCGATGCGCTCGAACTCTCGGAGGAGGTTCTCCGTCCTGTCAAGCAACGCACTCTGCAACTGGTTCACGTCCTCGAACCGGTCGACGAAGAACGCCGTCGCCTCCACCCTGTGCTCCAGGCCGTCGAGCACCGCGCTTGTCTGCTCTGCCAGCGTGAACTGCTGCGAATAGGTGGTATCGAAACGGACCTCCGACCGCAGCGCTACAAAGTTGACCACCCCGAGTATCGCGACGAAGGTTGCAAGCATGAGCGCGACGTTGAGGCCGTACTTCCGGCGTCGCTTCGCTGCAGGGGAAGTCGCGCGGCGAAGCGCATCGAGGAGCGCGACCAGCAGAAGTCCGAGGCCAGCCAACGCCAGAAATGCGCCGGTGGACTCGAGTGCGCGGACGAGCACGGCCGTCAACACCCCGGCGAGGAGCGCCACAACGCCGATCCCGGCGGTGGCGACTGCGAACGGGGCTGCGTCGAACAGCCTCGTCAGTGCGTTGATCGGGTTCCGTGAGGTCATCCCGCCCGCCGCCGCATCTCCCGCATCACACCCACCGCCTGCTCTCGATGGATCGGACGGAGAGGAACAGGAAGAGCGCCACCATGCTGAGGTAGTAGGCCACGTCGGAGAGGTCCAGTACCCCCTGCCGCATGTCGGCGAAGCGCGTCACCATGGATGCCTCCTCCAATACCGTCGACACCCAGCCGCCCGTTGCGGGCGCGGCGAGTTGTGTTATGGAGAGCAGAACGAGGATACCCACGCCCAGGATGGCTGCCACGGCTTGGTTGGCGGTCAGTGAAGAGGTCCACAGGCCGATGGAAAGGGCGGCCACCCCGTAGAGGAACAGCCCCAGGTACGCGGTTACGACCGGGCCGGTGTCGGGCGTTCCGAACCAGTAGAGCAGCGCAGCGTACAGCAACGTAAGGAGCAGCATCAGTACGTAGAGCGAGACCACACCCAGAAACTTTCCAACCGCAACCTGCCAGTCGCTCACTGGTGACGACAGGAGAAGGTCGAGTGTACCGAGCCGCCGTTCCTCCGCGAACAGCCGCATGGTAAGCGCGGGGGCAAGAAACACGAGGCTGAATGTGATGGAGCCGGCGTACCGGTGAACCGTGGCTTCCGGAAAGGGTGTGGAGACGCCGTCGACGAACAGGTAGCCAGTGATTGCTGTGAACACAAAGACGATGACGTACGCGCCCGGCGACGCCAGGTATGCAAGACCCTCTCGACGCGCAATGATCAGCGTCTTCATCTACAACTCCGGATGCTCTCCCGTCCCTGTCAGCGCAAGGAATACGCTCTCGGTAGACGAATCCTCCGGGAGCCCGGCGGCAGCGGCGATCTCCGGCAGCGTGCCGTCGGCCACGAGCGAGCCGCGGTCGATGACGATGATCCTGTTGCAGACCAGTGCTACCTCCGAGAGGATATGGCTGCTCAGGAGCACGGCGTGCTCCTTCCCGATGTCCGAGATCAACGAGCGCATCTCGATCCGCTGACCTGGGTCCAACCCGCTGGTCGGTTCATCGAGGATCACCGCGGCTGGTTGATGGAGGACGGCCTGCCCTATCCCGACACGCTGGCGGAAACCCTTGGACAGTGTCCCGATGCGCCTGTCCGCGTACTCTCTCGTTCCCACGGCGTCGATAACCTCGGATACGCGTTCGGTGCGCTGGGCTTGTGGCACGTCCCGCAGCGCCGCCATGTAGGAGAGATACTGCCGGACGGTCATATCGGTGTACAAGGGCACGGACTCAGGGAGATAGCCGAGGCTTCTTCGTGCGTCGGCGGACCTGTCAACCGTATCGAAACCCGCGATCCTGGCCATGCCTGCCGTCGGCGGCATGAGGCAGGCGAGGACCTTCATGGTGGTGGTCTTGCCTGCGCCGTTCGGTCCTACGAATCCCACGACCTCGCCGGCGTTGACCCGGAAGGAGACGTCCCTGACAGCCTCCGTTTCACCATAGCGCTTGGATACGTTCTCGACCTCAATCATGGTGTGCCCGTAGTTGGTTGCCGCGATGGAGGCTTTGCCGACCCCAGGAGCCTGTTTCGAGAGAGGTCATAATTCAACTCTAGCAGTTTTCGACTGATGGCTACCGTGTAGGCAGGCCCGCCGGGCCACATCACCGACCTCTTCCGCAAGGAGGGCCGGGTGGTTAGGAGCGTCCGCACCGCACGGCGTTGAGATTCAATCTCAACAGGTATCTCTCTCCCCGGAATGCCTTGCGGCTTGCTTCACGCGTACGAGATACTGCGCTCGCAACCTTGCACTTGGACGAGAACTGGCCGCTGTCGACGATTCAATAGCCTGGAGGGAGATCACCATGACGGTGTGGTCCATTCAACGAGTTGCTTTGGTGTGCCTACTTCTGGTCCCCGCACTTGTGGCAGCAGCCTGCGGGGACGATGCGAGCGATGAGCCGTTCAAGATTGGAGTGATGGAATCGCTCACGGGCCCCGGCGAGACGTACGGCACCGTGTCCAGCCAGGCCAAGCAGTTGGCGGTCGACGAGATCAACGCTGCCGGCGGCATCGACGGGCGCATGATCGAGCTCATCGTGCAGGACTCGAAGTGCAGCGCCCAGGACGCGATCACCGCGTACAACAAGCTCACCGACGTGGACGGGGTGAAGATCATCCTGGGCACGTCGTGCAGCGGCGCGATGCTCGGCGCAGCGCCCCTGGCGGAAGCCGACGGCGTCGTGCTCTTCTCCGGACTGGCGACCAACCCGGACATCGCGGAAGCCGGCGACTACATCTTCAGGACCGCGATGAGCGACGCCCAGCTCGGCATCGACACGGGCAACGTGCTCTGGGCCGACGGCGTCCGCACGCTGGCCACGATCACGGAAGCGACCGACTATGCCGAGGGCGTGCGGCGCTCGTCCGTCGCCCAGTTCGAGAGTCTGGGCGGCCAGGTTGTGGGCGAGGAGCGGTATCCGTCCGACATCACCGACTTCAGAACCCAGTTGACGAAGCTGATCAATGCGAACCCCGACGCACTCCACATCGCTGCCCAGGCGGAGTTCAGCGGCGGCACCATCGTCAAACAGGCCCGTGAGCTTGGCTACGACGGGCCCATCTACGGCGAGGTCGTCGTCATCGGAGCTACAGCCCTCGATGTTGCAGGTGAAGCCGCGACCGGGGTGAAGGCGATCACAGCAGACCTCGATCCCGCCAACCAGAAGGCGCAGGAGGTCCTCAGCAGCTTCCGGGAGACCTACAACTACGTCACGCTCCCCTGGTACCTGGGGTCGGCATACGATGACGTGTACATCACTGCCGAGTGTCTCAAGCAGACCGGGGACGATCAGGACGCGGATGGCTTCAGAGACTGCTTGTACGACATCACTTGGAGCGGGGCCATCGGTGACAACTTCAGCTTCGATGAGAAGGGTGAAGTCGTTGGCCTCTCCAACGTAGTTGTGGAGGTTCTGCCGGCAAGCCAGAGGACCGAAGACAACAATGGCTACAAGGTACTGGGCGGAGCTCCTACACAGTAGGAGGCATCATCTGAGCCCCCGCCGGCCACAGCCGCGGGGGCTGAGAACCCTCAGTGCTACGCAATGCCGCATATCGTGAACGCCGAGGCAGGATCCTTGCGGCGTCCCTGACCACAGTAGCCGCTGCCTACGTGGTCTGGAAGATAACCGAGTCTCCGGATCAGGCCGTGCAGTTCGCGTTCAACGGCCTGTCTGTTGGCGCGGTGTACGCGCTTCTCGCCCTGGGCTTCACCCTCGTCTACAGCACCGTATGGTTCTTCGATCTCTACTACGGCGCCGCCGCCGCCATGGGCGCATACGGCGTCTTCTACCTGCGGACCTCCGAGACGGTAGGCGGGAGCCATGTCAACAACCCGTACGTGAGCGCCTTATTCGCCCTGGTGGTAGCCGGAGTGGTTGCCTGGGTGCTCTACGAGTCCTTCTTCATCCGGCTGCAGAGCCACTTCACCCACAAGTCGCTGTATGCCGCCGGTGGGCTGCTGGCAGCCGCCACAGGCATCTATAGCGGGTTCGTCCTGACGAACCCGGACAACCTTCATGTGCTGCTGAGCCCCGCTGTGGGAGCCGTGGCTGCCATCGCAGTTGGCTTGGTCGTGAGCCGGGTCATACAGCGCCTCTTCTCGAAGGCCAGCCGCACGCCAGTCCTGGTGGTCTCCGTAGTCATGGGCTCACTGTTCGGGGGGTACTGCGGCCTGCTCATCGCAGGCGCTCCCGAGTCGAGGCTCTACCTGAGCTGGGCGGTGTCCTGCCTTGTGGCAGGGGCCGTGGGGGTCGCGCTGTACAGGGGGCTTTACGTCTCCATGCGCAAACGGGCGCGGTCGCCTCTCATCATGCTCGTCGCCTCACTCGGTGTGCTGCTCGCCATCACGGCGGCCACCGCCATCGTGTTCGAGAGCGCGCCCCGCCCGCTGCCCACAGCATTCGGCAGCGAGCCGTGGACGCTCTGGGGCAGCAACATCAAGGGTTTCAACATCTTCACCATCGGCGTAGCCATCGCCGGGTTCATCGGGTTGCTGCTCCTTCTCAAGTGCACCTCGCTGGGCAGGACGATCAGGGCCATCGGCGACGATGAAGAAGTCGCGAAGGTGGTCGGCATCAACACCACCGTCGTCGTCGCGATAGTGTTCTTTATCGGAGCGGTCTTCGCGGCGGCTGCGGGTCTGTTGAGTGGTCACGACACCGCTATCCAGCCACGGATGGGCCTGTTGCTCCTGCTGAAGGGCTGGATCGCCTCAGTCGTAGGCGGGATGGGGAACCTGTATGGCGCGGTAGTGGGCGGGTTCGCGCTCGGCATGGTTGAACAGTTCGGCATCTGGGACCTGGCAGGAGAATGGAAGGACGTCATCTCTTTCGTCATCCTCATCCTTTTCCTGTCATTCTGGCCCCGGGGACTGCTGCCAAGGGGATAGCGATATGTCCACGAACTCCGGCGGCGTTGCCAGCCTCATGCGATCGGTGCGGGAGCCGGGCGCATTCGTGCGGCTGGCCAGGGGCAACCTGGAACTGTGGGTCAACCTCGTCGTTATCTCGTGGGCCGTGGTGTTTGCCGTCTGGCAGGGGACCGGCTTCGCGATCACGCTGGGCACGGTATTCGCCATCTGGGCGATCCTGGCGGTCAGCCTCAATCTCGTGGTGGGGTTCACCGGGCTGCTGTCCGTCGGTCACATCGGTTTCTTCGGCATCGGCGCGTACACCGTCGCCATCCTCACTTCCAACGCACAGTACGAGCAGTTGCGCACGGAGGCTATCCCCACGTTCGGATGGCCGTTCTTCGCCGCGTTGCCTGTCGGCATCGTCCTCGCGGGGCTGACTGCCATAGCGGTAGGCATCGTGTTCAACAGGTTCAGGGACGACATCTTCGTGCTGGTCTCCTTCGGTTTCGCGGTCATCTGCTTCAACGTTTTCCTGAACTCACGAGCGCTGACGAGAGGTGCGTTCGGCATCCACGAGATCGCCAAGCCCGAGATAGGCGGCTGGAACTTCGGCAGTGAGGTGGCGTTCCTCATCCTTGCCCTCGTGTTCCTGGCAGTCGTTGTCCTCATCTCCTGGTTCATCGTGAGTTCCTCATTCGGACGAGTGCTCACCGCGATACGAGAGGACGAGCGGGCGACGGAGGTCTTCGGCTACCAGGTGACGCACTACAAGCTGGCAGTATGGGTGATCTCGGCCATGATGGCTGCCGCCGCTGGCGGGCTGTTCGCCAGTTGGACGACGTTCATCGACCCGAACTCCTTCATCCTGCTGGAGTCGATCCTGCTCGTGTCCATCGTGATCCTGGGCGGGCTGGCCACGATATGGGGTTCGATCCTCGGAGCGATGGCGTTCGTGCTGCTGGAAGAGGGCATGCGGTTCCTGCCGTTCCTGCCTGACGAGTACGTCGGTCAGGCGCGCCAGGTCATCCTGGGCGTGCTGCTGGTCCTGCTCATGCTATTCAGACCCCAAGGGCTCCTCGGGAGGTACAAGCTATGAGCACCCGCACAGAGAAGAACGGCGAGCGCTTCGCCCTGGAGACGATCGAGGTTGCGAAACACTTCGGCGGAGTGCACGCAGTTGACGGGCTCTCCATAGCGATACCCCGCGGGAAGATCACCTGCGTCGTCGGGCCCAACGGGTCCGGCAAGTCCACGCTCATCAACCTCCTCAGCGGAATGCTGCCGCTGGACGACGGGATAGTTGTCGTCGACGGGGTGCGCCTTCGAGTGGTCAGGCCTCACGAGACGCCCGGCCTCGGCATAACCCGCACGTTCCAGGACGTTCGGCTGTTCGACCAGATCAGCGTCTGGGACAACATCATGGTCGTGCTGACGGAACGGCGCCTCCTGCCCGCGCTCCTCGAACGAGGGAAGTCCGGCCAGCGAGAGCGGACAGAACAGATACTGCGGAGCGTCGGCATGTGGGAGAAACGGCGCTCGCTGGCCATGGACCTCTCCTACGGCCAGCGGAAGCTGCTGGAGATAGGCCGGGCCATGGCCCTGAACGTCAACACGTATCTCTTCGACGAGCCGTTCGCCGGGCTCTTTCCGCAGATGCTCGAACGGGTGAAGGGCCTCATGCGGCAGTTGCGAGACGATGGCAGGACTCTCCTGTTCATCTCGCACAACATGGACATCGTGCGGGAGTTGTCCGACCACCTGATCGTGATGGACAGCGGGAAACTCCTCACCGAGGGAGATGCGGAGGAAGTCCTGGCCCAGCCTGAGGTGATCGAAGCGTACCTGGGGGTCTAGCGCCCCCGGCCAGCCAGACGGTGAACGACGTGGAAGAGCAAGACGGACAACCGGCCACAACACAGGAGAACGGCAGCAGCGCGGGGGCGGAGGGCGGCGCGCTGAACGATTCGTACATCCTGGAGATGGTCAATGTCTCCGTGCGCTACGGAGCGGTCAGTGCCCTCGAGGACGCCAGTCTCGGCGTTCGCAAGGGCGAAGTAGTGGCGGTGATGGGGCCCAACGGCGCGGGGAAGTCGACCGTGCTGAAGGGGCTGATGGGACTGGCGCCCGTCGTCGCCGGACAGGTCTACTGGCGCGGCGAACGGCTGACGTCCGCCACGCACGAGATCGTGAAGCACGGCATCGCCTTCGTTCCCCAGGGCAGGCGGCTGTTCACGCATCTCACCATCGAAGAGAACCTCGAGATGGGGTGCCCGTACCTCAGAGACCGGCCCGAGGTGCGCCGCCGCATGGACTCGGTCATGGACCTCTTCCCCATGCTGCATCAGAAGCGGCGGGACCTCGCGAGCCAGATGTCCGGCGGCCAGCAGCAGATGCTGGCGCTCGGTCGAGGCCTGATGGCCAACCCGGAGATGTTGCTGCTGGATGAGCCTACCCTAGGGCTGGCCCCGAACATCGTAAAAGAGGTCTTCCAGACGGTGGCGCTCATCAGTGAGCGGCTCGGCACGACGATCATGGTCGTGGAGCACAACATCAAAGGCGTTCTCGATATCGTCGACCGCGCCTACATCCTGGACACAGGGCGCATTGTCTTCGAGGGGACTCCGGCGTCAGTCCGCGAAACGAACATCCTGACGGAAGTCTTCCTGGGCAAGGTGCAGCGAGCCGACCCCGAGGAGCCGTAGGCCCCTTCTACAGGGCCATAGCGTCGATAACTCCCGGGACGGCAGGCTCCTCTTCGAACGCCCACAGCCGCGATAGCAGGGAATCTACCTGCTTCCGTTCCATCACGCCGCCTGCGAGCGCTCGAAACTTGGCCTCGACCTCCTCGTCCGAGAGCGGGTTCGCGGCGTTCCCCTTCGAGTTCTCTATCTCTACTACATACGTCTCGCCGTTGGCGACAGCTTCGATGCGGGCCGCCTGCGATCGGGGGAATAGCGCTGTCATCTCCGGGCCTTCGGTCACTTCAACGCGCGCGATCAGCTCGTGCACGGCAGGGTCTGCGATGCGTTCGTCCGTGAACTGGCGTTCCGTGACCTGACCGTCGAGGAGGGCCACGGCGACGAGATAGGGGATGGAATGGTCGGCGGTCTCGCGGTCGTGCACGTGCCACTTGTCAGGATCTGCGGAGCTGGTGACTGCCTGCCGGTAGCTCCGTACCGCGATCCTGTCTGGCAGCGCATCTCCCAACCGTTCCCTTAGCCCGAGCGCCGCCCATATCGCTGCCTGCGCGTTGAACTGAGCAGGGAATGCCTTGATGCTGCTGACGTTCGTATGGAATGGGTGCGACGCTCCGCCGAGCCTGGGCAGCGGAGTTCGTGCGCCAAGGATCCCGGCGAGCCCGCTATCGGCATAGAACGCTTCGTCCGGCCCCGTCATCCCCTTCTCCGCCAACCTTGCGGCGAACACTCCGGCCTGCGCGGAGTTGGCGGCTGAGCCGGCCTTCCACATCGACAGCTTCCCATCACGGGCGATCCGTAGCCCCAGGTTTGCCGTGAGCGCGATGGAGATGACGTGGGCGGTGCGCTCAGCGTCCAGCCCCAGTGCCTTGGATGCTCCCGCCGCCGAGCCGAGGGCGACGTGCAGCGAGTGATCGATGAACTTGGCGGAGGGCTTGTGCACCTCCCCCAAACCGCAGAACACTTCATAGGCCGCGACCATCGCAACCAGTGCGTCGCGTCCGTTCAGCCCCAGTGCGTCGGACAACGTGAGCGTCGCCGCTATCGTGTCGCTGGGGTGTCCGCCCTCCAACGCGAAGTACGTGTCGTTGAAATCGAGATAGCGGACCATCAGTGCGTTGGTAAAGGCGGCAAGTTCCGGCGTAGTACGCTCGCCGGTGAACCACACGCGCCCCGGTGTCGTCGCTGATGCCTCCCGTGCCAGCGACCGAGCAACCGCTACCGGCTCCCCGTCCCGCCCCCCGATCGCACACCCTATCGTGTCGACCAGGCGGACCCTCATACCGTGCGCAGCCTCGGAGGGGATGTCCTCATAAGCCAGCCTGGCAACGTAGGAGCTGAGGTGCTCGGTCAGCGCGTCCATGGCATCGGAAATCCTAGCAGACGCCCCGAACTGCCCAACGGGGTCCGAAGCCGAGACAGCCGCCGAATTCTCCTAGCGGTGCCTCACGCCCAGGTCCAACCCGAACCTTCTGGCCAGCATCGCTACGCCCAGCGTCATGGCGGTAATGAACAACAGGCAGATGCTCGCGGCCTCGCGCTTGCCCCATTCGGGCGTGGCCCACTCCAGCGCAAGGATGGACAGCGTTTGCGTCTCGCGGGATGCAAGCAGGATGACGCTGGCAGTGGCGCTCGCGGCGGCCACGAAATTCAACGTGCCCAGCAGGATGAGCGTGGGAGCCAGCAGCGGCAGCCATATCCGCCAATATGCGCCGAGCCAACCGACTCCGGCTACCCTGGCGGCATCTTCCATATCGTTCCCGATCTGCAGGATCGCCCCTTTGCTGATGTTCACGCCGAGGGTGTTGCCCTGCACGATGACCACGAGCAGGAGGGCGAATATGGTCCCGTAGATCACTCTGAGGCCGGGGGTGCCGAGGAAGAGCATCAGCAGCCCAAGTCCCGAGAGCATGCCGGGGATCGTTGCGGAGACCCAGACGATGCTGTCGAGGGTCCCACGTCCTCGCCAACGTGTTCTGACGATGATGTATGCCAACAGCGAAAACAGGATGGGACTGACGATCGCCGCCGTGATGGCAAGCGTGAAGGTCGTTGACAGGGCGTTGACGAACACTCCCTGGTCAAAGACGTACTGCCAGTGCTTGAGCGTGAACGGAGGGTTCGCGCTGAAGAATCCAGACCGGCTCATGAAGCTGCCGACGAGGAGGGCCAGTACCTGTATCAGGGTCAGAAGGAGGTGCAAGGCGGCGATAGCTCCGAAGATGACCCAGCCCCACTTGCCCAGGTCGATCAGGCCCGGCTTGAAGCTGCTCGATATGGTCGTGTACTGCCGGCGGCTGACGATCCAACGTTGCATCGGCACGATGAGCATGATGACCAGGAGCGTCAGGCTGGCGAGCACCGTGGCCTCTCCGTACTCCGGCGGGTCGGACTTGATGGCCTTCTCATAGATAAGGGTGGAGTAGACGTAGAAGTTGATCGGACGCCCTATCAGGTACTCGGTCTCGAAGGACTGGAAGATCCGTAGCAGCTGCAGCGCAAGGACGAGCACGATGGGCGAGATCATGATGGGCAGGGTCACGCGGAGCATCGTGCGTAGGTTGGAAGAGCCGTGAACGCGAGCGGCGTCTTCCAGGGCCATGTCCATGTTCCTGAAAGCCGGTGTGAGCAGCATGACCTTCAGGGCGATGCCGTTGCCCATCAGTTGCACCCAGACGATGCCCGGGACACTGAAGATATTGAACGGCCCCAGGCCTCGCTCGTTGAGGAAGAGGTCCGTGAAAGGCAGGTACCGGAGGGCAACGTTGATGAACCCACCCCCCGGGTCGAGCAGGAGGATCCAGGCGATGGCCGTTCCAGGGGTCATGTAGGCGACCCAGAACAGGTACTCCAACGGGTAGGAGAACGGCATCTTGACCCGCGCCAGCGCCCAGGAGATGGCGATGGCCACAGGGAAGCTGATCACCGCAGTGGCGCCCCAGATCAGGAAGGAATTGCCGAGCGCCACGAAGAGTCTGGGATGCGAGAATGCTTCCCTCCAATTATCCAGGCCCCACTCGCGTGAGATGAAGATCTCTTGCGCGACGTTGAAGCTGTGCGAGAGGACCAGGATGATCGGCACGATGAGATAGAAACCAAGGGTGAGCAGGATGATGGCCATCACGAACTCACCGGCGCCCGGCCTGAACCGGGCTACGAAGTTCGATCGTATGGCAGCGGTGCTCAGCGCCATGTCATCTGTCTTCCGATGCTGTTTGTCAGTAACTCGATAAACCCCGTCAAGATGCCTCTGTCGCGGTTAAGTGGACGTGGGAAACAGGGCGACGCACTTGGAAGAGTTGAAGATGTACGCCTCAGCGAAGGAGAGGATCTGCGCCCTGCGTCCGTGCATGGCTCCCGCAAGGCAGACCCAGTTCAGCATCTCGTGCTGCCCTGAGTCGACCAGTTCTTCAGCCGTCAGGTCGCGCCAGCTTGCTTGCTGGCCGGACTCGAGCTCTGCGTACCGCTTGCGGTCGGCGTCCACGTCGGGCCAGAGAAAGTAGTTCTTCTTCGTCAAGGAGGCGTGTGACCAACTCGACGAGCCGACGATGACAGCCCGCCACGGGCTCTCACCGATGATGCGCGCCACCTCCCGCCCGAGGTCATAGCAGCGCCATGGAGGCGGTGAGGGAGGCGGGGTCACCGGCATGTTCTCTTGCAGGCGGCCCACAGCCCGTTTCTGTCCCGGGCCTGGGATGCGCAGGTGGGTGCCATAGCAGTTCACCGAGAGCGGCATCACGGGGTAGTCGAAGCCGGTGCCGTCCATGTCCAGGTAGTGGACGGTGGTCGTGAATGCGTGGCCGTACTCTGCGACATGCGGCAGCTTCCAGGAGGTGCCCACGTCGAATCCTGCCTTGATGAGCTCGCTCGCCAGATGGATCCCCGCGTCTCGGTGCCCCTTGATGGTGAACGGGGCGCCGTGGCGTGTCGACTGCGTCTCCTCGACCGCGAAGACGCAGAAGGGCGGAAGGATGTCTTCCTGGAAGGCCTCGTACTGGTCGTCACCGAAGATCAACACGAAGTCGGGTTGGAACTCGTCGATGGCCTGTCGAGCGGCGCGATAGCCTTTCACGAGCGTGTCCCTGTAGCGCTGGGCCGTTGCCATCCCCTCGTCGTCACTCCACTCTTCGCGCATCTGGGCCGGCCAGTTTTTCGGGTCCTTCATGTGCTCGGGGGTCTCGTCGCTGGCGAGGTTGTGGCGCAGATAGATGTCCGTCAGCCGCTGGAGCGGCCCCGTGAGTCCCGGTCCATGACTGCATCCGACACCGAGTATCTCTCCCATGGCACCCCTATCCTGTTCTGGAAGCTTGAAGCGTATCTGGACTTGCTGCCGTGGTGGTGGCTCCCGCCAGGCGTGGCAGGAACCGCTTCGGGTTCCCCTCGAACCGCTTGAACTTCGACTGCTCGGAGATGTTCATCCCGGCGGTCGTTGGCACACCGTCAGGCCATGACGTGCCTGGATGTGGGTAGTCGGTCGTAAAGAGCCAGATATCGTCGCCCAGGACCTCTATCGCGTAACCGATGTGCTTCTCGTCGGCCTCCATCGCGATGAACAGATTGCCGTCCGCCACTATCTCGGACGGAGTGCGCTTGAGCAACGGGGTTGTGCGCCCTCCGGGCCTGTAGCCGTCGTCGAGTTTCTCCAGTACGTAGGGTACCCAGCCCCCAAAGCTCTCAAACAAACCGATCCGCAGGCTGGGGAACAGGTCGAATACGCCGCCGCCGATCAGGGCGGCCATGGCGTATTGCCCTCCTATGCTGTGGTAGAGGCTGTTGGGGGCATCCACCCACGGCGTCAGCGGCGGTCGGTTGGCTCCGCCGTGTACCCATAGGGGCAGGTCCAGCTCCTGGGAGGCTGCGTATAGCGGGTGCAGGTCTGGATGATCGAGCAGGCTGCCGTCCGGACACACGCGCGAGATCTGCATGCCGGCGAAGCGAGGGTCCTCATTCGCCCAGTACCGCATCTGCGCGATCGTCTCGGGGATGTCGCGCATTGTGGACACGCCTACCCACCACAAGCGCTCACCGGAGTCGGCGCAATAGCCATGCATATAGCGGTGGTATGCCGCGTGGAGCGCACTCTCGAAGGTCACCTCACGCATGGCGCACAGGCTGTCTGCCGTACTGGCGAATATGATGCTTATGTCGATGCCGGCTATGTCCATATCCCGCAACCGGACCTTCGGGTCCCAGTTGCAGGCGGGGTCGATTACCGTACCGTCTCGTTTGACGCCGTGCCTCGTGCGCGATTCATCCAGGTCACGCACCTCGTACGGCTCGTAGACCCCCAGCGGCCGAGTCGGGACCAGGACGTTGGGGACTTGGGGCCAGAAGAGGTCAGCAAAGCCGGGGTCGCCCGGCCGGTGTTGCTTTCCTCGCACCGCCTCGCTGAACCACACGTACTTCTCGCGGTACTTCGGATCGATGTTGCCCTTGTATGTGTTGTCGATGTCCCACGCCTGGTAGATGTGGCAGTCTGCATCGATCACCAGATGTCCACCGTAGCCCACGGCCGCCTCCGTGTTCCTTAGTCCCTTATGTTGCTCTGTTCCCCTTGCATCTCCTCAGAGGTACCCACAAACCCGGCGTCGTCATCACGTTTGATGCCCAGCAACTCGTGGGCCTCAACGACCAGCCGCTCGGCGGTCGTCACGTCCTGCACGTCTACCGGGCGCTTCAAGCCTCGGGCGTGCTCGGTGATGAGTCGCCGCTGAGCCACGACGTGCGAGTCCGTTGCCGACAGGTACTCAGGGTACTGCCAGCGGGAAGACCGCATAGCGTCGTAGTCCTGGTCCGAGAAGTTGTAGTGATTGAGCCACTCGACGATGGTGCGGAAGGACACGCGCTCGTAGAGCCGCCCGAACTTCGTCTTGATGCGCCGCGTCCTCACGTAGAGCACGCGGGTAAGGTTCTCCTCCACCGGGATGCACCACCGGGTGTAGAGGTGATTGATCCGCTGCATGCCGGGCAGATGCATGCCTCCCCGCCATTCCTCCGACCCTTCGAGAAGCTCCCGCTTCGAATAGAACCGTTCCAGCCACTCGAAGAACCATGCCCATAGCAGCCGCCACTTGGTGAGAGGCCAGATCCCCTTCACGCGTGGGTAGTAGAGCTGGTAAGGCATCTTGCCGTCTTTGTAGTAATACCTGGCTACGTCTTCCCGGCCCTTCTGCGTCGTTCCGACGGCAGCCCTGCCGTTGACGATCCTCGAGGGATAGCCGAGCGGCGTTCGAGGCCGCGCTGCCGTCTTGGAGTGCGGCCCGAACATGTGGCGCAACGCGTTCCGATGGACGTACGTGGCGTTATGAGCGTCGCTCGTGTTTTCCAGGGCGATCATCCAGTTGCAGTCCCAATACCGCCAGGTCGTCAGGAACACGAGCTCGGAGTCGTCCCGGAAGAACTCCGGGGGTACGTCCTCCTCGATAGGGGCGGGCTCGCCTTCGCCCATCCATACGAACACGACGCCCTGCAGAGTCTGCGTGGGGTACTTCCTGGCCTTCAGGCGGCCCACCATCTTCGAGTCGGGGCCCTCCGTGATGAACTCCACGCACTCGCCGTCGCCGTCGAACGTGGCGCCGTGGTAAGGGCAACTGACGTAGCCTTTCCAGAAGCAATCGCCCCATGAGAGATAGACGCCGCGGTGCGGGCAGTAGTCCCACAGGGCCTGTACCTCACCCTTGTGGTCGCGGAAGAACACATACCGCTCGCCCAGAAGCTTGAGTCCCACCGGCTTCTTCCAGGGGACGTCCTTGTCCGGCAAGGCGGGATACCAGTACTCCCGGAGACCGAGTGCGGGGATGAGGCTCCGCCGGTCGTTGGGGTCTGTGGGCTGGTGGAACGGCGGCGTGGCGTTGCCGTCCGTCCCGAGGGCGAGCCGCCGCCAGCCTTCAGGGTAGCCTCCGCGAACGTTGTTCAGTTTCTTGAGCAGACCCATCAGATCCCCCCTAGCGCTGCGACTTGCGAATGCTCCTGCACTCTACAGGATGCAGAAGGCCCCTCCACCCACGCACAGTATGTGACCTGTCACGAATGCGGCGTCATCAGACGCCAGGAATGTCACCGCGGCGGCGATGTCCTTCGGCGCGCCCCCACGGCCCATCGGTATGGTCGGCCCATGGCGCGCCTGCAACTCGGCCAGGTTGGCAGCGCGCTCCTCTTCAGAGCGATCGGCTACCAACTGGCCGGGCATCCTCGTCACCAGCTTGTCGCCTGCTCCGGCCCCGTCATTGAAGTGGGGGACGACCGCGTTCACGCGCACCCCCATCTGCGCAGTTTCCATAGCCAGGCTGGTCGTCACCGCGTAGACACCGCCCTTCGCGGCCGCGTAGCCGAGCCGCATGCCATTGCGTACGGCATGGGAGCCGAAGTTCACGATCGCCCCGGACCCCTGCTCGACCATGTACGGCAGGACTGCCCAGCATCCCCACATGCAGGTAAAGAGATTGTTCTCCACGTTGGCCCGCAGCTCGTCGGGCGTGTAGTTCCACCCGTACTTCGGGCCGTACATCGACCCTCCGGCGACGTTGACGAGGATGTCGATCTTCCCGAACCGTTCCTTCGCGGCAGCGGCAACCTGCTTGAAGTTCTCGGGACCGCTGATGTCCGCGACGTACGGCTCTGCCTGCGCGCCGAAGTCCCGTAGTTCGCCCACCGTCCGTGTGGCGCCTGGTTCGTGACGGTCGACGACCATGACGTGGGCGCCTTCCTGGGCCATGCGTTTGGCCGTCGCCCGCCCGTGGCCCTGGCCTGCACCGGTGATGATGGCCACTCGATCGACGAGCCGCCTGCCTCCTGCCGCCATCAGGTCCAGGACTTCAACCTGCTGCTGGACCATCTCGTCCACCTCCCGGGCTGCGCCTTGCTGATTGCTCGGAACTGAATGGATGCTTCGCGTGACCTGCGAAAGCCCGTTGGTCTTGGCGAATGGGCTTTCGTAGGCGTAAGCGCTTCATCAGTTCTGGTGGCATGCGCCCGATTCCGGGCGCATGCCACATCCCGCTCGACTTCTAGTAGCCGGCGTTCGTGATTACCTCTGTAGCCCACGCGAGGGCGTCGGCCGCGATCTGTTCGGCGTTCGGGTCGGTCTGGACCGAGTACCACGACTCGCCCTCCGCCAGCCTGAGGCGCGGCTCGATGTGCTCAACGGAGTAACCCTTGATCAGGGGGATCGAATTGTACGTTGAGCCGCCGACGGATTCGGGGATCTGGCTGATCGTGTCGACCCGGGCGTTCCAGCCCTCCTCGCTCAGCATCCAGTTCCCGAACAGCTTGGCCGCATTCGGGTTCACTGCGTTCTTGAAGACCGCGAAACAACCCCCTCCGCCTACGCGCCAGGTTGGGAAGCCCTCGACCTCATGCTCGGCGATGGGGAAGCCCAGTTGGAGTGCTTCCTGCAGTTGCGTGTCGCCCGCCCCGCCGATGTCGGCGATGGCGTATGTGCCCCGGATCAAGCCGTCCAGGCCCTGGCCTACGTCAGTCGTCAACGTCGGTTTGGCTTCGTTCCAGAGTCGCTCGTACCACTCACGGCCTGCGTCGGACACGAAGAGGGGCGTGATCGTGCTGATGCCCTCGGCGCCGAACCGCGGGTCCGTGGTCATGACGATCTGGCCGTCGTCCCACTTGAGCAGGTCGTCGACCGTCTTGAGCTCGGCGGGGTCGACGATGTCGGTATTGATGACCCACTCTGCCAGTCTCACGTTGGAGGCGTAGCAGAGGATGTCCTCGAAGTCGACGTCACCCAGGACCCACTCGCCGTTCAGCCAGTTGTCCGGGTTCGACGCGTAAGGCTCGACGAACCAATCGCGCACCGGGATGAACCCGTCCGCAATGGCCACGCGACCGAACGAGCCTGTCGGGATGCCGCCGGTCTGCCAGATGTCCACCTCGAACAGACCGTTGGCCCGCTCCGCTATCACCCTGTCGGCGATCCCGCGGGCCTGGCCGGTCGTCACGACGACTTCGATGTCAAACAACTCTCCGAAGTGGTCCATGAGGAGCGCGAAGTCTCGGCCCTGGGATCCTCCTTGTATGGAGACCAGCTCACCCTCTTCCTGAGCAGCCGCGACCAGCGCATCCCATTCCGCTATCCAGGGGTCAGCCGTTGGCGTGGGTACTGGCGTGTCAGCAGGCGCCGGCTCCGCCATCGCAGTCGGAGTCGGTGCGGCTTCCGGCGGTGGGGGTGGAGGGGACGTGGGTGTTGCCGTTGGCGCTTCCGACCCGCAAGCTGCCATCGCACCGACCAAGGGTACGATCATCAGGGATAAGGCTATCGATCGGACGGTTCGTCTGGCACTCTTGCTCATGAAACCCTCCTGTGGGCGTATAGTTTTCCCTTGACGCCAATCGTTATGCTAGGCACGTCCTGATTCGCATGTCAACTTTGGTTCATCCGGCCATCGAGGTTATCCGCCGATAGATGGCCTGAGTCATTCCGAAAAACGTAGACAGTTTCTTCGCCGCCCACGAATCGCCTCGTTTCCTTACGACAGCCTGAAGTAGTCGATGACGTTCCCTGCCCATATGCGCTCGCGCTCTTCCTCGCTGACGTCCGCATAGAGTTCCCCGAGCAACTGCTGGGTGTTCGGGTATTCGCACTCGATGTGCGGGAAGTCGGTGGCGAACAACAGGTGGTCGACGCCGATGTGATAGCGCAGGTCAACCGCAGCCTTCTCGTACTGGATGCTCCAGTAGATGTGCTCTTTGAGGTACTCGCTCGGGAGCCTGTCGAGACGCGGTGCGCCCAGCATGTCCTTTGCCCACTCGAAAGTGCGGAAGTACTGCAGGTCGCACTGCTCGAACCAGAAGGGAAGCCACCCGACACGAGTCTCGGCGAAGAAGAGCTTGAGCTTGGGAAAGCGGTCGAAGACACCGGCCAGGACGAGCTGCGAGAGCGAGAGGGCCGGCTCCAGGCCGAACCGGGACATCCGGTCGATGGGTCCCCGGCGTATGCGGCTGGCGACTTCGGGCGGCGGCGTCACTGGATAGACGAACGTGGGGTCCTTGGCCAGGGACCCTGACCGGCTCAGTTGAACGTGGACGGTAATGGGGATGTCTATGTCGAGCGCGGCAGCCCAGAACCTGTCGTCGTCGGCGGTGGGATAACCCCTGCCGTTGGGGAACACGCCGAGCAGGACGCCCTTGAACCCGAGCCTCGCGCAGCGTTCCATCTCGGCGATCATATCGTCAGTGTTGGTCCAGGGGAGCACGCCCAGCCCGATCAGGCGGTCGGGAGCGACGGAGCAGTACTCCTCGGCCAGCCAGTCGTTGTAGCCACGGACGACCGCGTTGTACGCGGCGTCGTCCTCGATACTGCGCCAGAAGCTTGGCCCGCCCACTTGGCCCGGGTAGAGCACCTCGCCGTCGAGGCCGTCGGTCTCCTGTTCCTTGAGGCGCTGCTCCGGCGGGCCGGTGCCCCCGGCGTCCTCGTAGCGCATGCCGAATGGCTTCCACTGGCCCTCCGGACGTCCGGCGCGGAGGTCGGTGGCGTTGGCTTCCTGGACCGGGCCGTCGCCGATCACCAGGCCGTCGCCGCCGTCGGGGAGCACCACCCGCCTCGGGGCCATGTCCCGATATCTGGACTCGACGCGGTGGGTCCAACGTTCGGGTAGAACCTCGAGGTGCGCATCGCTTGAGATCACGCGGGTCGCCGCCATCAGCTTCACCTCATTCCCACGGCCTACGTCAAGTCGCGTGGGCAATTACCACTCTCTGTGTGTAGGTCTCGCTCGTTCGCCCTTACCGGCCCTCTCAGACTCTCACTCGTTCGGTTCGTAGATCGCAACAGCCTTGCACGAGTTGTTGGTGTACGCCTCGGCGAACGCCACGTATTCAGCCTTGCGGCCGTGCATCGTTCCCGCGAGGCAGATCCAGTTCCGGAACTCGTGCTGCCCGGAGTCCTGGAGCTGATCGGCCGTGAGGTCGCGCCACTTCCAGGTCTCGCCGGACTCGAGTTCGGCCAGGCGTTCCCGGTCGGTCGGCACGTCCGGCCACATGTAGTGGTTCTTCGTCGTCAATGACGCGTGAGACCAGCTGGACGAACCGATGACCACCGAGCGATACGGGCTGGCCCTCAGGATCTCGCCGACCCTCATGCCCATGTCGTAGCAGCGCGAGGGGATGGGACCCGGCGGCGGTGGCACCTTCACGTTCTCCAGGCGCCGGCCGATCCCGCTGGGGTTCGGGTACTCTTCGCTGGGTACCCGCAGGTCGTTTCCGTAGCAATTGACGGCGAAGGGAATGATGGGATACGTCCACGGATTGTCGCCGTCGAGGTCCATATACCGCAGGGTCACGGTGAATGCGTGCCCGAACATCTCGCCATGGGGCAGTCCCCACGAGGAGCCGACCTCGTACCCGCTGTTGATCAGCTCGCGCACAAGGTAGTTGGCCGCCTCCTTGTGGCCGAGGATACGGGCGTTGCCGCCTCCGGTGTCCGTCCCCCGCATGCGACCCTCAACGGCGTCGACTGCGAAGACGTTGAACGGGACGAGCAGGTCTTCCTTGAGGCACTCGTACTGGTCGTCGCCGTAGATGAGCACGAAGTCTGGACGGAACTCATCGATCGCGGCCCGCGCCTTGCGGTACGCAGGCTGGAGGATCTCCTGGTACCTCCTGGCGTGCGTGAGTCCTTCGTCATCCCCCCACTCCTCCTGCATCTGCTGAGGCCAGTTCCGCGGGTCCTTCAGCTCCTCGGGCGTCTCGTCCTCTTCCATGTGTTGCCGCAGGTAGTGGCTTCCTCTTCGCAGGTCGCCCACCACGCCCGGACCGTGACTGCAACCTATTCCAAGTATCTCGCCCATTGTGGCCTCCTTCCTGGTTCGGGGGTGGTCCAGTCTACAGTCGACAGAAGGCTCCGCCGCCCACGCAGATGGACTCCCCCGTGGTGAATGTCGAATCGTCCGACGCGAAGAACGTGACCGCTGCCGCCACCTCCTCCGGCGTTCCCGGGCGGAGCATCGGTATCGGCGACAGGTGTGGGTCCGAGACATCAGGCCTCGACCCGTGCGTTCGCTTGCTCTCCGCCGAAGCGGTGTCGCCGGGGATGCGGCCTACCAGGACGTCGCCTTCTGCTCGGCTGCTGGCATGCGGAACCACCATGTTGATGCGGACGTTGTGAGGGGCGAGTTCGAGCGACATGCTCGTCACCAGGGCCCCGATGCCGCCTTTCGATACCGCATACGGCATCCTGTCGGTGCCGCGCACTGAATGAGAGCCGAACGTGATGATCGAACCCGACTTCTGCTCGACCATATAGGGCATCACGGCCCACGTGCACCAGAGACAGGTGAACAGGTTGTTCTGGATGTTGGCGACGATGTCCTCGGGTGTCTTCTCCCAGCCTCGCTTGCCACTGCCGGGAAGCGCGAAGGTGCCCCCGACGACATTGACCAGTATGTCGATGCGCCCGAACCGTTCAACCGTTGCCTGCATGAGGCTCTGGGCAGCCTCGGGACTCCCCACGTCGCCCAGCCAGATGTCGCAGTCGGCCCCGTAATCGAGGAGTTCGTCGCGTACCCGCTCGGCTCCTGGAGGGTTGCGGTCGGCGATCATCACGCTGGCGCCCTCCTCGGCGAAGCGCTTGACCGTCGCCCGACCGTGGCCCTGCCCACCGCCTGTGACGACGCCTATCTTTCCAAGGAGGCGCTTGCCTCCGGCCGCTCGTTCGTCCAGGACCTTTGTTGCTTGCGTCATGGGATGTCCTCCTTGCTCTCAACTAGACCGAGGTCTGGCGCGACCGGGCGCCTACGGGCGCCGGAAGACGGCATTTCCTTGCGCCGGAGCCAGGTCTCCTGTTCGCGGTCGTTGCCCTGGCCACACGCTCAGGCGCCCGGGCCTGCGCTTCGGCTGCTGCCGGAGCCGATCAGGTCCTCGTCGGGCTGCTGACCCAGCAACCGGTCTGCCTCGTAGACCAGCTTCTCTGCGGTGGTCTGCTCCTGGACCTCCACCAGCTTCTTCACGCCTCGGCCGTGCTCAGTGATCAGCCGGCGCAGCATGACGACGCAGTTGTCCGTCGACGACAGGTACTCCGGGTACTGGTACCTGCAGGACCGCATCGCGTCGTAGTCCTGATCGGAGAAGTTGAAGAACAGCATCCACTTCAGGTACAGGGCGAACGTCAGCCGGTCGTAGAGGCGCCCCCAGACATTGCCGGGCCGCGTGCCGAAGGCGTAGTAGACCCGGGTGATGTCCTTGTCCACGGCCACCGGCCACCGCGTGTACATGTGTGTCGTGTGGTTGGACCGGATGATCCCCGGCAGCGTTACGCCTTCCCAATTCAGGTCGTTCTGGAACGCTCGCTTCTGACGGGCCTTCCGCCGCCAGCTCACGATACCGTCGTGGATCCATCCCCAGAGCACCCGGTATCGGTGCTTGGGCCAGTATCCGTCCACGCCGGGGTAATACAGCTTGAAGGGGACTTTGCCACTCTCGTCTGCATAGTAGTTGACCTTGTCTCTGGCCCCCATGTTGTCCCGGCTGGGACTGATCGTATCGACGGCATGGTTGTTGACCATCTGCATGCGGTATCCAACGGGGGAACGGTCGCGGCCTCCACGGTTGGAACGCAGCTGCCGGAAGGAGTTGCGGTGCACGTACCACATGTTGTGGGCGTCCCCGTTGTTCTCCAGGGCGATCATCCAGTTGCAGTGCCAGTAACGCCAGGTCGTCAGAATCAGCGTCGTGTTCGGCTCGAACCACTCCGGCGGGATGTCTTCCTTGGGGTCTGACGGCTCCCCCTCGCCGGTCCAAACGAAGACGGTCCCCTTCAACGTGATCGTCGGGTACTTGCGGGCCCTCATCCTGCCCACCATCTTCGAGTCCGGGCCCTCGGTGATGAAGGCGACACACTCGCCGTCGCCGTTGAACGTCGCCCCGTGGTAGGGGCAACTGACAGTCCCGTTCCAGAAGCAGTCACCCCATGAGAGATAGGCCCCGCGATGCGGGCAGTAGTCCCATAGCGCCTGTACTTCATCATTCTTGTCGCGGAAGAACACCAGGTCCTTGCCGACGATCTTCAGCGCCACGGGCTTCCTCTTGCCGACGTCCTTGGCTGGAAGGGCCGGGTACCAGTACTCCGCGAGGCCCTCGGCCGGTATGAGACTACGGCGATCGTCGGGGTCCTCCGGCTGGACGAACGGCGGCGTCTTTCCCCAGCGCATGGCATCGTCGCCGCGGGCATACTTCTTCCAGCCGCCAGGGTATCCGGCGACCAGTTTTGAGAAGCTTCGCCTGACTTCTAGTCCGAACATAGCGCGCCCTCCTGCCCCATGACCGGGTCTCGTCTATCGATCGAACATAGCGCGTGGCGTTTGGCCGCCCGCTATGCCTTCACTACGCTGCTACCGCTGCCAGGTCAAACAGATTGAGAGCGTTGTCCCGGACGATCTTGCGCCGCTCTTGCCCTGGCAACCCGTCGAAGTCGCGCGCGACGATCTCCCGCGACTTCGGCCAGGTGGAGGCACTGTGCGGGTAGTCGGAGGACCACATGAGGTTGTCCAGGCCGATCAGCTCGCGTTTGCCTACTGCGTCCGTCTCGTTGATGTATGTAACGTAGATTTGGCGGTGGAAGTATTCCATCGGGGTCATCGAAAGCTTGGTCGGGAACGTCGCCGGCGCTCTTCGGATAGACCCGTCCAGTCGGTTCATCCAGACGGGTAGCCAGTCAGTGTGATTCTCTACCGAGATGACCTTGAGGCGCGGGAAGCGCTCGAGTACGCCCGAAAGGATCAACAGGGCGAGCGTGCGCTCGATCTCGTGGTGTCGCGTCACGTTGCCAAGGATGGACTCCGGGTTCCAGTAGGCGATTGAGTACCTGCTCTCGCCGTGCCCGGTGATGCCGTGCAGGGCTATGGGCGCGCCCAGGTCCTGGGCGGTCGCCCAGAATGGGTCGTAGTACGGGTCGCTGTATGGCTTGAAGTCTACCGGCGGCTGTTGCCAGATCATGGCTCCCTTGAGCCCCAGCTTGTTGACGCGGCGCAACTCTTCGCACGCCAGGTCGATGTCATAGAGGGAGATCAGCGGGACACCGAACAGCCGGCTGGGTGCGTAGCTGCACATCTCGGCGAGCCAATCGTTGTAGGCGCGGAAGCAGGCCCGCTGCAATGCGGCATCCTTCAGCCAGAACATGCGGAAGCCCAATGTGGGGTGAATGATCTCCCCATCGACACCGTCCAGGTCCTGATCGTTGAGGCGCACCGCCGGGTCCCAACCGCCGGGCAGCGCTTCGTGGTAGCTCTTGGCCTTGAATTCGCCGCTTCCGCCGCCGCGCTCCCTGCCTGCGGCGCCGATTCCCGGCTCCACCGGATGCGGCGGGTACCCTTCGTAGATCATGAAATCCTGGAGTTTGCCGTCTTTCTCCAGTGAGACGACGCGAGGGGCCCGGAAGGAGAAACTGCGGTCGATGCGCTCGACCCATAGGTCTGCGGGCTCGGTGACGTGGGAGTCTGCGGAGAACAGTTTGTAATCGACCATCCTCAACTCCTTGGAGTGCAACTGCCCGTGTCGCGCAGCGGGCGGTCCAATGGCCGCTTGGCAGCCGAGGGTCCTACATCGTTCCTCTCCGGGGGAGGGTCGGGGTGGTAATTCCGAGGGCGGGACTCGCTGCGAGTCTACACCCGCTGTCAAACGGGCTTGGCCGGTGCCCCGGTATGTTTTCCAATGTTGCTCGCCGGCACGGCTTCCATGTGTTCTCCTTGTGGTCTGAACGGGAGTGTCGCTAGCCTTACGCGCAAGCGCGCGCGGGTGCCTTCATACATCCATACATCCGTTCGGGCGCCCGGGGAGGAAGAAGATGCGGTATCGCCAGCTTGGCCGTACGGGGATAGCGGTGTCCGAAGTAGGCGTCGGCACCGACTCGATCGCTGGACAAGGCACCTACGGTTTCAACGACGAAGCGACGGGCGCCGCCATGCTGGAGCGGGCCTACGCTTCGGGCGTGACGTTCTTCGACACTGCGGAGAGCTACTGTGATGGGCAGAGCGAGGAGTTGATCGGACGCGTGCTGGGGAACCTGCCGGACGTCGTCATCTGTACGAAGGTGAGTGCGGGTGCCGGCCTCACGCCGTCGAGGGTTCGCTCTGCTGCTGAGGGCAGCTTACGGAGACTCCGCCGCGACCATATTGACGTCTACCTCCTCCACCAGCCGAGCGACGACCAGCTCACCGACCCGGCCGTCATCGAAGCGCTGGAGACCCTTCGGGAGGACGGCCTCATCAGGAGCTATGGAGCTTCCGTCCTTTCGCGTTCCCAGAACGAGCAAGCGGAACTCGTCTTCAAGCAGCCGGCCTTCACGTCGATGGAAGTGACGCTCAACATCGCGGAGCAGCGGGCCGCGGATTTCATTCTGCCGCGAGCCCTGGAACTCGGCATCGGACTCATCATCCGCGTGCCCCTCGGAAGCGGCGTCCTCACGGGCAGATACACCCGAGACTTCCAATTCCCCGCAAACGATCGACGGAGCGCCGGCGCGGTGCGGCAAGACGTCAAGAAACAGATGGACCTGCGCTATTCCGCGTCCGAACAGCTCCGGGCGTGGGCGGAGGACGAGCGTGTTCCGATGACCCATGCGGCGCTGGCCTGGGTGCTGAGTTTCGACGCTGTTTCGTCGGCGATTCCGGGATGCAAGACTCCGGAGCAAGCGGAGTCCAATGCGGCCGCCAGCGGCGTCACGCTGTCCCCTTCATTCATGGAGCGTGCCCGTGCGCTGGGAGGCCTCGACCTGTAACTTGCCCTGTAGGCCTTGCGCCGCCCCTGGGCAATGCGGCGACTTGTCGCTGCGTCGACTGTAGGCAGGCCGGTGAGGCCTGCGACGCGTACGGCAAGGATAGATCGGTCGGGTGGGGTGTGAGGTGGTGGAGATAGGGGGACTCGAACCCCCAACCTCCGCATTGCGAACGCGGCGCTCTCCCAGTTGAGCTATATCCCCACGCTGTTGGCACTGCCCTTGGACGAAAGGAGCGGCGCTGTATCTCACTATAGCATAGGAGGCGCGCCATCCGGGGTGAACGGGAGCAACCTCTGCCGCTCGACCCACTCGTCCTGTCACGCCCTGCCTTACCCTCGCCCACGTTTGCTACAATGGCACCCACGTTCCCGCGTAGCTCAGTTGGTAGAGCGGTCGGCTGTTAACCGATTGGTCGTAGGTTCGAGTCCTACCGCGGGAGCCAGACCGGTCTGAATCCTGTGACAAGGAGAGTGAAAGAGAATGTGCTTGTGTTGAAGCCTCGCGGCTGGATTTGAGAAGGCACCACGAGAAAGAAGCCCCGTGGTGACGACCACCGCGGGCGAGCACAAGGAGATGCACATCATGGCGCTACGCATCAACGACACGGCCCCTGACTTCACCGCTGAAACCAGCGACGGCACCGTGAACTTCCACGAATGGATCGGTGACGGCTGGGCGGTTCTCTTCTCCCACCCCAAGGACTTCACCCCTGTCTGCGCTACCGAGCTTGGCTACGTCGCTAAGGTCAACGGTGAATTCGCCAGTCGCAACTGCAAGGTCATCGGACTCAGTGTCGACAAGGTCGAAGACCACCAGCGCTGGGCAGCCGACATCGAAGAGATCGGCGGTACCCCCCTCAACTTCCCGATAATCGCTGACGACCAACTGGATGTCGCCAAGCTGTACGACATGCTTCCCGCTGAGGAGGCGCCCTCCGAGGGCCGTACCGCGGCGACGAACCAGACCGTGCGCACCGTCTTCCTCATCGGCCCGGACAAGAAGGTGAAGATGAGCCTCACCTACCCGATGAGCACGGGCAGGAACTTCGATGAACTGCTCCGTGTCCTGGACTCCTGCCAGCTCACTGCCGGCCACAAGGTTGCGACTCCGGCGAACTGGAATAAGGGCGAGGACGTCATCATTCTTCCCGCCGTCGACAACGAGGCTGCCAAGGAACTCTTCCCGGACGGGTGGGAGACCGTGAAGCCGTACCTGCGCAAGGTGAAGGACCCCAGCCAGTAGCGGCCCTCCGGCGCCCGGTCCCTTCTCCCTCGATAGGAGAAAGGCGCCTGGTCCCTTCCCCCTTGATGGGGGAAGGTTAGGATGGGGGTGACAAGCAAAGCCCCCGCGCATCGCGGGGGCTTTAACTGTTGCTGCCGCTGCTGGCGACCCGGACCGGATTTGAACCGGCGATCTCCGCCTTGACAGGGCGGTGTGTTAAACCAGGCTACACCACCGGGCCGCGGTAGCTTGCCCCGGTCCCACCGGGGCGGTCAGAACGCTCAACCGATCCCATGATAACCGACGATGACAAGGTTTCCCTCCACCATCACCGGAGTTATCCGCTCGCCGCCTGTCAACCGCTCCACCTCTCCGATCAGCTCAGGGTGCTCCTCGAGGTCGACCTGCTTGTACTCGACCCCATCCTTCCTGAGGTCGTACAGCAGCGCGTCCGAGTAGGTGCAGTCGGGACGTGTATAGATGACGAGCGCGGGATCGCTGACCATTGTGCGCTTCATCATAACAGTGGATAGCCTGATAGGCTAGGGAACCACTCAGCGAGACGAGCGGGAGTTTCGCCCATGTCCATGATGCAAGCCGCCATCCTCAGGGGTCTGCGCGACATCGTTTGCGACGAGGTCCTCGTCCCGGAGCCGGACGACGAGAAGGCGCTCGTGCGGATGCACATGGCGTCCATCTGCGGCACGGACCTGCACTACGTCTACCACGGCTGGCCGCGCAACACGTATCCGATGGAGCCGGGCGAGCCCGGGCATGAAGGCGTCGGTACCATCGTGGACCCCGGCTCGACCGGCTTGCGGGAGGGCGCGCTCGTCCTCACCGTCCCGAACATCTGGGAGGCCCGGAACTTCGCCGAGTACCAGGCGGTCTCGCCGCATTTCATCATCGAATTGCCTGAAGGTCCCCCCCTCGCCGAGTTGATGATGGCCCAGCAGTTGGGCACCGTTATCTTCGCTGCCCGCAAACTGCCGGAGATGACGGGAAAGACCGCAGTCGTCATCGGGCAGGGGAGCGCCGGCCTCTTTCATGACTTCTACCTCCGGCGCCTCGGCGCGGCGAGGGTCATCGCGATCGAACCGAACGCTGACCGGCGCGCCGCAGGCGTGGCGCTCGGGGCGGACGAGGCCCTCGATGTGACAGGCGATGCAGCGGTGGATGCAGTGTTGCAGCTGACGGACGGAGAGGGAGCCGAGGTGATCGTGGACGCGGTGGGCGGCCACGAGACGCTGGACCAGGCGGTGCGCATGGCGAGGGCCGAAGGGCACGTGCACGTGTTCGGCCTGCCGATGGGTTTCGACCGGGTGCCGTTCGACCTGGGTACCTACTTCCTCAAACGGCTGGACGTCCGCACCATATTCGGAGCGCAGGACGAGCCGGGCCTCGTGTCGTTCAGGCAGGCGCTTCGGCTCATTGCGGAGGGAGAGATAGACATGTCCCCGTACGTCACGCACACGCTGCCGTTGGAGCAGGTGCGCGACGCTTTCGAGCTGGCCCACGAACCGGCGGGCGGTGCACTCAAGGTCTCCCTTACGATGTAGCCGGGGAACTGTTCCTTGCGCGGCCGAAATCGGGTATGATTGCTGAACGCTTGACACGCAGCGGCAACCCTTATAGCCTCTGCGCCGCACTCGCGGTAAGCACGTTGTTGTTTGGCTGCGAGCATCGGGTTAAGGAGGAAAGCCGTGATTCGAACGCATTCGCTACTGTCGCCGCGGTTCGCTTTGGTTTCATTGGCCGCTGCTGTACTGGTAGGGCTGGCCCTCGCGGCGGCGCTTGCCACGAACGAAGGAGCGCGCGCCGACGGTCACAGCACCGGCGCGGAGACGCTTGTCGTCACGCCGAATGAGGCGGACTTCGTTCCGGGGACGCGTAGCTCCGGGACCGCCGTCTGGATTTACGGCTCGGGGTTCAACGCAGGCCAGAGCCTCCTGATCCTCATTGCTGACCAGCGCGGTGTTTCAACGGATGTCGGCGCTCTTTCGGGCGTCGATGTCGTCGCCAACGACGAAGGTGCGTTCGGGTTCGAGTGGACGTTCGGTCGCTTCACTCGTACCGGTGTTGGCGGCGAGGGCATGGAGTCCGTCTGGGCCGTCGACGCGGAATCGTTTGATCCGCTGGCAGCCGCTCCGCTGGCGCTTTGCAACATCAGTGGCCGTGGCGAAGGCGATGTACCGAGCCACTGCTCGGCCTGACCCCTACCCATTGAAGAATCGCTAAGTAGGAGGATCCAGTGACAGGCGCTACCAAAACTGTAACGAAAGGGACCGCGGTCTTGCTGACCGCTGGCCTCTTCACGGTGGGCTTGCTGCTCGCCATCGCACTGACTACGGGTCCGGGCGCAAGCGCGGACGGCCACGCGACCGGAGGGGAGAGCATCGTCCTCTCTCACACCGAGGTCGAATTCGACACGGGGGCGAGCCGCTCTCCTGAAGAAGTCTGGATCTACGGCTCCGGCTTTGCCCCCGGCATCGAAGTGGAGCTCCTGGTAGCGGACTTCCAGGGCGCGCTCTACGTGATCAGCGCCTGCCGCTGGGACAACGAGGGTAACTGCGACCCCGGCCGTTACCGTGACGGCGCGGGCAGCGTCTGGCCGCTCATCGTGAACGACGATGGCGCCTTCGCGACCAAGTGGCGGCTCGGCCGCTTCACCCGCCCGAACGTTGGAACAGAGCGTATGGCCACCATGTGGGCCGTGGATGCAGCCACCTACAGCACCTTGGCCACCGCGCCGATCGCGCTCTGCGACCTGACGCGCAATGAAGATCTTGAAGAAGGCGCAGAACCCGCGGAAGTCCCTGGCTTCTGCTCGGCGTAAGCCTAAGGTCCACAGGAGGTAATCGTGACTAAGACATTCGCAACTCACCCCCGGGCCGTGGTTCTCGCGCTTATCGGCATGGGACTGCTCTTCGGCCTGGTGGCTGGAAACTCCATCTTCTCCCCTCGGGCGTCTGCTGACAGCCATATCACGGGGGTGGAGGCCGTCGTCGCGGAAGACGTTATCGTCAACCACCAGTTGGGGGCCCGCTCGTCCGGCGAGTCCGTCCGCATCTGGGGCGCCGGTTTCGCTCCGGGTCAGGAGGTAATCCTCCTCATCAACGACGGCCCCGGGACGCCTTCCGACATCACCAACTACGTGACCAACACGAGCGACAACAACACGCTCGTCGCCAACGAGCAGGGCGCGTGGACAACCGTCTGGACGCTCGGGCGCTTCACCCGACAGCGCTCTGGCATCGGCCCCGGCGACGGCGACGTCGAGCGCATGCGGACCCTCAGCGTGGTCGACCCCGGCACGCTGGGTGCCATCACCACCATGCCGTTGGCCTTCTGCCGCCTGACTGACCGTGTTGCCATCGCGGCGGAAGTCGCTGAGATGGAGGCGGACCTCGCGCTGCTCCAGGCTGACCGCGACCAGGGCTTGGGAGAGAAGCCGGTCAACGTTTCTGACGCGGCATGGGCCCTTGCCACCGCGTTCTACCCCGCGTTCGAAGCCGAACTCGACAGGCAGATCGCCGAGGCGACCGCCGACTTGGCGGCTACAAAGGCGGAGCAGGCTGTTCCCAGCCACTGTCCTGCATAGCCGCACTGGTCACTGAGACAAACGAAGAGGCCCTCCGGTCACCGGAGGGCCTCTTTTATGGCACGGAATGATCGCGATGCCTCATCAAGCCGGGCCGCTTGCTACAATCCCGCAAGCACGCAAGAAGAGGACTCCGTATGCAGCCATACCGTGGCATAGACCTCCTGGATATCGAATCGCAACTCACCGATGACGAGCGCCAGGTACGGGACACCGTCCGCGACTTCGTCGAAGCAGAGGCGCTGCCCGCCGTTGTCCCGCACTTTCGCGAGGGCACGTTCCCGCTGGAACTGGTCCCGCGCATGGGCGAGCTCGGCCTGTTCGGCGCGCACCTGGAGGGCTATGGGTGTGCCGGACTTGGCCCCGTCGCCTACGGCCTCGTCATGCAGGAGTTGGAACGCGCCGACTCCGGCTACCGCTCCTTCGCGTCCGTCCAGTCATCGCTGGCCATGACCGCCATCCATTCTTTCGGGACTGAGGAGCATCGGGAGCGTTACCTGCCGGAGATGGCGGCCGGACGCGTCCTCGGTGCGTTCGGCCTGACCGAGGCAGACCACGGCTCGGACCCCGGCGGCATGGAGACCCACGCCGTCGAGACCGCGGACGGCTTCACGCTCAACGGCGGCAAGATGTGGATCACGAACGCCGGCATCGCCGACGTCATCGTGGTGTGGGCGAAGCTGGGCGACGCGGTGCGCGGCTTCCTGGTGGACACGGCCTTGCCCGGTGTCCGGAGGGAGGACATCCACAACAAACTCTCCATGCGCATGAGCGTGACCAGCGCCGTCTTTCTGGACGACGTCCGTGTGGGAGAGGACGCGCTGCTCCCCGGCACGCGCGGCCTCGGATCGGCGTTGCAATGCCTCAATGCGGCGCGATACAGCATCGCCTGGGGCGTTTGCGGGGCGGCCGCGGACTGCCTGCACACCGCCATCGAGTACACGAAGGAGCGCGAGCAGTTCGGGCGTCCGCTCGCGTCGTTCCAGCTCGTGCAGCAGAAACTCGCGGACATGGCGACGTCGCTTTCCAGGGCGCAGTTGCTCGCGTTGCAACTGGGGCGGCTGAAGGCGGCGGGCGCGTTGCACTGGTCGCATATCAGCATGGCGAAGTACAGCAACACTCTCACGGCGCTGGAGATCGCCCGTACCTCTCGCGATCTGCTCGGCGCAGCCGGCATCACCGACGACCTCCCGCCCATGCGCCACGCGATGAACCTGGAGACGGTGCACACCTACGAAGGCACACAGCACATGCACCAGCTCATCCTCGGGCGTCACCTCACCGGCATCAACGCCATCTCCTGACCGAGAGGTGAGAGTGTCGGCAGTGTCTGATCCCCTCTCCCTTGAGGGGAGAGGGTCAGGGTGAGGGTGAACCGGCGGGGCATGGGGGGGCTCGCCGTGTTGAGCGTCCCCGAACGGGTGGCGTTGATTCCCTCTCCTGGCGGAGAGGGTTAGGGCGAGGGCCTTGGAGCGGTTCCCTGGGGGTGAGGGCTCTGGGAACGCACCCGTTTGCCTCATCCGCGCGCCGGGCGGATAATCGAATCACGTAAGGAGGCATCGATGAAGGCGGTGCGATTCCACGAGGTCGGCGGGCCGGAAGTGCTGCGCCTCGAAGACGTCCCGGACCCCGAACCCGGTGACGGCGACGTGCTCGTGCGGCTTGCGGCTTCGGCCGTCAACCCCGCGGAGGTGTCGCGGCGCGGCGGACGCATGGGGCAGGTGGTGGACCTTCCCGCCATGCTCGGCATAGAGGGCGCTGGCGTCGTCGCCCGGGTCGGGAAAGACGTCACGTCGGTGCGCGTCGGCGACCGTGTCATCGCTCGCCAGCCGCCGTACTCGTACGCAGAGTACGTCGTCGTGCCGGAACGCTCGGCGTACGTCGTGCCGGACAACCTGGGCCTCGTCGAAGCCTCGACACTCACCATCATCTACACCACGGCCTGGTCGGCGCTCCGCGTCCGTGGCGGCGGCAGGGAGGGCGACACCGTTCTCGTGCAGGCGGCCGCGAGCGGCGTTGGCATCGCCGCTATCCAACTGGCGAAACAGCTCGGCATGACCGTTCTGGGCACCGCGAGCAGCGCCGAGAAGCTCGAGTGGGCGGCGCAGTACGGACTGGACCACGGCATCAACTACGTGGAGCAGGACTTTGCGGCGGAGGCGAAGCGGCTTACTGGCGGGCGCGGGGTGGACGTCATCGTGGATGGCATCGGCGGCGACGTTCTCGCGAAGGGCATCACCGCCCTGGCGCGCGGCGGGCGGCTCACCGTGTTCGGTGGGGCCGGTGGACGCCAGACCAGCTTTCCTGTTGTTGATCTCTACCGCAACGCGGTCTCGATAATGGGCGCGGGCGGAAGCCTCACGCCGCGCGAGGACTTCGAGATGATCCTCGGCTGGTTCGGCGAAGGCAGGCTCAAGCCCACCATCGATCGCACGTGGCCGCTTGCGGAGGCCGTCGAAGCCCATCGCTACCAGGAGTCGCGACAGATCAAGGGTAAGAGCGCGCTTGTCATCAGCGAAGACGACTGATCCCCTCTCCCTACAAGGGGAGAGGGCCAGGGTGAGGGTACTCCGGGGTGGGGTCTGGGGGTGGGCGATGGGTTATGCAAGGCTCCCTGCAAGGGGAGAGGGTTAGAGCCTGCCCTGAGTTCGCCGAAGGGGAGAGGGTACTGCGGCGGGGTGCGGGGGCGTCCGGTGAGGGTTATGCAGAGGTCTCTTACAAGGAGGATGGCGATGGCGTCGGAATGGGTGAGCATGGAAGTTGGCGGCAAGCCGGTGGACGCATACCTCGCCCTCCCGGATGCTCCTGGTCCCCACCCCGGCGTGGTTGTCGCGATGCACGTCTTCGGCGTGGACCGCTTCGTCCGCGAGAAGTGCGACGAGCTTGCCGGGGCGGGTTATGCCGCCATCGCGCCCTACCTCTTCCACCGCTCGGACGTCACGAACGCGCAGTTGACCGGCTACGCCTTCGAGGATCCCGCGCGCCGCGAGGCAGCGATGCCCTTGAAGGACAGCCTTCGGGATGACGAACTGCTGCAGGACATGCTCGCGGGACTGGAATGCCTCCGAGGCCTGCCGGACGTGTCCGGCCCGTTCGGCGTTACGGGCTTCTGCATCGGCGGGCGCATCGCATACTTGCTTGCGGTGCGGACCAGCGAGTTCGCCGCCTGCGCGGACTTCTACGGCGT
>DAOUHP010000144.1:0-3959 GCA_034428575.1 Dehalococcoidia bacterium | reverse complement strand
CGGAAGTCCCCGCCCTCGTCCCGGGTCGCGGCAGCGTGGCGCTGCATCAGGCGGTAGGCCCCCTCGCGGGGCATCCCCGCCTCGATGAGCGCGAGCATGACGCGCTGCGAGAACAGCAGTCCGCGCGTCGACTCGATATTCGCCATCATGCGCTCAGGGAAGACGTTCATCCCGCGCACGATGCCGGTGAACAGGTCCAGGATGTAGTCGAGGGCCATGCACGCGTCCGGCAGGATGATGCGCTCAGCAGACGAATGTGAGATGTCGCGCTCGTGCCAGAGTGCGACATTCTCCAGCGCGGTGAGTGCGTTGCCCCGGATGAGCCGCGCGAGACCGCAGACGCGCTCGGAGAGGTCCGGGTTGCGCTTGTGCGGCATCGCGGACGAGCCGGTCTGGCCTGCCCCGAACGGCTCTTCGACCTCGTGTACTTCGGTGCGTTGCAGCCCACGGACCTCTGTCGCGAATTTCTCCAGGGAGGCCGCCGTGACGGCGAGCGCCGTCATGAAATTCGCGTGGCGGTCGCGCTGCACGATCTGGTTGGAGAGCGGGGCGTACGGAATGTCGAGCGATTCGCAGGCGAAGGTCTCGACCTCGAGCGGGACCGTGGCGTGCGTGCCGACAACGCCCGAGATCTTGCCGACGGAGGCTTCCTGTGCGGCGCGCTCCAAGCGGCCCCGGTTGCGCCGCATCTCGTCCCACCAGAGCGCCAGCTTCAGGCCGAACGTGGTCGGTTCCGCGTGCACACCGTGCGTCCGCCCCATGATGAGCGTGTGCTTGTGTTCGATGGCGCGCTCGGCGATCGCCTCGATGAGCGCGTCCACGTCCGCGAGCAGTATCGCGGCGGAGTCGCGCATCTGGAGGCCCGTCGCGGTGTCCCACACGTCGTTGGAAGTGAGGCCGTAGTGTATCCACCGCCCTTCGGGGCCGAGGTCGGCCGTGACGGAGTAGAGGAACGCGGTAACGTCGTGCTTCGTCTGCGCGAACTTCTCGTCGAGCTTCGCCGCGTCCCATGACGCGCCGCGTATGCGCTGCATGTCTTCCGCCGGTATGACGCCGAGCCTCGTCCAGGCCTCGCAGACAGCGATCTCAACCGCGAGCCAGCGGTCGTACTTGCCCTGGTCGGACCAGATCTGCTTCATCGCCTCTCGGGCGTAACGGTCGATCATCGGTCTGCCTGTACGCGCGTTCGGGCGTGCTCCAGCACGCGCGCCTTCGCATACTCGAGCACGGGGAAGAAGTCCGGCAGGTCTAGGTAGGCGATGCCGCGCTCGCGGCAGATGCCGGCGAGGGGCTCACGGGCGAAGACCGCGTCGGCGCGGGCAGCAGGGCAGGCGTCCGAGACCCCATCTCCGGCGTAGACGACATGCTCGCCGCCGCTGCGGGAGTTTTCGAGCGCCATGCACTTGCAGTTGCCGGGCCACCATGCGCATGCCTCGTCCGCGAAGGTGTATTCGTACGTCCTGGCGTCGGACCCGTTCGTCCGCACGGTGTGGGACTCCACGTCCACGCCATACTCGTCGAGGAGCGCCTCGACGTAGTAGTCGAGCCCGTGGCTCGCAACGGCGAGCCGGATGCCGTGCTCCGCGCAATACGCGGCGAGTTCGGCGAACCCGGGACGGAGCTGTGCATTGGTACGGACGAAGTCCGTCTGTTCATCCACCGTTGCCGTCATCTGGCGGAACGCGATCTCCTGGTACTCCGCGAGCGAGATCTCGCCGTCGGCGCGCCGCTTGCTCACGTCGCGCCAGTGCACGATGCCGGGCTGGGACAAGTCCGGTTGGAAGCGTTCCAGCAACATCTGACCGACGTTCTGCACGGCGGCGGTGTCGTCGAAATCGCAGAGGATGATCATTCGGCGGGGCGTTGCAGGGGTCGTTCAGCGCTGGCGGAGCCGCTCGCGGTACTGTTCCACCGCATCTCGAATATTAGCATACTTGATGCCGAGCACCTCGGCCGCGAGCAGGGCCGCATTGCGCGCCCCCCACGCCCCGACGGCAACCGTTGCGACGGGTATGCCGGGGGGCATCTGCACGATGGAATAGAGCGCGTCGATGCCGCCGCCGAGTTCACTCGACGCGATCGGCACGCCGATGACGGGCAGAGTGGTATGCGAGGCGACGACTCCCGGCAACGCGGCTGCCCCTCCGGCGGCCGCGATGAACACCTCGACGCCGGTCGAAGGAGCGTTCTCCACGTACTCCTGCACCTTCTTCGGGTTCCGGTGCGCGGACGCGACGACGAGTTCGGCCTCGACGCCGAGGTCCGTCAACGTCTTGAGCGTATCTTCCATGACGGGCTGGTCTGTTGCGCTTCCAACGATGATGCCTACCTGTGGCACGGGACTTCTCCTGAACGATAGATGTATGGCAGAGCTACTGCACCAAGCGGCTTCGCTCCATAGATGCGGAAGGGCGTCCCTCCTGTAGCAGCACGTCGTAAGGAATACCAAGGCGGTTGTGGAGCACTTGCGCTGTAGCGAGCGTGATTTCGCCTCTTCCGGAGAGGATATCAGCGATCTGGGCAGGTGTTCCCACATCCGGAGCGAGGTCGTCAGGTGTCAGGCCTTCCTGGTCCAGGCGGAATTCGATGGCGGCGGCTGGGCTGGGGTAGCCCATCGGCACGTACTTCAACTCGTACAACTCAACGAGGTCCACAAGGATGTCCAACTCGTCGCCTTCAGGGCTACCCAATGCGGCATCCCACAATTGCTCGATGCGTGCAAGCGCCGCTTCGTAGTCTGCCTCTGTGCGGATTGGCGTCAGAGCGCCCACCTTACACCTCCGTCGCGTCTATCCGGTCGTATTCCGCGTGTGTGCCTACGAACCTAATGTACACAGTCTTCCGCTGGTAAGCCACCATGACAACCAAGCGGTAAGTGTTGCCTTTGATGTTGAAGACAACTCGGTTATTCCTGAGAATGCTCGCATGAGGGTATCTGCCTTTCACTCCGGTGGGGGCATCCCAATCTTCGTCCTCCACCTCTCTGTGCCACGAGAGAAGCGGGCGCTCCGCGTCAGGATGCCGCCTCCAGAACTCACGCAGCGTTTTCTTTGCAATCACGCGCACGTCGAGTTGCCCCTCACCCCACAGCGAACGATGCGATGTCCTTGCGGTAGTGCTTGCCCTCGAACGTTACCGCCTTCGCTGCTCCGTAGGCGCGAGCGCGGGCATCGGTCATCGTCGCTCCGCGCCCTACGATCGTCATCGTGCGCGAGCCGCCCGTCGTGAACCCACCGCCTTCGGCAAGGACAGTTCCCGCGTGGAAGACCGCCGCTTCCCGTTCAGCCTCCGCCAGCCCTGCTATCGCCATGCCGGTATCGTGCGGACCGGGGTAGCCGCTGGGAGTGAGCACGATTCCAACGGCGCACTCATCGCTCCAGCGCAGGTCGAGCGAGGGCAACGTGCCGTCCAACGACGCCTCCACCACGTCCAGTAGATCATTCTCCATCCGGGGGAGGATGATCTGCGTTTCCGGGTCACCGAGGCGGGCGTTGAACTCGATGATGAATGGTCCGTCGCCGGTGAGCATCAGGCCGCCGTAGAGAACGCCGGTGAACGGCGACCCCTGCCGCGCCATCTCGCGGATGACCGGTTCGATGCACGTCTCGCGTATCTGCCGCTCCAGCGCGGCGTCCCACCAGGGAGGTGGGCTGTAACCGCCCATCCCGCCGGTGTTCGGGCCCTCGTCGCCGTCGAACACGCGCTTGTAGTCGCACGCGGGCACGAGCGGCGTCACGTGTGCGCCGTCGGTGAAGCAGAAGACGCTCAGCTCCTGTCCCACGAGGCACTGCTCGATGACGACTCGCTCGCCGGACGCGCCGAACGCGCGGCCCACCATCGCGCCGTCCACCGCCTCGAGCGCCTCATCGACGCTCTGCGCGACCACGACGCCCTTGCCCGCCGCGAGGCCGTCCGCCTTCACGACGATGGGCGCGCCCTGCGAGCGGACGTGCTCCCGT
>DAOUHP010000143.1:0-25576 GCA_034428575.1 Dehalococcoidia bacterium | reverse complement strand
AAACACTCCGCAACATCGCGACCGTCGACGATGCGGCGTCGATGCCGATACTGCGCCCGCTCGTCGGCATGGACAAGAGCGAGATCATCGCCCAGGCAGAGGCCATCGGCACCTTCGAAACGTCCATCCAGCCGGACGAGGACTGCTGCACGCTGTTCGTCCCGCGCTCGCCTGCGACCGCCGTACGGCCGGGACAGATCGCCGAGCACGAGGCGCGGTTGGACGTGCAGGCGCTCGTTGGCGAGGCTGTGGCAGCCGCGGAACTGTTCGAGTATCACGCGCCGGTGGCGTAGGGCCGACGTGCCCACGAACACCCTGGGCCGAATATAATGGTCAGGGAGACGTCGCCATGCAGAAAACGCTACACGTCAGAGCAAGGGTCCAGTCAGGCGGCAGGATCGAAATCGTGGACGAGGGACTCTCGGTGGGCGAGGACGTAGACGTAGTCATTTCGCCAGCGCCCCCGCCAACGACTCGCTCGGCCTACCAGATCATCGCGGAAGGACCGGGGAAACGCTCGTTCAAGACTGCGAAGGACGTTGACGACTACATCAAGGAAGAGCGGGCGTCTTGGGACCGCTGACGCTTCCGTCACGCGGATCGATCTACCTGGATACCACGGCCATCATCTACAGCGTGGAGCGCAACGAGCCGTATTGCACGCTGCTCGATCCCGTCTGGCAACAGGCAGAGGCAGGACGGCTCGTCGTTGTATGCAGCGAACTGGCCGTCTCGGAGACCCTGGTGCGACCCATGCGGGAGGGTAATACCGACCTGGAAGCGGTCTTCCGTTCCCTATTCGCCGCCAGGGAGATGGTGCTGGTCCCGGCCACGCGCCAACTGTGGGAGGACGCCGCCCGCCTCCGCGCAGAGACGGGGCTGAAAACACCCGACGCTCTCCACGCCGCAACAGCTCTCAGGGCGGACTGCTCACTCTTCATCACCAATGACACCGGTTTCCGCCGCGTCCAGGGGTTGCCTCTCATCGTCCTGGAGGACCTCCTCACAGAGGATGCCCCTGTATAGTTCCGCGCCCGTTTGACGCGCCATGCGGCCGGTGATAACAAGCGGGGAAGTCTCAAAAACCAGGGAGGAACCCCATGTCACGCGAAATCGACGAAGTCAAACGGGAAGTCGCCATCGCCAACCGCGTTCTGGCCGAGATGGGACTCGCAACGCACATCCTCGCATCGCTCGGACACGTCAGCATGCGCGTCCCCAACCAGCCGGACCTGTTCGTCGTCAAGGGACGCGGCTACGCCACCGACGCCCTGCACGTCGTCCGCCCCGAGGAGATGATCGTCGTCGACGTGGACGGGAACTACATCGACGGCCCCAAGGGCACCTCCCAGTGCTATGAGGTCAAGATGCACTCCTGCATCTACCGCGAGCGCCCGGATGTCCTCTCCGTCGTCCACACGCACCCCCGTTTCACCAACGTCCTCGGCCTGAACGACGTGAAGCTCAAGCCACTCTCCAACGAGGGCCACCAGCTCGTGCGGAACGACATCCCCGTATTCCCGCACTCCAAGCTCATCATCACGGAAGAGGACGGCATGCAGGTGGTAAACGCTATCGGCAGCAGCCCCGTCCTGCTCCTGCGCGGACACGGCGCGGTGACGACGGGCCGCAACATGGAGCAGTCCGTGATGAACATGCTGCACCTGGAGGAGCAGTCGCGTCTCAACTGGGTCGCGCTCGCGGCGTTCGGGCCGGACTACAAGGGCATCCCTGACGAGAGCATGGACGAATTCGCTGTGGGACAGGCCGCGATGAGCCAGGCCCCGCACCTCGCGCGCCCGCTCGCCAACATGCCTCCCATCCCCATGGGCGGCGTCTGGAAGTACTACACGGAGCTGGTCAGCAAGGACCTGTAGGCGGGTGAGGATGGGCCGACCATGGACATGGTCATGGGCACATACGAACGCGCGGTTGCAGCCCTGCCCGTTACGGTCAGGCGATTGAGCGCTGGCTTCGTGGACGCGCTGGTCCCCCTTGTACTCCTCCATCAGGTGCCTGCCCCGCTCTGGATATTGCCGGAGTTGGAGCGGCCATGGGACATTCTGCCCCGCGTCTGGCTACTGCCGCCCCTGGCCGGATACTTCGCCCTCTGTTCCCTCATGTCGCACTGGCGTTGGGGGAGGACCCTTGGCAAGCAGATATTCCGCCTATCCGTGGTCCGCGAGGACGGTTCACGCTGCCCATGGTCGACCCTGTTGTCCCGCGAGCTCCTTCGAGGAGCCTCACTGGTATTCCTGGGCCTCCCGTTCCTACCGCTCAGAGACACTCCGCCGGACCTTGGGATCTTCGGCGGCTTTGTGGTGATGGGGATATACGCAGTCCTGTTCGGCGCCGCCATCTGGATCATCTGCCCCGTCATCTTCTGGAAGCGAGGGCTTCACGATTACGTGGTGGCCACCAACGTCATTGGGGATGTTCCGCGAGCGACAGCCGAACGCCCTACGGATGCACAGCAATATCAACCGGAGCTAGTGATCGTGTTCATGCTTGTTCCCGTAGTGCTGGTTGTCGCCGCAGTTTCACCCAACCTGCTCACTTTCGGCGGGGTGCTGCTCGGCGTTTACATCGCGATGGATACGTACGACAGGTTCGTGAACGGGAAGCGCCCTCCTGCCGGGAGAACCGACTGACAGGACGCAGCGAGGCTGACCACCCGATATACTTGCGCACCATGAGCGACAAGGTACTCGTCGACGTGGCTGACGCCATCCTCCTGTTGCGGGGACACGGAGCGGTGACGACGGGCTGCGACATGGAGCAGTCCCGCCTCAACTGGGTCGCGCTCGCGGCGTTCGGGCCGGACTACAAGGGCATCCCGGACGAGAGCATGGACGAATTCGCTGTGGGACAGGCCGCGATGAGCCAGGCCCCGCACCTCGCGCGCCCGCTCGCCAACATGCCCCCCATCCCCATGGGCGGGGTCTGGAAGTACTACACGGAGCTGGTCAGCAAGGACCTGTAGGGGCGCCGCTCGTCGACGGCGGCCTATGAGAGGCACCCGGCAACCGCGGTTGAGCATTCCCTTGGTAAGGATGTAAGGTTTCCTTGTATCCTTACTGTAAGGAGTCGCCATGCTAGCCAAGCTCACGTCCAAGAACCAGATAACCCTGCCAAAGGCGATCGTCTCCGCGTTCGAGGGCACGGACTACTTCGACGTGACCGAAGAGAATGGCCGCATCGTGCTCGCTCCCATGCGGGTGACCCCTGCCCGGACCTGGTCGCTCGCCGACGCCGAGGCTTACGTGGAGAAGATGAGGCGGCTGCAACTTCCGATGGACACGACCGACCCGGAGGTCTGGCTGCAGCGCATGAACACCGACAACGCCGATGCCGTGCGGGACCACTTGGACCGTCTGGGCATCACCGAGCAGGATATCGCTGACGCGATCGAGTGGGCGCGGCGAGGTTGACCACCCGGTATACTTGCGCTCCATGAGCGACCCTTGCGCAACGCATCCGCCCTGCCCTCCGGTTCACCCTCGCCCCCGCATCCAGTGTGGGGCCGACGCCAACCTTATCCTTCAAGAGAGGGAAGCAAGAACCCGCCGCTACCTCACCGCACCGCGTGACCTGTCGGTCACTCTGGATTCCCGCTTTCGCGGGAATGACGGGGCTGCGCCTCCGTTCGCAAGGGGCGAGGTTCCTGCCTCCGCAGGAACGACGAAGGCTGCCCCATGAGCGACAAGGTACTCGTCGGGGTGGAGGGCGGCGTCGGGACGATCACGCTGAACCGGCCCGCACAGCACAACGCCATCGACTTCGAGATGTGGGGGTTGCTGCGCGACGCCGCGGTGCGGCTCGGCGCGGACGACGGCGTACGCGTCGTCATCCTGACGGGCACGGGGGAGAGGGCGTTCTCGGCGGGCGCCGACATCAAGGACTTCCCCGCGCACCGGAGCAACAGCGAGCTCGCCCGCGCGTATGCCCACGCCTTCGAGGGGGCGCTCGACGCGGTCGAGCAGATGCCGAAGCCGGTCATCTGCATGATCCGGGGCATCTGCGTCGGCGGCGGCTGCGAACTGTCGATGGCCGCCGACCTCCGCATCGCGGCGACCGGCAGTACGTTCGGCGTGCCGGTCGCGAAGATCGGGGTGCTTGTCGGCTACAACGAGATGCGGCGGCTCTTACACCTCGTAGGACCCGGCCACGCCGCGAACCTCCTTCTCACCGCGCGGCGCATCGACGAGCAGGAAGCACTCCGCATCGGTCTGCTGACCGAGGTCGTCCCAGCCGACCGGCTTGTGGAGCACACCTACGGCCTGGCAAAGGAGATGGCGACCTACGCACCGCTGACGCAGTCCGGCCACAAGCGCATCGTCCGCACGGTTCTCGCGAATCCCAGTCTCACAGCCCTCACCGACGAGGAGCGTGAACTGCCGCTATCCATCTTCGACACGGAGGACGGGCAAGAGGGATACCGGGCCTTCATGGAGAAGCGCCAGCCGCGCTTCCGAGGGAGGTAGGGATGCGCAACCCCGCCTCCACCCCGCCGGTTCACCCCCATCCTAACCTTCCCCCATCAAGGGGGAAGGGATCAGACGCCCCCGAGAGATTCCTCGGCGCCCCTCGGAATGACAAACCGCCCCACACTCCGCCGGCTCACCCTCACCCTAACCCTCTCCCCTCAAGGGAGAGGGGAGCAGACTCGCCCGAGAGGTTCCTCGGCGCCGCTCGGAATGACAAGCCACTCCACACCCCGCCAGTTCACCCTCACCCTGACCCTCTCCCATCAAGGGAGAGGGGAGCAGACGCCCCCGAGAGGTTCCTCGGCGCCGCTCGGGATGACAAGCTACTCCACACCCCGCCGGTTCACCCTCACCCTAACCCTCTCCCCTCAAGGGAGAGGGGAGCAGACCCGCCCGAGAGGTTCCTCGGCGCCGCTCGCAATGACAAGCTACTCCTCACCCCGCCGGTTCACCCCCATCCTAACCTTCCCCCCTCAAGGGCGGGGGGAGCAGGCTCGCCCGAGAGGTTCCTCGGCGCCGCTCGGAATGACAAGCCACTCCACACCCCGCCGATTCACCCTCACCCTAACCCTCTCCCCTCAAGAGAGAGGGGAGCAGACTCGCCCGAGAGGTTCCTCAGCGCCGCTCGGAATGACAAACCGCCCCACACCCCGCCGGTTCACCCTCACCCTAACCCTCTCCCCTCAAGGGAGAGGGAATCAGGCACCCTACCCCACAAGCCCACCCCCATCCCCGCATCAAGTGCGGGGCAGGCTCCAGCCTTCCCCCATCAAGGGGGAAGGGATCAAACAGGGTCACGGAGGTAGCCGATGCCTCCCATGCCGCTGGAGGGGGTTACCGTCCTCGACTGCACGCAGGTCATGGCCGGCCCCTTCTGCACGATGCTGCTCGCCGACATGGGCGCAGACGTCATCAAGGTCGAGAAGCCCGGAGGCGACGACTCCCGGCGCATGGGGCCGCCGTTCATCAACGGCGAGTCCGCCGCCTTCCTCGGCATCAACCGCAACAAGCAGAGCATCGTCCTCGACCTGCGGAACGAGGTCGACCGCTCCGCCCTCCGGCGCATCGCCGCTCAGGCCGACGTCGTCGCCGAGAATTTCCGCCCCGGCACGATGGAGCGGCTCGGGCTCGGGCCGGACGTCCTGCGAGCGGAGCACCCGGAGCTGATCTGGGTCTCCATCTCCGGCTTCGGCCAGACCGGCCCCTACGCCAGCCGACCGGGCTACGACCTGTTGGCGCAGGGCATGTCCGGCATGATGAGCGTGACCGGCTACCCGGACTCGCCGCCGGTGAAAGTGAGCATCCCGCTGGCCGACCTCAGCGCAGGGCTGTTCGCCGCCAACGGCGTGCTCGCCGCCTACATCCACCGCCTCAAGACCGGCGAAGGGCAGGTCATCGACACCTCGCTGCTGGAGGCCGCCATCGCCCTCACCGTCTGGGAGGCCGCCGAGTACTGGGGCTCCGGCGTCGTGCCCGGTCCGAAGGGGTCGGCGCACCGGCTCGTCGCCCCATACCAGGCGATGGAGAGCGCCGACGGCTACTTCAACATCGGCGTGGCAAACCAGGCGAACTACGAACGTCTCTGCGCCGCGCTCGAGCGCCCCGACCTGCTGGCCGACGCCCGCTTCGCCGCGAACCCGGACCGCGTGCAGCACTACGAGGCACTGGCCGAGGAGATCCAGCGGACGACGCGCACGCGGAGCTCCGCTGAGTGGCTGGCCGTGTTCGAGGCCGCAGGCGTCCCTGCCGGGCCGATCTACGGCATGGACGAGGTCTTCGCGAACGAGCACGTCGTCGCTCGCGGGATGGTGGCGCCGCTGGAGCACCCGGTCGCGGGGACGATCAACAACCTCGGCGTCCCGGTCAAGATGTCGGCGACGCCCGGCCAAGTGCGGTTCCCCGCCCCTACGCTCGGCCAGCACACCGAGGACGTGCTGCGGCAGTTCGGGGTGCCGGAGGATGAGGCGGGAATCATCCTGGGGCGGGGGTAGGCGGTCAGGGGCAAACGAACATCGATGCACAGGATGGACAGGATGGGGGATCAGAGCGCACGGAGGTGTGTGAAGTGACCCGGCAACCCCGCGTTTCTCATCACAGAGAGCGCGGCCAGCATGAGCGCGAGGCCCAGTACGGCAACGGGCGCTGCATGGAATCTCCGCATCGCACGCCTCTGCCAAGGAGTACGCCTAGCGGGGCGGCGTTCGTTCCGTGTTTTTGCGTCACTCCCCCTTACGCGTTCTTTATCAACTCGTAGAGCATTATGCGGTTGCCGCACGTGTCGTCGAACAAGGCCTGCGCGACGCCTGCGGCGTCTATCGGCCTCATCGAGAACACGACGCCCAGCCCCTCGAGGCGTTCGTACTCAGCCTGGATGTCGTCAACGGCGAAAGCCGCGTGCGGGATGCCTTGTTCGAAGATCGCCTGCTGGTAGGCCTGCGCGGCGGGGTTGTCGTTGGGCTCCAGGAGCAGTTGGGCGCCGTCCGGCGCCTCCGGCGAGACGACCGTCAGCCACTTGAACTGCCCCACGGGGAAGTCCTCCTTCTTCACGAAGCCCAGGACCTCGGTGTAGAACGCCAGCGCCTTGTCCTGGTCGTCAACGTGGATGCTGGTGAGTTCGATCCGCATACTGGTTCGCTCCTTATCGGGGATGGGTGGGGAGTGTACTACGGCAGGCGGCCCCCGAAAGGGTGCTGCGCGGCTAAAGCCCGGGCTCCGCTCAGCATGACCCATACACAAGCTCCGTCCTGTTCACCCGGTGCATCTCTGTCGAATCCCCCAGTCTTTGCTATGCTACGCGCCGCCATACTCCACATCGGAAGGAGCGAGCAATGACTACCACACCACGCGTCGTTGGCACTCCCGTACCCCGCATCGACGGGCGGGACAAGGTGACCGGCTCGGCCAACTACGGCGCCGACTTCGAGATCCCGGGCATGCTGTGGGCGAAGACCCTCCGCAGTCCCTTCCCGCACGCGCGCATACGCGGCATCGACACCTCCGAGGCGCTCGCGCTGCCGGGCGTCCACGCGGTCCTCACCGGCGACGACATCCCCGCAAACATGCGCTGGGGGCGCCGCATCGTCGACGTGCCCGTCCTCGCGCAGGGCGAGGTCCGCTTCGTCGGCGAGCAGGTCGCCGCAGTCGTTGCCGACGACGAGGAGATCGCGCAGCGCGCGCTCGACCTGATCGACGTCGATTACGAGGAGCTTCCCGCGGTCACCGACCCCGAGGAGGCGATGAAGAACGAGATCCTCGTGAACCCGGACATGCACGGGTTCAAGGGCCTGCTCTACGAGGTGAACGAGCCCACCAACACCGTGGTCCACTTCGAGTGGAGCAATGGCGACGTAGAGGCTGGGCTGAAGGAAGCCGACCTCGTCGTGGAAAACACCTACACGACGCCCTCCCAGCACCAGACGTACATGGAGGCGCACAACGCCACGGTGCGCGTCAACACGGACGGCACCGCGGAGGTGTGGACGCCCGGCAAGGCGCCGTACGCGGTGCGCTCGCAGATATCCGGGCCGCTCGGCGTGGAGCCGGAGAGCATCGTCTTTCATCCCGTCACGATCGGCGGGGACTTCGGCGGCAAGGGCTCACCGATGAACGTCGCGCTCGGCTACCTACTCTCCAGGGCCACCGGCGGCAGGCCGGTGCGGATGGTGTTCGACTACGCGGAGGAGTTCCTCGCCGCGAACCCGCGCCACCACTCCAGGTTGAAGCTGCGCACCGGCGTCAAGAGGGACGGCACGATCACGGCGCACGACGTGCACATCGTGTTCGACAGCGGCGCGTACGCAGGATTCAAGCCCGCGGGGCACCTCGGCGGCGCCAAGGCGGCGGGCGGACCTTACCGAACGGAAAATGCGCGCGTTGTGGAGGACATGGTCTACACCCACAACACACCGTGCGGGCACATGCGCGGACCCGGGGAGCCACAGGCCGTCTTCGCCCTGGAATCGCACATCGACGAGGTCGCCCGGGCGCTCGACATGGACCCCGTTCAGTTCCGCTTGATGAACCTCGTCGAGGACGGCGAGCCGACGGCGCTCGGCGACATGTTCGTAGAGAACCGCACGCTGGAGACGCTGCAGGCCGCCGTCGAGGCCTCGGGCTACAACGAGCCGAAGGCGCCGGGCGTCGGCCGGGGCGCCTCCGTCTGCGAGCGCTCGCCCGGCGGCGGACGCATCAACTCGCAGGTCTCGATGGAGGCTGACGGCTCCGTCCTCATCACCACTCCCCTCTTCGAGCAGGGCGCGGGCGCGTACACGGTGCTCCAGCAGGTCGTGGCCGAGGACCTCGGCCTGCCCGCCGACGCGGTGCGCATGGTCGTCGCAGACACGGGTCTGTTCGACACGGACCAGGGCGTGGGCGGCAGCCGCGTCACGAACCTGGGCACCATCGCCACGCACGACGCCGTGGAGCAGGCGCAGGGCGAACTGTTCAAACTGGCCGCGGAGCTGCAGAACTGGCCGGAGGAGAAGCTCGCCGTGCAGGGTCAGATGCTCGTGCGGACGGATACGGGCGAATCGCAGCCGTGGAGCAACCTCATCGCCCGCGTGGGCACGCCCGTCGTCGGACGCGGCGTCGCCTCCGGCGGCAACGACAGTCCGGTCACCGGCTACTGCGCGCAGATCGCCGAGGTCGAGGTTGACCAGGAGACGGGGCAGATCAGGCTGACAAAGCTCACGACGGTCCACGACACGGGCACCATCATCAACCCCATCGGCCACCAAGGGCAGATCAACGGCGGCGCGATGATGGGCATCGGCTTCGGTCTGCAGGAGGAGCTGGTGCGGGAGAACGGCTTCGTCTCCACGCTCTCGTTCGCGGACTACAAGATACCGAATATCGCCGACATCCCCGAGCTCACGACCGTCGTGCTCGACACGCCGGGCAAGGGCGTCGGCCCCTACAACATCAAAGCCATCGGCGAGAGCCCCAACGCGCCGACCGCCGCAGCCATCACCAACGCCATCGCCGACGCCTGCGGCGTGCGCGTGCGGGACCTGCCGGCGACAGCGGAGAAGGTCTACGAGGCGTTGAACAATGCGTAGGCACAGGCTACGTGCAGAGGCTGTCATGCTGAGCGCAGCCGAAGCATCTCTCAGGAAAGGTTGTCGTACGAGGACGCCCGCGAGAGAGATTCCCCGGCTCCGCTGCGCTGCGCTCGGAATGACAAAGCACCCTGCCCCACGCCGGGGGGCCCTCACCCTGACCCTCTCCCTTGGGGAGAGGGGATCTGGCCCCTCCACGGCCCAACCCGACGGGATACGAGGTTCCTGCCTCCGCAGGAACGACGGACAGGGCAGGAACGACGGAAAAGGCAGGAACGACGGAAGGGATGCATGGATGAGCTACGCCCTATAGGAGAAGTCGCGCGGGGCCTCGGCATCGCGCCCAAGCACCTCATCCCGTTCGGCGACACGAAGGCCAAGGTGTTGCTGGACGCGATGCGCCCGGAGCAGAAGGGGAAACTCATCGTGGTGACGGGCGTGAACCCCACGCCCGCCGGAGAGGGCAAGACGACCACCAGTGTCGGGCTCACCCAGGGGCTGGGGAAGATCGGCAGGAGCGTCGTGACTACGCTCCGGGAGCCGTCGCTCGGGCCGATATTCGGCATCAAGGGCGGCGGCACCGGCGGCGGCATGGCACGCGTCATCCCGGAGGACGAGATCAACGTCCATTTCACCGGCGACGCCCACGCCGTCTCCTCCGCGCACAACCTCCTCGGCGCGCTCGCCGAGAACGTCATCTACCGCGGGCTGATCGCCGGCGCGAAGCCGTCCGACATCTCGTGGAGGCGCGTGGTCGACATCGAGGACCGCGCGCTGCGGAGCATCGTCTCCGGCCTCGGGGGCTCGGCGAACGCGCCGTTGCGTGAGACCGGGTTCGATATCGTCACCGCGTCCGAGATCATGGCCGTACTCGCGCTCTCGTCCGGGCTGGACGACCTGCGCGCGCGCCTCGGCAGGATCACCGTGGCCACCGGAAGCGGCGGTGTGCGCGTCACCGCCGAGGACGTAGGAGCGGTCGGCTCGCTCATGGCGCTGCTGCGGCACGCCATCCTCCCCAACATGGTGCAGACGACGGAAGGGCAGCCGGCGTTCGTCCACACCGGGCCGTTCGGCAACATCGCCCACGGCTGCAGCTCCGTCGTAGCGGACCGGCTCGCGCTGGGCTACACGGACTACGTCGTGACGGAGGCTGGGTTCGGCGCGGACCTCGGCTTCGAGAAGTTCATGCACATCAAGTGCCGCACCAGCGGCCTGCGCCCCAGCGCGGCGGTGCTCGTCGGCACCGTGCGCGCCCTCAAGCACCACGGCGGCGTCCCGCTGAACAGCCTCGACTACCCGGACCCGCTCTCCGTGCGGATCGGATCGGCCAACCTGCAGCACCTGGTCGGCGTCGTGCGCAAGTTCGGCCTGCCGGTGGTCGTCGCCATCAACCACTTCCCTTCCGACACGCCGGAGGAGACGGTGGTGATGCAGGACGCTGCGATCGAGGCGGGAGCGTCGGCTGCGGTGGTCTGCAGCGGCTTCGTGGACGGGGGCGAGGGAGCGATGGAGCTGGCGGAGGCGGTGGTGCGGAGTTCGGAGAGCGGGCCGCCGCGCGCCAGGTGGCTCTACCCGCTGGACGCCCCACTGCGGGAGAAAGTGCGCGTACTCGCGGAGACGGTCTACGGCGCGTCGGACGTGCGCTGGAGCGCGTCGGCGTCGCGGCAGCTCGAACGGTTCGAGGACCAGGGACTCGGCGGCATGCCCATCTGCATGGCGAAGACCCCGCTCTCCATCTCGCACGACCCGTCGCTCAAGAACCGGCCCACCAACTACACGTTCGAGATATCGGACGTCCGGGCGTCGACCGGCGCGGGGTTCGTCTACCCCATCGCGGGCAACATCGTCACCATGCCGGGCCTCCCCCGCACGCCCCGCGCGCTCGACATCGACTCGAAGGGGAACATCACGGGGCTGTGAGGAGCGAGAGCGAGTCAGCCAGGGTAGCGGCACCCTTATGCACGAATCCTCCGCTCCAGCGTCCGGTCCCCTCCATCAATGCCCCCGGCACCCATGGCGCGGCCCCACCGCCGGACTCGGGGCATAGTTCGCATTTCATCGCCTGTCACGCCACGGTGTTGCACGACATATCCAATTTATGGTATCTCTATGTTATGGACTGGCCGACTTCCAGAGAGTACCTTCATCCTACATCCTGGCCATGTGAACCCTCCTGGCCGATTGCTTCATCAAGGTTGTTGTGACTGCAGACGCACTCCTTTCAGCCCTCACGACCGCATCGTGCGGGGCCTATGCGGTGTCCGTGGACCAGACGATCGTGTTCTGGAATCGCGCCGCTGAACGAATCCTCGGCTACACCCCGGACGAGGTCCTGGGCCGTCGCTGCTACGAGGTGGTCGCGGGTCTCGCGCCCGGCGGCATGACCCCGGAATGCCTGGGCGGATGCCCCTCGATCCGTTACCTCCGGGCCGGTCTCGTACCTGCGCCGTTGAAGCTGCGATTGCTCTGCTCGTCCGGAGAGCGCAAGTGGGTCACCGTTACCCCTATGGTGGTCGCGGGCATGCTGAGGGATGCGCCCATCCTGATCCACCTCTTCGACGAGAGCGGCGAAGAGGGGATCGAAGCGGCAGGCGAATCGCTGCGGAGCGCGCTTGCAGTGAGCAGCGCCGCCACCCTGCCTGAGCCCGAGCCAGCCAGTGTTCCGTCGAACATGCAGATACTGAGCCGGCGCGAGCTGGAGGTGTTGCGCCTGATGGCGCAGGGTTGGGACACCCAGCGTATCGCCACCGAGATGGGGATCAGCCGACACACGGTGCGCAACCACATCCGCAACCTGCGGCAGAGGCTCAACGCGTCCACCAAGCTGGACGCGGTCGTCAAGGGACTGCGTCTCGGCATCCTGCGCATGAACTGATCGACACTGCGCCGTGCTGACGGCGCAGTTCTCCCTCCACCCACCCCGCCGGTTCACCCCCTTCCTAACATTCCCTCATCAAGGGGGAAGGGGCCGCACAACCCCGCACGACGCCGCAGTACCCTCTCCCCTTCGGCAAGCTCAGGGCAGGCTCTAACTCTCTCCCCTTGTAGGGCCCTTGCATACCTATGGCATCCCCCCTCGCTCCCTCCAACCCTCACCCCAGCCCTCTCCCGCCATCGGGAGAGGGAGCAGACAAGCGCGGGGCAGACGGGCACACCCCACCGCGCCGCCCACAGTACCCTCACCCTAGCCCTCTCCCCTTGTAGGGAGAGGGGATCAGACACGTCCCCTTCCACCTCCGCCGAGGTTATGCAAGGGTCAGCTCAAGGGAGGAGACATGACACGGCGGCAGGGTCCAGCGGACGTTTGCCATCGCCGCGACACTCTTGCGGATTCTCCTGCTCTGGCGCATGATGGCGGCACCGCCGCAGACGATGGGCGCGCTTCTCCAGCGCTCTCACAAACGGCCGGACGAGACGTACCGAGAGGGAGGATGACGATGGCAAAGAGGGGGTTCAGCATCCTGGACAGCGACATGCACATCATGGAGCCGCCCGACCTGTGGGAGCGGTACATCGACGCCGAGTTCAAGTCGGCGGCGCCGCGCGGCATGACGTCCGAGAACGTCCGCGACCTCGGCGTGTACTACCCGAACAACGAGACGGGTCGACGCACGACCGGTACGCCGCACCGCGGCCACAACTACGCGCGCAACCAGGAACTGTACCGGGACCACTCCGCTCGCGGATGGTCGCCGGAGGTCCAGTTGGAGGCGATGGACGTCGAAGGGCTGGACGTCGCGGTGCTGTTCCCCAGCAGGGGCCTCAGCGTACTCACCGTGCCCGACCTGGAGCCCCGGTTCGCCGCCGCCATCGCTCGCGCCTACAACGACTGGCTGTACGACTTCTGCCAGGGCGACGCTACCCGATTGCTCGGCGCGGGGATGATCTCGGTCTACGACATCAACGACGCGGTGGAGGAGACGCACCGGGTCGTCGAGGACCTCAAGTTCAAGTCGGTATTCGTACGCTCCAACATCGTGAACGGCAAGAACTGGCACGACCCCTACTACGAGCCGCTGTGGGACGCGCTGGAGCAACTGGGCATCCCGCTGGGGTTCCACGAGGCGTCAGGCTCCCGGTCCAGCCAGAGCGCCCAGAACTACGACCCGAACTTCGGGCTGCGCCGCATCTACGCACAGCCTTTCGAGCAGATGCTGGCGATCGGCAGCTTCGCGGCCGGAGGCGTCCTCGAGCGTCACCCGCTGCTGAACGTCGCATTCCTGGAAGCGAACTGCGCTTGGCTGCCGTGGATGCTGTGGCGCATGGACGAGGGGTACGAGCGCGAGGCCGACATCTTCATGGAAGAACTGACCATGGCCCCGAGCGAGTACTTCAGGCGGCAGTGCTACGTGTCAGTCGAGCCCGACGAACTGCCGGCGAAGTACACCATCGACGCGTTCGGCAACGACAACATCGTGTTCTCGACGGACTACCCGCACGGCGACTCGAAGTACCCGGGGGCGGTCGACAGCTTCTTCGAGTTGCCGTTCTCGGACGAGGACCGGCGCAAGATCCTGTGGGACAACTGCGCTCGCTTCTACTCGGTGGCAGGCGTGCCGAGCCCGGCGTAGGGCCGAAGCCGCGGACTATTCGTTGGGGTCGACGGCGAGGACGTCGTCGGCCACGACGACCTGGTGGCCCGAGAGCTCCATGGGGGCCTCGGCGGCGAGCACGTAGCGGTCACCGACCGACTCGATGGGCGCCATGCCCGAGCGGTACTGCTCCTCGATGTCCTCGGTCCATATCCCGCGGTAGCGGCCGCCTCCGCCGCTTCCCGGGCCCATGCTGACGATGCAGATGTTGTGGTCGGCTTCCTCGGCGGCCACCCAGTTGGTGAAGGAGCGCACCGCCACCTTGCTCATGGAGTACATGGCGCTCCCGATATTGTCCGTTCGGGTCGAAGCCTTGAGCGCTCCCTGACCGATGTTGATGATGTGCCCGGAGCCCTGCGCCTCCATGTAGGGGATGGCGTACTTCGTGCAGAGGATGACGCCGATCACGTTGGTCCTGACGACGTTGTCGATGAAGTCCTCTTCCATGTCGCGGATGCGCGGCCACGGCGTCTTTCCGCCGCCGGGAAAGTGCGTGACGATGGCGGCGTTGTTCAGCAGGACGTCGATCCGCCCGTAGCGAGCATGCACCTGCTCCATGAGCGACTCCACGTCGTCGTCGATGCGCACGTCCGTCGGCACGGTCAGCACGTCGGCCCCAGCGGACGCAACCTCCTCTGCCACCGCATCCATCGGCGCTACGTCAGCGATGGCAAGCCGGGCGCCTGCGGCGGCAAACGTGCCGGCCACGAACCTGCCGATGCCCGACGCTCCACCCGTGATGATGACGACCTTTCCTTCCACGGACACTTCATCCCTCCTTGGCTGCACTTGCGTAACTCATCCACTCCACCCCGCCGAGGGCCCTCACCCTAACCCTCTCCCTCAGGAGAGGGAATGAGGCTCCCCCCTGCCCGACCCCACCGGTTCACCCCCCTTCCTAACCCTCTCTCCTCAAGTGACCCTTGCGTAACCCGTCGCCTACCCCTCGCCCCGCCACCCTCACCCCAGCCCTCTCCCGCCATCGGGAGAGGGGGCCGACCATCCCACCGCCCTCCGCCAGTTATGCAAAGGTCTCCTCGAGGGAGAGGGGATCAGGCGCCCTCGCTCCCGCCTCGCAGGCTCTCGGCCTGCCTTTCGATCCTCTCCTCGACGGTCATGCCGAATAGCCGTTCACCCTCCTGGCGGTCGACAACCGCCACAACGCCGGGCAGCGGGATCATCTCCTCCGCCTGGGGGCCCCTGACGATGCCCACGGGGTCAATGCCGTCCTGCACCCTGGCAATCTGCTCCTTCCAGAGCTTGTGCATGAGCAGGACTCCCTTGTCCGACGAGCCGAACGTCATCTTCTCGAAGTCCGGCATGCCGCCGCGTTCCTCGCGGCCCTGGCTGCTCATGGTCACTTCGTCTTCCCAGATCGGCCCCTGGCGCAGCGGATGGCCGAGGTTCCACCAGTAGCCAACATCCTCGACCCAGCCCTCGTAGAACGGTCCGCCCGAATCGAGCGGCCGGTCGGCCTGGAACCGGCGCAGGGCAGCCTCCGTGACCTGGCCGTTCTCATCGAACGGCTCGAAGTGCACACCGAACCACCGGGTCGTGAAGTCGTCGATCGGCACCGCCCAGTTCATGGTGTCGGTCCGGGCGCGCAGGCATGGGAGGACGGCGTGCGTCTCGTGGTACTCGTAGAGGCCCTTCGTGCGGGTGTTCTGGAGCGTGACGTAGCAGGCGCCCCAAGGCGTCTGCTCGAACTTGATGGGGGTCGGCGGGTCGCCGTCCCGGCCATGGTGGAAGCCGTGGACCGGCTCGACGCCCTTAAACCACCCGTGAGCGATCTCGCGATGCCAGACGTCGAGGACGTTGTCGAGCGTCTGGAGCAGCGCGCTCGAGTGCTGGATGCGGTTGCCCTTGCCTGCGACGCGGACGCCGTCCCTGCGGAAGAGGATGGGGTACCGGGGGAACGGCGGCTGCAACTCCGGAGGGCCCATGTAGGCGAATATCAGCCCTCCGACCTCAACGCACGGGTACGACGGATGCTTGACCGATGCCCGGAAGCGGTCGTTCGTCTCCGCCGGCATCTCCAGGCAGTTGCCGTCCCGGTCGTACAGCCATCCGTGGTAGAGGCACCGCAAGCCGTTGTCCTCGACACGTCCGTACGAGAGCGAAGTACCGCGGTGGGAGCAATGGTCGGTCAGGAGGCCGGGCTTGCCGCTTGCGTCGCGGAACAGCACGAGGCCCTCGCCAAGCACCTTGAGCTTGACCGGGTTCTTCGCGCTCGGAACGACGTGGCCGCGCCCGCCATCGAGGTTCGCGGAGGTCTCGACAGGCAGCCAGTAGCGCCTGAACAGCTCGCCCGAGGGCGTTCCGGGCCCGAGCTTGAATATCAGGTCTCCTTCCTCGTTCTTGAACGGCAAGGCTCCACCTCCTGTCCCTGCGTAACCCCAAACCCGGAGGGTCGTTGGATCGCTGACTCAAGCCGCGCGCCAGCGCGTACGCAGCCTTCATGGCCTGCAGCGTCATCAGTGGGCGTAGTATAGCGCGGAGGTGAGACGGCGAATCCAGGCGGTGTGAGAGGAAGACCATGGCATCGGTACAGACCGGCCCCTACGCATGGCGCGCGCGAGTCGGGATGATCACGCCGTCGGGCGTCCATGAGATGAATTCGTTCGAGTTCTACCTCATGGCCCCGCCCGGCGTCAGCGTGGCGATGACGTCGCTCCATACCAGGGGCTGGGGACCGGACATCGACTCGTTCGTGCGCCTCGAGGAGGCCACGGAGGAGATCGCAGAACGGGGCGTCGGGTCGCTGGTGCAGGCCGGGACCCCACACGTCGTTCACCGGGAGTGGCCGTATCACCAGACCGTCGTCGAACGGATCGGGGCCGTAACCGACATCCCGGCGAACACGGACATCGGCGCGTGCATGGAAGGGATGCAACGCCTCGGCATGTCCAGGGTCGTGCTCCTGAGCCCGTTCCGGGACCCCGACAACGAGGCGCTCACCTCCTACGTAGCCCATGCCGGGATAGAGGTCGTTGCGTGGGACTCGATCCTGAACCACGTGGTGGGCGCGACGGGCAACTTCATGTACGACATCGCGACGCTGCCGCTGTCGACGGTCTACGCGGCGGGACGGAGGCTCTACGCCGCAAATGCTGCCCGGGCCGACGGGATATGGATCACGGGCGCGGCGATGCCCACCGTGGGCGTCATCGAAGCGCTCGAAGGCGACGCCGGCGCTCCTGTCGTCAGCAGCATGCAGGCCATGACCTGGACCGGCATGCGGCTCGCCGAGCTGAGCCAACGCATCGAAGGCTTCGGCAGGCTCGTCCGCGAGTTCTGACGGGAAGAGAGGTCGCTTAACAAGCACTCGCGTCTCCCCGCCTCGCTCACTGCCAGGGCCCTCACCCCAGCCCTCTCCCTCAGGAGAGGGAGTCAGGTTCCCCCACATGGCCGCGTTGCGGGAGCCTCCATCGGCGCATACCATGACGCCACGTCTTCGACTTCCAAGCGCAGGATTACCGGGAACCAACGGGGCCAACCAAGTTGCAAGCCAGGAGGGATGCGATGAGCACGATCATGTACGCAGGGACAACCGAGGGCGTCTTCGCCATCGAGGGAGCCAACGGCGCCTGGGAAGTCCGAGCGAGGGGCCTGAAGCAGTGGCAGGTGAGCGACATCGCCCTCGTTCCCGGCTCGCCCGACAAGATCGTTGCCGGCACGCGCGGGGACGGGGTCCTCGTCAGCGAGGACGGTGGCGGGACGTGGAAGAAGCCCAACCGGGGCCGGACCGGCCCGGGTAAGGTGAAGTGCGTCACGGTATCGCCGCACGACCCAACGGTCTGGTACGCGGGGACGGAACCCATCGCCGTCTGGGTCACGCGGGACTCCGGCGAGCACTGGGAGGACCTCGAATCGCTCTGGGACATCCCCTCCATCGCGGGGATCGACTACCCCGTACCGGCCGTCGAGCCACACGTACGCGATATCGTGGTCGACCCGTCGGACCCGGAGACGATCTACGCGTCGCTCCAGGTGGGCTTCATGGCGAAGACCGTCGACGGCGGTCGGACGTGGGCGCTGGTCAACGACAACGTCGACGCGGACATCCACGTTGTCGTTGCCCGACCGGACGATCCGAAGCACGTGTACATATCGACGGGCGGTCACGACAACCGCCTTGGGACCTCTCCGGGCAGGGCCCTGTACGAGACGCTCGACGGGGGTGAATCGTGGAGGCCGATGGCGATGGAGTTCGAGCAGGAGTACTCGGTGCCGCTTGCCATACACCCTCTCGACCCCGACGTGCTGTACTCCGCCCTGGCTTTCGGACCACCTCCCCTGTGGAACCGGGAGGGCGGCGCACGGAGCACGCTGGTCCGTTCGAACGATGGGGGAGCGTCCTGGCACCCCGCCGACACCGGGTTCGAGGAGGTGGAGCGCGACTTCGTGGAGTCGATCGCGTTCGATCAGTCCGCGCCCGATCACATCTACATCGGCACAAAGGGCGGAGGGGTGTTCTCCAGCCGCGACGCCGGCGAGACGTGGGCGAGGGTCGACGTCGATCTGCCTGAGATCATCGAACTCAGGGTTGTCTCGACGGACGAAACGGGCGGCTGACGATGCCGGGCAGCGTATGGGTCAGGTTGCGGCTGTCGGAAGAAGACCACGACCTGTTGGCACGCGAGTTCCCCGCCCTGACGTTCCATTCAGGCCATGAACTCGCGCCCGAGGAACGGGAGGGGACGGAGGTCCTGTTCACCAGCGACCTGTTCAGCGACGACTTCATCGCGGCGATGCCCTCGCTGCGATGGGTGCAGGTGACGCGGGGTGGCGGGGAGAGCTACATCACGCCGTCCATCCGGGAGCGCTCCATCCTGTTGACGACCTGCACCGGCATCCACGGGCCGCCCTTCTCCGAGTTCACCTTTGCCGCCATCCTGCACTTCGCCAAGCAGCTGCCGCAGATCGTGGACGCCCAGCGTGCGCACCGCTGGGCTGCGGACATGAACCTCGGGAAGCTGGAGGGCGCCACGCTTGGCGTGGTCGGCCTCGGCGTCATCGGTTCAGCGGTCGCGCAGAAAGCAAAGGCATTCGGGATGCGGGTCATGGCGACGCGCCTGCACCCGGAACGGAAGCCGGACTACGTGGACTGGATAGCCGGGCCGGACGGAGCGCTCGATCTGCTTGCGGAGGCCGACTACGTCGTGGTCGCCAGGCCTCCGGGTCGCGGGAGCGGCCCCTGGATCACCGCGAAAGAGCTCGGGCTGATGCGCCGGGACGCGATCCTCGTTGTCCTCGTCGGCGGGGACCACGTGGTTGACCTCGATGCGCTGGGCGAAGCACTCCGCGGAGAAGTGATCGCCGGGGCTGCCATCAACTTCTCGCCATTCGAGCCGCTTCCGGAAGACTCTCCGGCGTGGGACTTCCCCAGGATGATCATGAGCCCGGGGCTCGCCGCCAGCGACCCGGACAAGTGGCTGCTCCAGCGCGGCGTCTTCATCGACAACCTGCACCGCTACCTGGACGGCCAGGAACTTCGCAACCAAACAGGGGTGACTACCGCGTCCCAGGGGCCTCTTGCATAACCCCGTCCCACTCCCCCTCGCCTCTTCACCCCCATCCCAGCCTTCCCCATCAAGGGGGAAGGGACCTGGCATGCCCACACGCCCAGCCCCCGCCGGTTCACCCTCACCCTAACCCTCTCCCCTCAAGGGAGAGGGGATCAGGCTCCACCTGCCCGACCACGCCAGTTCACCCTCACTCGCTCCCCCAAGAGAGAGGATCAGGCGTGAGCGGCGACCGGGCTGCCCTGCAGGCGCTCCAACTCTTCGAGCGGTATGTGGCAGTGAATCTCGTGCGTTGGCGAGTCCGGGGCCGTCTGCACGGGCGGGGGCGTGTTGTCGCAGATGTCGCCGATCTTGCGGGGGCAGCGCCCGGCGAAGAAGCAGCCGTCGAAGCGCTTGTGCAGGGTCGGCACTGAGCCGGGCAGACGGATAGGCGTCGGTTTGGCGTCCGGATCGGGGATCGGCGCGGCAGACATCAGCGCCTCGGTGTACGGGTGCGACGGCGAGGAAAGGACGCGTTCCGCAGGCCCCGCCTCCGCCACGTGCCCCGCGTACAGGACGATGATCTCGTCCGACAGGTAGCGCACGACGGCCAGGTCGTGGGAGATGAACACGTATGAGGTGTCCGTCTCCTTCTGGTGGTCGCGGAGCAGCGTAAGCACCTGCGCCTGGACGGAGACGTCCAGCGCGGAGACGGCCTCGTCGGCGACGATCAGCGTCGGAGACGCGGCGAACGCCCCTGCGAGGGCCACGCGCTGTTGCTCGCCCCCGCTCAGCTCGCCCGGCTGCTTGGACAGATACTCCGGGTTCAGCCCAACGGCGCTCATCAGTTCGACGGCGCGCTCCTGGCTTTCGTCGTGGTCCAGGTGCGAGAACCTCCTGAGCGCACGCGTGATGGCGTGGTTGACGGTCAGTTTCGGGTTCAGCGAGGCGGTCGGGTTCTGGAACACCATCCTCACCGCCGCCTGCTGCTCCTTGGTCCTGTTGTCGACGTCGGGCTCGAGCTCCTCTCCGTCCATCTCGAGGTCCCCGCGGTCCCGCGGCACCAAACCGACGATGGCGCGCGCAACCGTGGTCTTGCCTGAACCACTCTCTCCGACGACGCCCAGTGTCTGCCCCTTGCCCACCTTGAAGCTCACCGAACTTACTGCGCGCACGGGCGGGCGGACCCGCGGGCCGAAGAAGAGGTACTTCCGTTGCCAATTGCCGTAGAAGCGGCGCAGGCCCGTGGCAACCAACGCAGGCTCCGGTTCCTTGGAGGGGCGTTCCTCTTCCATGATCTGCGAGTCGCCCCAGATCGACCAACGGACGTTGTCCGGGAGGAAGCATCTCGTCCAGTGGCCGGAGCCGTTGTTCTCCAACTCGGGGGCTTCGCCATTGCACGTGGCGTTCGCCAGAGGACACCGCGCCGCAAAGAGACAGGCGGCCGCCGTCTTGTTGTGCGACGGAAACACATGACCGGGGATGCTCGTGAGTTGCTCCACCGCCTCGCCCGTCCCGGGCGGGGTTGGAACGCAGCGCAGGAGACCCGCGGTGTAGGGGTGACGGGGGCGGTCGTACAGCTCGCTCACTGAAGCGTCTTCGATGGTCTGTCCCGCGTACATGACGACAACGCGGTCCGCGACCCGAGCGATGACGCCGAGGTCGTGGCTCACGTACACGATGCCTGCGTTGACCTTGTCCTTGAGCTCCGCGACGAGGTCCAGGATGGTTGCTTCCGTGGTCACGTCCAGCCCCGTGGTGGGCTCGTCCATGATGAGCAGGTCCGGCTCGCAGGCGAGCGCCATGGCGATGACGACGCGCTGCTGCATCCCTCCGCTCAACTGGTGGGGGTAGCGCCGTCCGATGCTCTCCGGGTCGGCCAGGCCAACGCTCTCGAATAACTCGGCCGCACGCGTCCTGGCGGCCGCCGTGTCCATCCCCAGGTGCTCGCGCAGGACTTCAGTGATCTGCTCTCCGACGCGCATCGTCGGGTTCAGCGATGTTCCGGGGTTCTGATACACCATCGCCATGCGGTTGCCGCGGAGGCGCCGCAGGTCCGCACCACCTATCTGCGTCATGTCCTGCCCTTCGAACAACACCGAGCCACCCACTGTGGCCGTGCCGGGCAGGTAGCCCATGATGGCGAACGCGGTCGTGGACTTGCCGCACCCCGATTCCCCCACAACGCCGACGACTTCGCCGCGATGCACCTCGAACGATGCTTCACGAACCGCGTACACCAGCGATGAGGGGGTGTGAAAGGTGACGGATAACCCTTCTATCCGTAACAGGGGAGCATTCTCGTCGTAGTGGGGAACGCTGCCGTTGCCGTTGGAGCTCATGCTTCATCCCCTTTCACCGGTAGCAGTCTTGCCTGCTTGATACCGTCAGCCAGCAGGTTGACGCCGATCACGAGCGATGCCACCGCAACTCCAGGCGCAAGCGCAACCCAGGGGGCCCCGGTGATGAAGATGCGACTCTCGCTGATCATCAGTCCCCAGTCAGAGGACGGAGGCTGCACGCCAAGTCCAAGGAACCCCAGGGACGCGACCAGCAGGATCGAGTAGCTGAACCGCACCGACGCCTCAACGGCGAGGACGGGCAGAGCGTTGGGCAGTATCTCCCGGAAAATGATGTAGACGACCGGCTCTCCGCGCAGCCGGGCGGCATCCACGAACTCGAGGTTCTTCACCGCCAACGTCGAGGCGCGCATGACGCGGGCAACCGGCGCGATGAACACAACGCCTATCGTCCCAACGATGTTGATGGGGTTCGGTCCCAGGCTGGTCAGCACCAGCAGGGCGATCAGCAAGGACGGGAACGACATCATGCCGTCCATGATGCGCATCACCACCTCGTCGGTGCGGCCTCCCTTGTACGCGCTGCTCATCCCGACGACGGTGCCGAGAACGATGCCAAGCAACGCGCCCGCCGCCGCCACACTGATCAGCGACGTGGCGCCCGACATGACCCGGCTCAGCACGTCCCGGCCGAACTGGTCAGTGCCCAGCAGGAACTGGAGAGACGGCGCCTCCAACTGGTGTTCCTCGATGTGGAACTCGGTGGGCGGATACGGCGACAAGAGCCCGCCGAACAGCGCAAGCACCAGGTGCAGCATCACGAGCGGCAGGCCGATCCTGCCTGCAGGAGTCCGGAGCGCAAGCCGGAACAGCGCCCCAGCCGATCGCAGAATCGCCGTCAGCGCCGCCACGGCCCCGTCTATCGGGCCTGACTGCATCCTTGGTGTAGACGCAGGTGCTGCCATCACGCAAGCCTTATCCGCGGATCGAGAGCGCCGTAGCTCAGGTCCGCCACGAGGTTACTCAGCGCGTATGTCGCCGCGATGATGAGCGAGAGGCTCTGCAGCAATGGAACGTCACGCGTGTTGATGGAGGTCAGGAGCAGTTGCCCCAGGCCCGGGTAGGCGAAGACGTTCTCCACGATGATCAGCCCGCCGAGCATCCAGCCCATATTCACGGCGATCACGCTGATGGTGGGCAGCATAGCGTTCGGCACTACGTGCTTCATCAGTACGCGCCGCATCGGCAGCCCCTTCAGCACCGCCGTACGGACGTAGTCCGCATCCAACACCTCGATCACGTTGGCCCGCGTCATCCGCATGATGTAGGCGAACAGCACGCCGGTGAGCGTCAACGTGGGCAGCACGAGGATCAACGGCCTGGTCAGCGGGCTGGTCCCCGGCAGGATCGCACTCGATGACGGTAACCAGCCGAGGAACGACGAGAACACCACGATCAGCAGCACTCCCGTCACGAACTCGGGCAACGAGATGGCCACAAGGCTCCCCACGGACACGGCGTGGTCCGCCTTTGAGCCGTGCCGCACTCCTGCCCACACACCTATGGCGACGGCTGAGGGCACCGCAACGATGAAGGCGAATGCCGCGAGGATCAGGGAGTTCACCAACCTGGGTTCAATCACCTCCGTCACCGGGATCTTCTGCACGAAGGAGTCGCCCATGTCGCCCCGAACCACCCCGCCTATCCATTCGAGGTAACGGACAGGGGCGGGGCGGTCCAGGCCAAGCGTCTCCCGGATGTGCTTGAGGTTCTGCTCGGTCGCGCCCTGGCCCATGACCATCTGGGCGACGTCGCCGGGCAGGATCTCCGTGATGGCGAAGATGGCCGACGAGACCACCAGAAGGGTCACGACGATCAGACTGACGCGTCTCGCCAGGAACCGAATCATGGCGATCTACCTGCCTTTCCCTACCTGTCGAGCCACGCCTCGTTCAAGATGAGCCAGCCCAGCGGGTGCGGGTTCACGTTGTTGACGTCGTCCCGTACGCCGTAGAGCACCGGCTGGAAGGCCGTGACCAGGCGCGGAACGTCTTCGACGAGAATGCACTGGATCTCCTTGTACGTCTCCGCGCGCTCGGCATCGTCCACCTGCCCGCGGGCCTTGACGATCAACGCGTCGAGTTCGGGGTTGAGGTAACGCGGAGCGTTCCACGTGGAGTCGCTCATGTACTGGATGCTGAGGGCCTGGTCGGGCGTCCGGCCGAACCAGTACACCACGGTGAAGTTCTCTATCAACCAGGTGTTTGCCCAGAACTGGTCCTCCGGCTCCTGTTTGAGGTTCACGGTGATACCGGCCGGCGCTGCCCGTTCTGCGAATGCAACCGACTGTTCCAGCATTCCCGGACCAACGTTGCCTGTGAACAGCGTCACCTCTATGCCGTCCGGATAGCCGGCCTCGGCCAACAGCTGCTTCGCAAGTTCCGGGTCGTAGTCCGGAGGGGTGCACTCGTCGGAGAACATCGGGTCGTTGGGTGCTATGGGGTGGTCGTAGGCGATGCTGCCCCGCCCGAAGAGCGCAGCCTGGCGTATGGCTTCGCGGTCGGTGGCGGCCTGGAAGGCCTGCCGGACCAGCTTATTGTCGAACGGGGCCTCCCAGTTGCCGAGGTCCAGCCCGATGTGGGAAGAGCTGGCCGTTTCCAGCACCACGGTCCCCGGGTTGGCCTCGATGCTGGGTGCGGTGGGTGGCTCGAGCTGGTAGATGACATCCACGTCGCCGCTCTTCAGCGCTTCCGCCCTGGTCGATGGGTCCGGGATAAGCTGGAAGACCACCCCATCCAGGTACGGCTTGCCCTCGTCCCAGTAGTCGGGGTTCTTGTTGAGCACGGTCCGTTGGCCGGGCAAGTACTCCTCCAGGATGAAGGGGCCGGTCCCGACGCCTCCGAGGGTCAGCGTTTCCAGGTCGACGTTCGACGGGATGATCCGCGCCTGGTAGATGGAGAGCACTTCAGGGAAGAACGCGCTGGGGCTGACGAGGTCGAAGCGGATGGTGTGATCGTCGACGATCTCCATGTTCTCAATGACTTCAAGCGTGGACCGGGCGGGGGAGTCGAGCACCGGGTCCAAGAGGCGGTCGAACGAGAACACGACGTCCTCTGCCGTGAAGTCCTTGCCGTTGTGGAACTTCACTCCCTCACGGAGCTGGAATGTCCAGGACGACAGGTCTTCGCTGGGCTCCCAAGAGGTGGCCAGCTCAGGCTTGAAGGAGAGGTCCGGCTGGATCATCAGCAGGTTGTCGTACATCTGCTGGGTGATGAGGGTGTCCGCAGTGCCCAACGTCAACGGCGGGTCAAGCGTGTTGTTCTCCGACACGAGCGTCACAGTAAGCGTTCCGCCGGTCTTCACATCTTCTGAGCCGGAGCCCCCTTCGCCGTCTCCGTCGCTGCCGCAAGCGCCTGCTCCCATGATGAAGAGCGCTGCGACGGTCAGTCCAATGAGCCACGCGGTAAGCCGCCTAAGGGCGACACCAGTCTTGATAGCGGTCGTTCCTGTCATCTGTACACCTCAAATCTCATGGCCTGCGCGGAATTCCTCCGCATGGCGGCCGTAGTCTTTCCAATCTGTCCCCCTGCGACTGGCATGCAGCATCGCCGCGTTACGCCTTCTGAGAGAGTTCTC
>DAOUHP010000142.1:0-40038 GCA_034428575.1 Dehalococcoidia bacterium | reverse complement strand
CGATCTAGCACTTCAACGGCTCCGGTGACGAGAAGGTCCGCTACATGGCTACCACCAACGCCCCGCCCATGATGCGACTCTTCCGCGACACCGACTTCATCTTCAACAACGACTTCATGTTCCGCTCCCGCTACACCGATGACGAGTCCTACTTCTCCGGCAACGGCACCCTCTACAACAAGCGTATCTGGGAGACCAACTTCATCCCCAACGCGCCCGACATGGCCCTCTACGGATGGAAGGAGCGCGGCGCCGGCGGCATCAACGCCATGCTGCAGATGGGCAAGAACGACATGGGAAACCACATCTCCGAGTTCCCCATCGGCACCTACAAGAAGGCCCATCGCCACGGCCCGGGCGCACATCTCTTCCTCCTCAGCGGCGACTCCGGCTTCTCCCTCCTGTGGACCAAGGAAGACCGTTCCGACATGATCAAGTGTGACTGGCAGATCGGCTCCATCGTCATCGTTCCCGGCGACGGCACCTACCACCAGCACTTCAACTCCGGGACGAAGCGCGCCCGCTACATGGCGCTGCGCGGCGGCAACGGCGGCTTCATCGGCCCCAACCAGCGCGCCACCGCCGACGTCAGCATCAAGGAGGGCGGCATCCAGGTGGAGTACGAGGACGAGGACCGCGAGATCCACGAGATCTTCGAGGCCGAGCTCGCCAAGTCCGGCGCCCAGTGCAACATGAAGGCGTTCATCCCCTACTGCACCGGCGTCGCTGGCGTCACCAGCGAACGCGACACGTAGGCGCCACTCCCGTCATTCCCGCCCACTCCCGTCATTCCCGCGAAGGCGGGAATCCCGCAGCCCTCGGGGAACGGAGCGGTTCTATCCCCTCTCCCTCTGGGAGAGGGCCAGGGTGAGGGCGAAACGCAGGAGAAGGGCGGGGGCATCAGCCCCCGCCCTTTTCGCTATCGGTGGACCTGCCGCATCGGGCATTCATCCCCGTACTGCACCGAGGCAGGAACCCCGCAGCCTTTCCCGGATTCGTGACACCGGCCTCTTTCGCGGTCGCACCCTGCCCGCGTACGCTGTCGAGGACACGGCGCGGAGGCCACCGCGGCACTGCTCTGCGCTAGGCAAGAGGCAGCAGGCACACGAGTCCTGACCGCTCATAGTCGGGCCTGACACAGAGGTAAATTACGCGGTATGAGCGGTAATGCACAGAATTCCCCGTGAGTTTTTCTTCACCCCTGCCTGCGGGCGGCGCGCCGCCCCGTCGTGCACAGGTCGGAGAGAACACAGGACGCGCAGCGCGGCTCGCGCTTGGTGCACACGTCCTTCGCATGGGCGTCCAGCAGTGCGTGGTACTCGTTGAAGAGCGCCGCGTCGTGGGGCAGGTGCCGCTCGAACAGCGACTGGTACGCGTCGTAGCCCCGTATGCCGTGGCGCGGCAGCATCCGATCGACGATCCGCTGGGTGTAGACGTCCATCACGAACGACGGCAGGCCCGCCGCGTAGAGCACGATGTCGTCCGCCGTCTCCGGTCCGATGCCGTGCACCGCCAGCAGCTCGGCGCGCAGCGTCTTCGGCTCCATGCTGCGCCACGCCTCGATGCTGTCGCCGTAGCGTCCCAAGAAGTCGGCCATCGCCTTCAGCTTGCGCGCCTTGGCGTTGAAGTAGCCGCTGGGGCGGACGACCTCGGCCAGCGCCTCCTCGGGCATCGCGCGCAGGGCGGCGGGCGACATCGCGTCCGCCGCCCTGAGGTTCGCGATGGCCCGGGCCGCGTTCGTCCACGCCGTGTTCTGCGTCAGTATCGCGCCGACGATGGTCTCGAACGGACCGTCGCCCGGCCACCAGCCCTGCGGGCCGTGGCGCCCCAGCAGGCGTTCGTAGGTCGTCGTGAGCAGCCGCGCGGTGCGTGCGGAGCGGTGCATGGGAGCGGGGGCGGGACGTGCCATGCGCCCGATGCTACCAGTCGCCCCCGCTTGGTACACTCAATGCCATGAGCACCTTCATCGAACAACTGGACACCGCCGCCGCACGCAACCGGAGCCTCTTGTGCGTCGGCCTCGACCCATCGCTCTCCTCGATGCCCATCGACAGCATCGCGGAGTTCAACCGCGCCATCATCGCCGCCACGAGCGACCTCGTCTGCGCGTACAAGCCGCAGTGGGCGTTCTACGAGGCCGAGGGCATCCCCGGCATCGAGGCGCTGCAGGCCACTATCGAGGCCGTGCCGGACGGCGTCCCCGTCCTGCTCGACGCCAAGCGCGGCGACATGGACAACACCTCCAGGGCCTATGCCAGGGCTGCGTTCGAGACGTGGGGCGCGGACGCGCTCACCGTGAACCCGTACCAGGGACGCGACGCCGTGCAGCCGTTCCTGGACTACGCGGACAGAGGCGTGTTCGTGCTCACGCGCACCTCCAACCCCGGCAGCGCCGAGTTCCAGGACCTCACCGTGCGCCGCAACGGCGCCGAGGGCCCGCTCTACGAGGAGGTCGCGCGACAGGCGGTCGCGTGGAACGACAACGGCAACGTCGGACTCGTCGTGGGCGCGACCGCGCCGGACGAGCTCGCGCGGGTTCGGAGCATCGTGGGGTCGATGCCGATCCTCATCCCCGGCATCGGCGCGCAGGGGGGCGATCTCGAAGCGTCCGTGCGGAACGGCGTCGACGCGGACGGACGCCGCGTCCTCATCTCCGCGTCCCGCAGCGTCATCTACGCGTCGAAAGGCGGCGACTTCGCGGAGGCCGCACGCGCCGAAGCGGAGCGTCTGCGCAACGCCATCAACGCGGAGCTCGAACGGATGGGTAAGCCGTGGCCGTAGCCGACAGTCGCGTATTCCCTCTCCCTCTGGAAGAGGGTTCCAACCACGTATTCCCCTCTCCCCCTGGAAGAGGGGACCAACCGCGTAATCCCCTCTCCCCCTGGGAGAGGGTTAGGGTGAGGGTGTTCCGATGGCTGTAGAGTTCCATCTCGGTGAGCGGCTCACGCTCCGGAAGCCGCACCCGTGCGGCGGCGTGGAATGGCGCGTCGAGAGGCTCGGCGCGGACGTTGGCATCCGCTGCCTCACCTGCGGCCACTACCTGCTCACCCCGCGTCGCAAACTGGAGCGCGCCACGAAGTCCCACCAGCCTCCGCTCTCCGTTGAGTTGTCATGTTGAGCGGAGCCGGAGGCGAAGTCGAAACATCTCTCGGGAGAGGCAAAACCTTACCCGAACACGGTCCACGAAGGCCGCTACCCTGCCAGGTAAGAGGAGCAGGAAGGCGAGGTTCCTGCCTCCGCAGGAACGACGGATTATCGTTACGCAGTGCTCTCCGCCCTGCTCTCGCCCTTGCCTCCGGACGCGGCGTAGAGCAGCGGCGTGAGCAACGCCGTCCCGATCATCACAGCTCCCATGACGGTAACCGACGCCGACAGGCTCGTGAGGGCTGCAAGCGGTCCGAACAGCAGCGGCCCCAGCATCTGCCCTGACGCCCAGTAGATGCCGACCACCGCCATGAACACGCCTCGCTGCTCTGGGTTGCTCGCTATCGCGCTCAGGCTCACGTTCAGTACACGACCCGCGTTGAAGGAGAGCCCGAGTATGAACATGAGCACGACCGCCACTGCATAGTCGCCGCCCCACAGGACGACCGCGATCAGCGGCAGGCCATGCGTGACCAGCGTCAGGGCATAGGTCGGCCGCTGTCCTACGCGATCCAGGAAGCGGGCGAACGCGAACCCCGCGATGATGGCGCCGAACGCGTGGATAGCCATCAGCGCTCCGAACGCGTCGTCGTCGAAGCCGAACTCCTTGTAGAGCGCCGCGCCGACGGAGGAGAGGGCCGCGACCTGCACTGAGGTCGCCAGCGCCATGCCGGCGGGCAGGACAGTGGCGCGGTTGCGGAAGACACCCGGCACCGGCCCCAGTATCTCGCGCAGCGTCATCGCCGCCCGCCTCGGCAGCTGCGGCGTCACTGCCACGACGAGCATCGCCCCTGCGGAGATACCCCCGGCGATGAGGAATCCCTCCTGGTAGCCTAGGACGACCGCGACGAACCCGCCCCCTGCGTTCCCTGCCAGGCCACCCACCGCAGCGAACCCGAAGAAGCGCCCCATCAGCGTTGTCGGGCGCGACTCGTCTATCCGGCTGCCGTAGGACTGGGAGGAAGTCCAGTAGATGGCGCGGGAGGCCCCGAACAGCACCTGCGCCAGCAGCAGCGCGAACAACGTGGGGGAGAGCGCAAGCCCTAGGGACCCCATCACCAGCGCGGCGAAGCTCGCCTGGATGACCCATCGCTCCCCGATGCGGTCTGAGATGACGCCGCCGAAGAGCCGCACCGCCACCTGGAATAACCCCTGCCCTGCGATGATGACACCAAGCCAGCCCGGGTTATAGCCCAGCGAGATGATGTACAGCGGCACGAGGACGATGAGGCCGCCGAGCACGACGCTGTACGCGGTGGTATGGATATAGAGGCCGGTTTCAGCAACGATTGCGCGCGGTGCGGCGGACATCGTCCGCATGGTATCGCACCTCGACGCGAGGCGTAGACGCTCCTCGCGGCATCAAGCTTGATGCGGTATGCCTAGCCCTTCGCCTTCAACGCGTCCACTTCGCTGCGCAGGGAAGTGACCTCGGCGCGCAGCGCCGCCATTTCGACCCGCACCTGCTTGAGCTCGACTTCCACAACCGTAAGTTCCGACTTGCTGACCATACTGCTCTGCTCCCTGTTGGTGTTCAGCCCTGGCCTGACTGCCCGGCGCGGAAAGCCCCGGTGCGCGGGACCCGCAGGGTGTAGCCATCCTTGGATGCGAAGACGGACGGCAGTCTTGCCGCCTGCTTGCCGCAAGACGGGCATTCCGCAGGGCTGTCCGCCTCGCTCATCGGCCTGCGCTGCTCGAACTCAGTCCCACAGTCCGTGCAGCGGTACTCGTATAGCGCCATCTCATCCGCTCCTTCAGTGTCGTTGGGCAGAGAGTAGTTTAGCGCGTCAGCGGGTATGCTGTGCGGCATGCAGTTGAGCGCAGTGTTCTTCAGTCTGGACGTGCTGTTGCACGAGGGGCCAGTTCCCGCAGCAGAGCCGGACGCTGCCGCAGTGATCGAGGCCCTGGATGCACGGGGCGTCGTTTCCGCCGTCCTCACGAACGGACCGTCCGGACCCGCTCGGGAGCTGCTCGAAACCCTGGGACTCATCCCGCACGCGCTCGTGGGAGCGGACGAAGAGCGGAGACCTATGCCCGCGCCCGATCTTCTCTTCCGCGCCTGCGAGGTGCTCAACGTGCCTCCGTGGGAGGTGCTGTTGGTGGACCGCTCCGAAGTCGGGCGGCAAGCCGCGGCATCAGCCGGATGCCTGTTTGCCAGCATGAACGCGCGCGCAGCCTTTTCCGTAGGTGAACTGGGAGAGGTCCTGGGCATCGTGGACGGCGCAGGGCCGTCGCGCTAGAACGCGCCGCCGGCGGGCGCAGCGTCGTGTGGATGCGGTGGGGGAAAGGCCGCAACGAAGCTGTTGACTCCCACCCTCACCGTCTCTCCTACCACTGCGGGGATGTGCACTCCCATGACGCAGCGTACGGGCCTGCCCGAACGGAGCCGCAGGTTCACCGCCTTGGATGTGCCGTGAAACTCGACCGAGACCACCGTCGCTTCGACAGACGAGTCCGACTCCGTGTGCAGGCGCACTGTCTCCGGACGCACGCACACGATGACCAGCCCCTCCGGAGGGTCGGGGTTTCCAACCGGGAGATGGCCCAGCTCACAACGGACATAACCGCCTGAGCATTCCCCGGGCAGGATGTTGGCGACGCCAAGAAACCTGGCGACGCCAAGCGATGCCGGATAGAGGTAGACCTCTTCGGGTCGACCGGCCTGTTCGAGCCGGTTGTCGAGCATCACGCACAGCTTGTCGGCGATGGTGAACGCCTCGTCCTGGTCATGCGTCACGAAGACCGCGGTGGTCTCCGCGTCGCGCAGTATCTGGCGGATCTGGCCCCGTACGCGCTGGCGCAGGTTCGCGTCCAGGTTCGAGAACGGCTCGTCGAGCAGTACGATGCTGGGCTTCGGCGCGAGGGCGCGGGCGAGTGCTACGCGCTGCTGCTGGCCGCCCGAAAGCTGGTCCGGCATGCGCTCAGCTTCTGCCGTCATACCCACGAGTTCCAGCGCCTGCTGCACAGCACGATCGCGGTCAGGACCGTGGGGCACGCCGAACGCGACATTCTTCCGAACGGTGAGATGGGGGAAAAGGGCGTAGTCCTGGAACACCATTCCTACGCGGCGGCGCTCCGGCGGTATGAACTGTCCCGGCCCCGCGACGGTTCGCCCCTCTATGGTCACTCTCCCTGCGTCGGGGGTCTCGAAGCCAGCCATGAGGCGGAGCGTGGTTGTCTTGCCTCCGCCGCTCGGGCCGAGCAGCGCGACCATGCTTCCGCGTTCAGCATCGAACGTGGCATCCCGGAGGGCGGTTGTGCCGTTGAACGACTTCGCCAGTCCCTCCACCTGGACAGCGGGGCCCTCGCCGGGCAATGAAGTCTCGTGCGCTCTGCGGCGTGGAAACGATACGCGCATACGCCAACGATACGTCCAACCGATGCGCGGCGCAATGGGTGCACGTAGTCATTCTCCAGTACGACCTCCATCATCCGGTCCGGTCAGCCGCTGCACTTCCGCCTGCACGAGCGCGTCCCGAATGACACGTGTCCTGCCTTCGTAAGCCGCCGTGCCGATCTCCCGGCGGTTGTAGGCGTCGTGCAGCGTGAGGGCCTCCTCGAAGAGTTGTTCGCGGGACGCACCCCCGGCAACGATGGCACGCTTCCGGCGCAAGGAAAGCAGCAGCAGGAAGACGACCATCACCGCGACGAAAGCGGGAACCGTGTACCGGACATACCACTCCCCTGCCGACTCCCGCGCTATGTCGAACGTAGACCTCTGCGGAAGCCCGGAAACGGTGAGGTTGAGTATTTCGGCAGGTGCGATGTCCTGGCCTTCCAGCAAGCGAAGCAGGCGTCCGTTGAGATCGGTCGCTCCAAGGTCGGTCAGACGTGGCGACGACGGAGTGGCGATGTCCACCGGCACGACGAAGCGCACCGACTCCGCTCCGAACCGCATCGTGCGCGAGAGATCCAGCCGAGGCCCATCGTAGTCGAGACGGTAGACGAACTCGAACTGGTGCGGCTGCCCGGAAGCTGTGGGTGGGATGGGCGAGTTGAGTGCGAAGCCACGGTCGACTTCCAGCACCTGGCCGCCAACAATGTTCGATCGCACGTCCAGGTTGTACGCGCCGGGAGGGAGTGCGAAGCGCATGAAGCTCAGCATCGCAGGACCCTGAGCGTTCACATCGGGCGTGAGTGTCAAGGGACTGTCGTTCCGGACGATGGCGCGCTCGAGTATCTCAACGAACCCTTCATCCGGCACCGCGCCGGTCACGATGACGGTGTGGCTCTGTACGGCGAGAACCGACGTGTCGTGCGTGGCGTCGAATACGGTAACGACTACGGGACTGTCCAACTCGCCTGTACGGCGTACGGCAGAGTAGTTCGCACCCTGGTACTCAACCGAGAAGAAGAATTCGCGCCCCTCGACGGCAGCCGCGGTGAAGCCGAATTCGCCGGACGAGTCGGGAAGTGTGGTCTCCTGGGAAACGAGCGCGCTTCCCTCGAGCACATTCAATGTCACGCGCGCCTGGGTGGGGTCGAACGACGCGGCGTCGGCTCCGTGCTCGATGCGCCCCGATATTTCAACCTCTCCAATGTCCTGGGCGAGCACCGCTACGGGCAGTAGTACGAGCAGGAGGAGAGCGACCGATAGAGCGACGCGCGTCATGCTCCTTCCTCCGTCGATTCGTCCGAGAGCAGTTCGCGCAGTTCAGCGTCAACGCGGCTCTCGATAGCGGAGGTGGTCTCGTTCACGTGCTGCTGTTGGCGTATGAGCTCCGCTGCCCGCCTGCGCGCCGCCTGCAACTGCACGCGGTACTCAGCTTCGGTCATGTTCGCCAGGAAGTACTCCTGCTGCAAGGCGCGTATCTCTTCGTAGACGCGATCGCGGGCCCGACGGATGCCGGCCTCCAGGTCGCGAGCAGGATCGTCAAATGGGGCTCCACCATGGCGTGCCGCCCAGAACGGGTAGATGAGGACCGCGGCTGCCACGAGAACGAGCAGGGTAAGGATAAGGATGGTCATAGCTACCGCGCCACGGCGGACGCCGCGGCCAGCCTATGCCATCCCCGGGCCGGGCACCGCACCCGGCGCCGGAGGGACCGCATAAGCGGCGGCGCGCCGACGCGCAGGCCAGAGCGCAACCACGGTGCCGAGGATTACGAACGGTCCGGCCAGCCACATCCACCAGACCATGGGGTTCACAAGCAGGCGGAACGCGGCGGTCCGGCCATCCGGCTGGAGCTCGCTGAATATCACGTACAGGTCCTCCTGCGGCGTAGACCGTATGCCCGCCCGCGTTGTAACCATGGAGAACGATGGATAGACACCCTGCCATGCGTTGAGCGTGCCCAGGCTGCTGCCGTCCCTGGTGACGGACAGGACGGCGGTGCGTTCGGTACGGTCGGCGAACGGCTGGCTGCTGACATCAGCGAACTCAACGGTGTATTCGCCTATGGTGGCCTGTTCGCCTATCGTGAGAAAGACGTCCCGTTCCTCGCTGTAGAACGAGGAGCCGACTATGCCGAAGGCAAGCATAACGACGGCAAGGTGGACGACGTAGCCGCCGTAGCGCGGACGGTTGGAGGCCATCAACCGGGCGAACGCCACCGGCCACAGTACGCCGGTAGAACGACTGCGCACCAGCGTTCCCCGTACCCACTCCTGCAGGATACTGACGCCCGCGAACGTGCTGACGGCGATGCCAAGCACAACAACAGGCACTGTGACACGGAAGAGGAGCGCGGCAACCGCGGTTATCGCAAGTGCTATGACGCCGGGCATGAGCAGGGCGCGGCGGACAGACGGCCACGTCGCGCTGCGCCACGGCAGCAAAGGACCGATTCCCATGAGCAGGACCAGCGCGAGCATGAGCGGGCCGTTCACGGAGTTGAAGAACGGCTCTCCGACGGTGATCGTGCGTCCGGTCGCCAGTTCCGAGATGAGCGGAAAGACGACGCCCCAAAGCGTGACGAACGCGATCCCGAGCAGGAGCAGGTTGTTCACGAGGAATGCCGCCTCGCGGGAGAGCGCGGATTCCAGCGAGGCGGGGCTACGCAGAACCGCCATGCGGTAGAAGAAGAGCGCGAACGACGCCACCGTGACCACGCACAGGAAGGAGAGAAACACCCAGCCAAGCGTCGACGCTCCGAACGAGTGCACCGATGGCACGGGTCCGCCCCGGTTGATGAAGATGCCGAAGGCGCCCAGCGTGAAGCTGATATTGATGAGTGCGATGTTCCACATGCGGAACATGCCCCGGCGCTTCTGCACCATGATGGAATGGATGAAGGCAGTGAGCGCCAACCAGGGCATGAAAGCAGCATTCTCCACGGGGTCCCAGGCCCAATAGCCTCCCCAGCCGAGGATCGTGTACGCCCACCAGGACCCGAGCAGCAGGCCGATGGCGAGCAGCACCCACGCCGCAAGTCCCCAGACCCGTCCCGCGTCAACCCAGTCGTCGTCGATACGGCCCAGCAGCAGCGCCGCTACCGCCAGTGAGAATGGGACCGCTATCGCAACGAGCCCCGTCATGATGAGCGGGGGGTGCGCGAACATGCCGGGGTGCGTGAGCAGCGGGTTGATCCCCTGCCCATCTGCCGGGGCCCGCTCCAGCGTCGCAAACGGGTTGGCGAGGAAGAAGAGCACCACGAGGAAGAAGAGGAGGATGAGCATGAGCACACCGTTCGCATACGGGCGGAGTGTGCCCAGCCGTTGAGGAGCGAGCGCCATGGCAAGCGCGGCCATTCCGCTCAATGCGAAGGCGACGTACAGGAGCGACCCCGCGTTGCCCGCGTAGAACGCGACCCAGGTATAGACGCGCGGCATCGCAAGGTTGCTGTTTTCCGCCACGTACCGGATGCTGAAGTCGTTCTCGAGGAACGCGTAGACCAGCGCACCCATCGACACGGCAAGCGTGAGCGTCGTCAGGTAGTTCGCCCGCTGTGCGCTGACAATGGCGGGGGAGTCGCGCCTCCGGGCGCCCACGAATGACGTGAGCGCGCTGTAGCCGGTGAGGAGCAGCGCGATGAGTATGGTCGCTGTGCCGAGGTTTGCCATCTGTTCAGCGCTCCCCCGTGGTACGCAGGTCTTCTCCCAGCTCCCGGTCTACAAGATCGAACGGCAGGAGCCCGTCAGCAGAGGGGTTCCCAGCACCCTCGTTCACCCCTGTGGCAGGCCCGGTCAACGGACGCCTGCGCATGTTGCGTATCGCGAGAGTCACCGCGGCGGCTCCGAGTACCAGCGCAAGCGGCGGGACCAGCCAGGCCAGGAGGGAAAAACCGCGTGTCGGAGGCGATGCCAATATCCCCTCGCCGTACGATTGTACGAGGCTGTCCACTATGGTGTCGTCCGGGGCACCACCTCGGAGTTGCGTCCTGATTGCCTCGCGCATGGCCCCGGCTATGGGCGCGTTCGACTCGTCGATGGTCTGTCCAGCACACTGCGGACACATGACACCGGAGTAGATGCGCTGGGCACGTTCCTCCAGCTCAGGCGGCAGTTCGTCGTACGCCTGGGCGCTCGTCGATAAGGCTGACATGATGGAGAGTATCGCAAGCGTCAGGAAAAGCGCCGCAGCGCGACCCAGGCGATGTGTGATGCGAGTGGCATTCACGGCAGCCGTCGCTCGGCGGCTCTACCACCGCCCGCGCTAGAGCTGCCCCCGCAGCTGGAGAAGATCGAGCGTGCGCTCCTCCTCGGGTTTGCCGTTTATCGACTGGAGAACCGCCTGCCGCTGCGCAACGGTGGCGTCGATTAGCGTGACCAGCGTCCAGCGGTCTTCCTCAGTGAGCAGTGGTTCGAAAGCGGGCATGAACCCTACCCCACCCGAGATGCTGTCGAACGCCTCACCTGGGGTCACTTCGGTGGTTCCCGTATCTCGGATGACCACGACACCATCACCGTCGCCGAACGCAGGAGGCCGGGTGACGTTGTAGTCGCTGAGCAGGCCGCCGACGTAGCCGTCGCCGTCTGCGGTCAGGCCATGGCACATAGAGCAGTTCTGCTTGAACAGCAGGGCGCCGCGTTGCATGGCGAGCGGGTCGCCCGCGAGCGGGTTCGGCAGCTCGGCGATGTTCTCGATCTCGGCAACGGGGATGTATCCCCCCTCCACCGGGTAGGAGTCTTCAGGCGGAAGGAAGCGCGGCGGCTCCTGCGACTTCTGACTCTGGTTGTAGTGCATCTCCTGAAAGACATCTATCGGGTAGGAGCCCGTGGAACGGAAAGGGTCCCCCGGTGAGCATGCACCGGCGACCGACGCTATGACGACGGCCGCGGTCAGCAGCAGGAGGCTCTTGCGGCGGATGAACTGCACGGGTTGCCTAGCCCTCTTCCTTCTTTATCTCTTCTGCCCCCGCGCTCTGCAGGGCAGACTCTGCTGCGCCTGCGCGCTCTTCCGGGCAGTCCACGATGATGCCGATGTACCCTTCCGTGATGCGTTCGTCGTAGAGGCCAAGCTTGCGGCGCGGCAGGCGGGACTCGAAGAGCACGCCGAGCACCGTGAAGATGATCGCGCCGAGCATCGTGTTCTCGTACATGATGATGGTCATTGGAGGAATACTGAGCAGGGGCTTGCCGCCAGTGACCAGGGGATAGGAGATCTGCGTGCCGGCCGTCCAAAGCAGGCCGATGGCGAAGCCGATGAGTGCCCCTACGAGCGGGAACATGAAGAGCCTCGTCTCCGGCTCGTGTTCGCCGAACGAACCCTCGGGAAACGGGCTGCCGGAGTAGACATCCAGGTCCTCGACGGGGAAGCCGTCTTCCTTGAGCCGGGTCATGGCCCCCGCGGCCTGTTCGGGGTCCTGGAACAACCCCATCAGTTTCGTGCTTGCCATTGAACTCTCCTCGCTCCGCCTGCTAGTGCTCTTTCACCAGAGCGGGAATCACACGGTCGCCTACGCGAACCTCGTCTATCAACTTCTGTCCTTCCTTCTCCTCCCAGACGGGTATGAGAGGGAAGAACTTGCTGAACATCATCAGCAGAAGCGCCACCAGCGCGATGGAGCCGACGATGAGTGTTACCTCCACGGCGCTCGGTCGGTAAGTGTCGTAGGTGAACGTCCACGGCCCCTTCCGCATGAGCGCGGGCACGATGATGATGAGACGTTCCAGGAACATGCCGACGTTTACCAGCAGGCTCGTCCAGAGCATCCAGGTGAAACTCCGTCTAACGCGCCGGAACATCCATAACGGCACCGGAATGATGTACGAACATACGATGAACACCAGGAACAGCCAGCTCCACGGCGGCTCGAAGAGGCGGAGGTGCCAGACGGTCATCTCTTGCTCTTCTTTCAACCACAGGGCGAAGACCAGGTCCAGCCAGAAGAAGAAGAGCCACGCGGTAGCGACCACGATCAGAAGTCTCGCCACGGCGTCTATGTGCTCTTCCCAGATGAAGTTCTCCAGCTTGTACAGCTTCCGCATCAGGATCATCAGCGTGACGACCGCCGACACGCCGGAGTGCACCGCTCCGATGACGAAGTATGGCGCGAAGACGGTTACGTGCCACGACGGCACGAGGCTGACGCCAAAGTCCCACGACACGATGCTGTGCACCGAAACGAACACCGGCAGGATCAACGCAGATAGCAGGATCCCCGCGATGCCCTGCAGCTTCCACTGCCTCGGATTGCCGTGCCAACCAAGCGCCAGGATGCCGTAGACGGTGCGGCGCCATCCGGTGCTGCGGTCACGGATGATGGCGAGGTCCGGTATCAGTGCGGTGTAGACGAACAGCGAGCTGGAGGTGAGGTAGGTAATGATGGCGGTGGGGTCCCACACCAGTGGCGACCGTACATCCGGCCAGATACCTCGCGCCCAGTCATACGGAAACACCCAGTAGAAGATGCGCCACGGCCTGCCTGCGTGGATAAGCGGCTGCAACAGGGAGGTCATCAGCGCGAAGACGGTCATGGTCTCCGCTGCGCGTACCATCGGCCTGCGCCACTCTGCCTGGCTCAGCCGCAGAATGGCTGAAATCATCACGCCGGCGTGGCTTATGCCGACCCAGAAGATGAAGTTGGTAATGAAGAAGCCCCAGAAGATGGGCTGCTGCAAGCCGGTTACGCCCAGGCCCTGGTTCATCATGAATCCGAACGCGCTCGCTGCGCCCGCCACGATGAGCCCCAGGATGGACACGATGACGACCCACCACATGGGCGTCCTGAATACCACGTCCAGGAGCTCCCTGTTTATCTGTGCGTCGGTTAGTGTCCTGCGGTAATACATCCGGCTGTTGTCCGTGCCTATACGGCTAGTGCGACTTGGCTATCACTCTTGCGTAGCGGTTCAGGTAACGTCTCACCTTTACGAGTCTGAGTCCCTCGCCGATCTCCCAGATGGACACCACCGGGACGATCTTGCTGACGAGCATAAAGAGCAGCACGCACCCGGAGATGGCGCCGATCATGATGAGGAGGTCCGGCGTGTCGGGCCACTGCGTCGCGGGGCGCGGCTCAAGCACGTGCTGGCTCGGGTCCTTGACGGAGAAAGCCGAGACATACAGCCGCACCTGGTTCACGAGCGCTCCTATGACTACACCGGTGCCCACGAGCGCCGGGCCCCACACGCTGCGGCGTACGGGGTTCCAGACCAGGGCGATGAGTGGGCCGATGAAGTTGAGGAAGAAGGAGATCATCAGGGCGGTACGGTACTCGTCCAGCACCAGCAGACGGATAACCTCGCTCTCGCCGGGCTGGCGACCGTACCAGAAGGTGATGAAGCTCGCCCACCAGAAGTAGAACCAGAGCAGCGAGAACGCCAGCAGCGGTTTGGAGAGCGCCCAGAACTGCTCCACACTGAAATACTTCTCGTAGTTCCCCAACCGTCGCATCAGGTACATCGTGAGCAGAGTCATGCCCACCGCGCCCTGCAGGCCGTTCACCACAACGGTCGCGGGGATGATGGCGTCCTTCAATCCCGGAATCAAGCCATGGTGGAAGTCCGAGATCATGAGCGTTTGCACGAGCGGGTACGTGAGCAGGTACATCGCTCCGGCGAGAAGCGACCCCTGATAGAGCACCCGCCACTGACGCACACCGCCGACCCATCCCAGCGACAGCCACCCTATGACGCGCTGGCGTGGAGAGACCGGCAGGTGGTCCCGCGCCGCCGCCAGATCCGGCAGCGCGACCCCCCACAGCAGAGCGAGGCCTATCAGTGCGAGCGTGCCGTAACCAATGATGTCCCATACGCCGGGCGCGCCCAGCGGGAACTCGAACCAGATGCTCAGCCTGCCATCTATAGACGGCAGGGCGATCAGCGCTGGGATAAGCATGAGCACGACGAGCAGTCCGGTGATTGCCATGTTCTCGGTCACGCGTGTAAGAGGCCGCCGCCAGTTCGCCTTGGCGAGACGGAGCCCCGCGGAGATAACGGGCATGGCCGTGAACGTCGTGACGATGAACGCGAGCGTCGCGACGAAGTAACCCCAGTTCGCGCGGTTTTCATCGCTGAAACCCTCGGATAAGCGTATGACGAACCCCACGATGCCGAGGACGAACAGGAAGGCGAGCACCGTCACCCAGCCCCAGTAACGATGGCCCAGGTCCTGGAAGCGGCCAAGTACGTCCCTCGCGACGTCCTGATGCGTCGGCAGAGGGCCCGCCTGGAGCTCGTGTTCGCCGTTATGCATGAGCCTCTACCTGCTTCAGGTATTTCACGCTGGGGTTGGTGCCCAGCGCCTCCAGCACACGGAAGGCTCGTTCGTCCTCCCATTTGTGCGAGACGCGGGAATCGGGGTTGTTGAGGTCACCGAAGGTCATGGCGTCGGTCGGACATGCCTGGACGCAGGCGGGGTTGAACGCCTGGTCCTCTACTTGCTTGCCGCCCCGCGTGCTGCGTCGGATGCGCTGGATGCAGAACGTGCACTTTTCCATAATCCCGCGCGTGCGCACGGTAACGTCCGGATTGAGCTGGTTGCGGAGATCCTCCGGCCAGACCGGTTCCCAGTAGTTGAACAACCGGGCGTGGTATGGGCAGTTGTTGCCGCAGAAACGTGTGCCCACGCAGCGGTTGTACACCTGCACGTTCAGACCCTCGCTATTGTGGTACGTCGCGTAGACCGGGCAGACAGACTCGCATGGGGCGTTGTCGCAGTGCTGGCAGAGCACCGGCAGGAACCTCGCCTTGATGTCCGGGTAATCGCCCTCCCAATAGCGCTCGATGCGTATCCATTCGATGGCGCGCCCCTGCTGGAAGGCAGATTCCTCATTGATGGGGATGTTGTTCTCGGACTGGCAGGCGATGACGCACGCCTGACAACCGGTGCAACGGTCCAGGTCTATGACCATCCCCCATTTGTGATTTGCACGTGTGCTCTGTGTACGCGTCGCCATGACAAGTCCTGCTTTGCTATGCCTTGTGCACGAATATGAGTTCTTCGCCGTGGAGCTGGCGGGCGGGCTCTATTCCTTCCAACTTCGGAATCACCCTGGTCCGGGTGGTGCCGGAGATGCGGACGCGGGTGGCGCCCCAGGCGAATGCCCCGGTCTCTGCGTCTTCTGTGGGTTCCAGGATATCCAGCACGTTCGCACCGCGCCGCGCCGCGTAACTCGTAAAGGCGCGGTGGCCCTGTCCCATTGGCACTGCTGCAACATCCGGAGGCGTGGCGGGGTTGACGTAGACCGGTACGCGGATGGTGCGGCCCGTGGACGACTCCACGATGACGATGTCGTTGTTCTTGAGGCCCATCTCGTCGGCGGTGTGCGGGTTGAGTTCTACCCACGTGTCCCAGGCCGCGCTGGTGATGGGGTCCGGCGCAGACTGCGCCCATGGAAGGTGCGCGTACTGTCCTGCACCCACACCGATGCCCTCGAATGGCACCAGGTGAAGCGGATAGCGCTGCGCGTCAGCCGAGACAACTGAGGGCGGGCTCGACGGCAGGACGGGCAAGGGAGGGCGCGACCCATCGGCGGTCGCCCTCGTGTCCCACCAGCCGCCGCGCTCCAGTATCCGCTTCCAGAACTCTGCGAATGTCGGTTGCACGACAGAGCCGCGCTTCCGTTCGTGGAGTTCCATCGCAAGGGAGCGCACCGCCTCACGCATGTTCTCCCCGGGAAGGTCGGACACGCCGAGTTGGTTCCCTGCCTGGAGCAGCACATCGCCGAAACTCAGCGTCTCGTGGAAACGGTTAACCGCAGGCTGTTGGAAACCAATGGTCGTATAGCCGGGGCCGGGGTTCGGTTCGTCTGTGCCCCACTCCTCGAGGGGGGTATGGCACGGAAGGATGAGGTCTGCAAATTGGCTCGTCTCGTCCAGGAAGCTGGAGAAGCTGACTATGGTACCCACGTTGCGCAGGGCTCCGCGGGCATCGAGCGCCCCGGGGAGGCCGTAGACAAGGTCTGCTTCGCGCACGAGCACGGCGCTGATGTCGCCGGAACGCATGTCGTCCAACGTCTGTTTCCATTCGCGCAACGACGTCGCTGAGATGCGGTCGCTGATCGGCTCCGGGTTGAAGACGAGGCCGCCAGGACGGTTGACCGACCCTACGAGTGCATTGAGCGCGTAGACCGCCGTCATGTTGAACAGACCATTGGCCTGGGCTGCAGCGGGACCGCCGCCCATAACGAGCGCGGGCCTGTGCTTCTTGTCACCCAGTTCGTGAGCCAGTTCGGTTATGACCTGCGAGTCCACGCCTATCTGCGCCGCCACTCTCGAAGGCGCGAACTCCTGCAACGCCCTCGCACCCTGTCCGCCGGTCAAGGCGGATGCGGCATCGCCATCGGCAGTGCCTTCATCGATCATCGTGTAGGCGATGGACATCGCCAGCAGCCCCTCCGAGCCTGGGGTTGCGTACACCCAGTGGTCGGCGGCTGCCGCTGTCATGGAGTAACGAGCGCCAACATGGACCAGTCGTCCACGGGAGCGGCCGTCGCCTTGTCGAAATTCGCCGTAGCCTCGCGAGAAATGCGTGGGGTTGACCCAGGTGCCCAGGAAGTCCGCACCGAAATTCAGTATGTAGCTCGCGTGCGCGATGTCGAAGTCTGGCTGCGTGTCCTGGCCGTACAGTTGCCGCAGCGCCTCACGGACGACACTCTCGCAGCCGAGCGCGTCGAAACCCTGGAGGCGTACGCCGGACCCGTCAGCGAACGCCTGCACCACGTCTGCTACACGTCCCCGAAGCAAGGGAGTCGCCAGCAGCACCTCTTTCGGGTCCCGGTCGCCGAGGATCTTCGTGAGCTCCAGGATGCCATCTTCCCACCCGATTTTGACGAACGGTCCGCCCTTTGCGATGCGGATCAGCGGATGCTTGATCCTGTCCGGGTGGTAGAGCGCCTGCAGCAGGGCCTCGGCACGTATGCCGTGCTTGCCGGTGTTTACCGGGTGGTCCGGGTTGCCTTCTATCTTCTTGGCGCGCCCTTCCATGACACGGACGAGCAACCCCTCACTCGCCATGCCGAGTTGGGCGGCGGTTGCGTAGTAGTTGTCCCTGCCGGTCACGAGGTCTTCCGGCATCTCGACGGGACTCTGTACCTGGATCTCGTGATCAGGCACGCGACAACCGTTGAAGACGACCGCGCCTATGCCGGTCACGCCCGCCCACTTCAGAAACTGTCTGCGCGTCAGTGCCATTCGCTCTTCCTGCCTAGTAGTGGCACGTCGTGCAATCGGTCGGCGCATCGTTATCCCGGTGGCAGTCGACGCAATCGCGCATCTTCAGATTTCGCACCTGCTCGACGACCTCCATACTTGCGATATCGCCGTGGCATGTGGAACAGGGGAACCCTTGCTGTATGTGCGGGGCGTGCACGAATTGCACGTGGTCCGGGAGCCGGTGGACGCGGATCCAATTGACGGGGTCAGGCCCTTCCAGCGGGTCCCCTATGAGTTTCGCTATCTCGTTTTCCGCCGTAGGTGAGTCGGAGAACTCGCCCGTGATTCGGGTGAAGTCATGGCAGAACCGGCACTGGGCCACGGCGGGAACGGTGGCCGCTTCTTCGGTGGAGACCGTGCGGTGGCAGAACTGGCAGTCGAGGCCGGCCGTGGTGACGTGCACGGTGTGCGGGAACGCTATCGGCTGCGTGGGCCCGTCCCCGAAACCGAGGACGGCGGGAGGCTGCGTCCACCACGCCTGCACGAAGAAGAAAGCCACAAAGGCGAACACCAGTGCGGCGATCAGACCTATGACCGGGACGAGTATCTTGATCAGGGAGTTGCTCATCGCTCGCTCACCGGGAGGTCCCCGGCCTTACTGCGCCCCCCTGTAGAACAGTGTGGAAATCAACTCCAGCCTGTCGATGAAGAGAGATATCGCATAGAGCCCGAGCAGCAGGAAGAGAATCGCTGCCACGTAGAGCGGAAGGCGGATGCGGCGGGCCACATGCGCGGGGATGTCGCGGGAGATGGCCAGTGAGGGAATCATGCCATGAGCCAGGAGCATGGACGCGCCGAAGCCAAGGGCTGACCCCAACAGGAACCACAGCGCTGCGAGGAGGTCGGCAGCCGCCGCCCAGTCTGATGCTGTCATGAACGTAGGGTCTGGGCCGGTCATTCACATCGTCCGAGGGCCTGCATATCAACAGCGTCGCCGGAAGCCCTGCCTGCTTCTGGATTGGGCGGAGAGACGCTGCACGAACTTACCATCGGCGATGCTCCCGCCAAGAAGAGCACGTTAGACTACCTCTATGGCGGGTGTCAACAGTTTGTGATGAATTTCGCACACGGCCCGGACACATCAGCCAACACGCCCGACCCGGAGGCCTCGACGTCTGTGGCGATACCTCCGGACGCTTGCAATCCGCCTGGAACTGCATACAATTGCTGCCCGTGGCCTGGCTGGCCACCGGAGTTCGACAGAGCATGGCAAGCCAGAACGAAGCGTCCTCTAGAAACACCGTTACGCGGCGCGGCTTCTTGAAGCGTGCGGCGCTCGTGGGTGCTGCCGCGTCCGCCCTTGGCATCCTGTCCAGGGGGCGCATCGGCGGCATCGGGCAGCAAGGGCGCTCGACCCCCGCTGACCTTCCCGGCGTGGGTTCCATCTTCCAACCTCGCGGCGACACGCGCATCCAGCGATAGCGACAGGAATCCCCGCGATTCCTGACGAACGCGTCACGTATCTCCCATCCAGTGGCGATTTACATTTGTTCCATGCGTTGACGCGCACAGAATCCCCTTATAGCATGCGTCTGGGTTGCCTCATGCAACACCGCGGAACAGCACCTCGTCAAGGAAGGGCCATCCAACTCAGCAGGGCCGCGCAGCGCTTGCTCCGGGAGTGAAGTCTTGGACAACATCGACAAACGGATCATCGAAACCCTCCAGCAGGACGGCCGAGCATCGCACGCCCAGATGGCCCGCGAACTGGGGCTGAGCGAAGGCACAGCTCGGCGGCGCCTCTCCAAGTTGCTTCAGGACAAGGTCATCAGGGTGGCCGCCATCCCGGACCCTGAACGGCTCGGCTACCACACGTCCGCATTCATTGGACTGCAGGTGGACCCGGCGCGGGTCGAGGCCGTCGCCGACGAGTTGTCTGAGTTGACAGAAGCGGAGCACGTCTCCATCACAACTGGGAGCTACGACATATTCATCTGGGTGAATCTGACAAGCTCGGAAGCGCTTGCCTCATTCCTTCACAACAAGGTGGGCATAGTGGAGGGCATCCGGCACACGGAGACGTTCGTGAGCCTGGAAACCCGCAAGCGCGCCCTCGGCGTCGGGTTGTTGTAGCAGGCCGGGCCGGTTGACACCTCTCCGACCGCTCCGTAGCATGGAATAACCGGGCCGAGGTAGCTCAGTTGGTAGAGCACAGCACTGAAAATGCTGGTGTCCCCAGTTCAAGTCTGGGCCTCGGCACCAGGCTGTAAGGGCCCGGTGCTGGCACGAGCGGAAGTGGCTCAGGGGTAGAGCGTCTCCTTGCCAAGGAGAAGGTCGCGGGTTCAAATCCCGTCTTCCGCTCCAGTCCATCTCCAAGAGTCGAACTACACAGGCGCCCCTTTCCCTTCCCTGCTGCCTGCACGCCGAGTGGCAGAGCGACGCTGTGCCTCTCCGCTATAATCCGAGTCCGCGCCGAAGTGGCGGAATGGTAGACGCGACGGTCTCAAAAACCGTTGAGGGCAACCTCATGCCGGTTCGAATCCGGCCTTCGGCACCAGTCTTCCTGCTCTGCGAATGCCCACATGCTGCGAAGCTCCCGGCTCCCACTTCAGCGACCACTTACGAGTGATGATGAGACAATGCGGACACGCCTCGGAGCGCGCATTCTGCAACGGCATGCCGCCTGATCCAGCAGGATGCAGTTGTGGGCACGACGGCTTCGCCATAGCCTGTCCGAACGATCTCACGTGCACCGGCGCAGAGGACATCATCTTGCTAAAGCGCCCCGTTAGAAGGGAAGGTAGCGATGAATCGTGTCCATAACTCCAGTACCGCCAACGGCGAGACTGTTGTCGACTTTCTCCGCCGCGCAGTCGAGAAGTACCCGACCCGGGATGCGCTCCTGTTCAAGCCGGCGTTCCGGTACCTGCGCTGGACCTACTCCCGGCTGTGGGACGAGTCTGGCCAGGTCGCAACCCTCCTCCAGCACCGGGGACTGACAAGGGGGGACCAAGTCATCCTCTGGGGCCCCAACTCCCCTCACTGGGTGCTGATCTTCTTCGGCTGCCTGCGGGCGGGAGTCATCGTTGTCCCCCTCGACCTTCGCAGCGCACCCGACTACGTCGCGAGGGTTGTAGCCAGGACAGACCCGCAACTGGCATTCACGTCGCGCTTCACTCCGAAGGGCGACGTGGACCTCGGTGTCCCCGAGTTCACATTCGAGGAGTTGGAATCTGCCATCGCCGGTTTACCTCAGCCGGGGGACGTGGACATCGGACCTGATGACCTCGCCGAGATCATGTTCACGTCCGGCACGACGGGGGACCCGAAAGGGGTCATGCTTACCCACAGGAACCTGACGGCCAACATAGAGGGGATATCCCAGTACATCTCCTGCGACCCGTCGAGCAGGCTTCTGTCCATCCTTCCACTGAGTCACATGTATGAGCAGATGGGTGGGTTGTTCATGACCCTGTACCACGGCGCCAGCGTTACCTACCCGACCAGCCGCCAGCCGACCGTTCTCGCCCGGACGATGCGTGAGCGCAAGATCACGATCATGCTGCTCGTCCCCCAAGGGTTGGAGTTGCTGATGAACGGGATTGAGCGGGAGGTGGCCCGGCAAGGCAAGGAAGCCCTGTGGGGGAAGCTTCTCCAGATAGCCGAGCGGACGCCGTTCCGGCTGCGGCGTCATCTCTTTCGGCGTGTCCACAAGCAGTTCGGGGGGAAGCTGGACTTCATCGTGTCGGGTGGGGCAGCGCTGGACCCGGAGCTCGGGCGCAAGTGGGAGTTAATGGGCGTCAAGATCGTACAGGGCTATGGAGCCACCGAGGCATCCCCCGTCATCAGCAATCACACTATATGGGAACGGCGCCACGACTCCACGGGCCGGCCGCTGCCGAACGTGGAGGTGAGGATCAGCAGCGCGGGAGAGATATTGGTGCGTGGAGAGAGCATCACTCCGGGCTACTGGCGTGCGCCGGAGGAGACCGCCAAGGCCTTCGATGGCGACTGGTACCGCACGGGAGACCTGGGATATTTCGACGACGAGGGGTTCCTCCACATCCAGGGCCGTGTGAAGGACATGATCGTGCTGCCAAGCGGCCAGAACGTCTTCCCCGAAGACATCCAGGCGGTGCTGACGAAGCACCCGCAGATCAGGGATGCGACGGTGGTAGGGCTGACGAAGGGTTCATCGGTCGAGGTGCACGCCGCCCTGATCCTGGACAACGCTGATACAGCCCAGGAGGCTGTCACGTGGACCAATGGCCAACTGGCCGAGCAGCAGAGGATCAGGGGCTTCACCATCTGGCCCGATGAGGACTTCCCCCGCACCCACACGCTCAAGGTAAAGAAGCAGGTCGTGATCGACACGATCCTGGGCAAGATACAGCCGATGGGTCCGGCTGCAGCACCCTCCAGCGGGAGTTCGGCAAGCGGGACAAGAAGTCTGCTCCACATCATCGCCGAGGTGAGCAAACGAGAAGCCGGCGACATCGTGGACGATGCCACGCTTGGCGATGACCTCGAACTCGACTCGCTCGGCCGGGTTGAGTTGCTATCTGCTATCGAAGCAGAGCTCGGCGTCTACATGGATGAGGGCCAGGTGAGCCCGGAGACGACGGTATGGCAACTCGCCGATCTCGTGGAGGAGGGCTAAAAGAACCCGCCGATGATGAGCTTCCCGAGTTGGGGCATGCAGTGGTGGTGCCGCATGACGCGCGGAGTCCTGCAACGATCGGTCATGTTCCCGCTGACCGCCCTTCCCTACGGCCTCAAGGTAACGGGGCGCAAGAACCTCGAAGGCATCACCGGCCCGGTGCTCTTCGCATCGAATCACAACCTGGGTCTCGATAACCCGTTAATCATCAAGGCCGTGCCTCTCAAGTGGCGCCGCCGAATGGCCGTCGCCGGAGCTGCCGACCTCTGGAAGAACCCTGTCTGGTGGATCATGAATCCCCTCCTCGGCAACGGCTTCCCACTCGCCCGGGAAGGCTCGGTCAGGCCTAGCCTTGAGAACATGGGCAAGGTTATGGATAACGGCTGGTCGGTGCTGATCTATCCCGAGGGCGAGCTGACCGTCGGAGGCCCGATAAAGCCCTTCATGAATGGCACAGGCCTCGTCGCCGTGGAGGGACGGATCCCCGTCGTTCCGCTCCGTTTGCACATCCACAAGCTGGGCTCTCCCAAGCGCTTCCCCTTCCTGAGGCGGGGAAGCATTGAGGTCAGGTTTGGGGCGCCGTTGAGCTTTCCGCCAGGAACGGACTACCAGGATGCGACAGCGGCCATTGAGGATGCGGTCAAGTCTCTCTGATCTGCGTCGCGAGACTGGCGCGCTTGGGCATCCCAACTGAAGAGTTCGTGCGAATGCCACCGGCATCTCCATCGCGGTTAGGCAACAGCAACGAAGCGGTGCGGTACTCATGGGCGATCGATCTTGACGCGGGGTCTACGGGAGGGCGAAGGGCGCAGCCGATGAAGGATCGCTTGGGACAACTGCGTCCGTCGCGGGCAGCTAACTGCCGGGCCAAACGGAGTTCGAATCTCACTTGGTGGGGCGGGAAACAGTACAATAGCCGAGAATCTCTCCCGAACGGAATAGGCGTTGATGCCGCCAAGAGAAGTCATGCCGCGCATCGAGATGATTACCGACAAGGCCCAGATTCCCGAGGACCGGCACGCTGAGTTCGACGCGATCGTCGAAACGCTTCACGGCGTGCGCGGGCCTTTCGCCGTTCTCATGCACAGCCCCGGCCTCGCCCGGAAAGTCATGGAGGCCGGCGCACAGGTCAGGCTCGGCTCGACCCTTGGGTCGGTCGAGCGTGAACTGGCCATCATCGCCGTCGCCAGGGAGAAGGACGCGACCTACGAGTGGGCCGCCCACGTGAGAGCCGGACGCGCCGCCGGCATGCGGGAAGAGGCCATCGAAGCCGTCAGGCACAGGCAGGACACCAGTGGCCTCGAAGAGGACGAGCGCGACATCATCGAGTTCGTACGGCAACTCCTGCGGAACAACAAGGTCGAGCAAGACCTCTTCGACGCGCTGGAGGGCCGCAAGGGCGTCCGATGGCTCGTCGAGCTCGCTGCCACCGTCGGCCAGTACCAATACATCTCGGCAATCAACACCGCTTTCGGTGTCGTGGCAGCCCCGGATGCCGACCAGCTCCCCGTCTGAGGAACGATTGGCCGAGAGCGGTGAGTCACTATCAATCAACCCGCGCGGGCGATGCTCCGTGGCACCATCCAGAGATGCTGTACCGAACGGAACAAGGAGGAATCGATGAAGTTCGTGATGTACAACGACAACCAGCCCGGCATCCTGACCGATGCAGGCGTCATAGACATCGGTGACCTGTGCCCAGGCGGCGGCCAGGCCGCGATCGTACATCTGGTCACCAACTACGACGACCTGAAGGCGCAACTTGACACCCGCGCGGCCGAGGGCACGCCGGTCGCTGGCGCGCAACTGCTGGCGCCGCTGCCGCGTCCCAGCAAGATCCTCTGTATGGGCGGCAACTACCGCGAGTTCGGTGCACGGGAGCCTTCACCGATGTGGGGTTTCACCAAGAGCCTCCACAGCATTCTGGGCCCGGGCGGCACCGTGGTCCTCCCTGACATAGACGCCAACATCTTTCACCACGAGGCTGAGCTCGTGCTGGTCTTCAGCAAGGGCGGCAAGGACATCCCGGCGTCGGAGGCCATGGACTACGTCTTCGGCTACACGGCGGGCGTGGACGTCTCGGCGCGAATGCCGGCTCCCGCCGGCCGGGTGCCCAACACGCTGCCCAACGCTGAGCACAAGTCGCACCCCACTTTCTGTCCCCTCGGTCCCTGCATAGTGACCAAGGACGAGATCACGCACCCGGAGAAACTGCAGGTCACCTTGAGCGTCGACGGCGAGTTGCGCGTCAACTACAACACCGACGACCTCGCCCACTCCATCGCCGAGTCGATCGAGTACGTGGCGGCCATCGAGGAGATCAGCCCAGGCGACGTGCTCTTCATGGGCACCAACCACCAGGGACTCGGCGCGATGCAGGACGGCGACACCATCGAGATCGGCGTCGAGGGCGTGGGTAGATTCACCTTCACGGTGAGCGACCCGCTCAAGCGCCGGTGGCCCAGGGGCATCGACGAGGCGTCGGCCAAGGACGTGCGCGAGGGCGCCGGTGGCCCAGGCCGCCAGGCCCGACCCCTGTCGGCCGGATAGCAGTCTGGTCAGGGGAGCAGTCCACTCTCGTGCCGCAGGCTCACCCTGCAGGCTTCGACTCCTCCCTGGAGGACAGGCCGGTCGTGGCCAGCCCCGTAGGGGAGTTCGCTTGTGTACCTCCACGAGCGATTCATGCTGGTCGCGCGATAGCGACACAAGAGTTCGGTACTCATGGGCGGTTGCACTGGACGCGGGCGTCTGGAGGAAGCTGGCATTTGTGCCCTGGCCCTGCTTGCGATAGGCTCGCTCCATTCTCGGACTGGAGGCGCGCCATGGTAATGCAAGGCACCGACATGAAGGTGGCGGAGACGCCAACCGGACAACTCGAGGACTTCCGCATCCCCGACGCCTACGAGGACTGGCTGGAGAGCGAGGGGGTAATGGTCCACAAGACCTTCTACATCCCCAACTGGCACGAGGTCGAGGTCGGCCCCTGGGAGCGCAAGGGCGGCGAGGGCGCCGTTGTTCACATCGACAACGCTCTCCTGCCGAACGACCTGCACGTCGTGGACATCGTGCCCGGCGGCAAGTCCGAGTCCGAGCACCACATGTACGAGATCAACTTCTACATCGTCTCCGGACGCGGAGCGACCACCGTCTGGATGGACGAGGACAGCAAGCAGACCTTCGAGTGGAGGACCGGCTCGCTCTTCACCATCCCTCTCAACGCCTGGTACCAGCACTTCAACGGCTCCGGCGACGAGAAGGTCCGCTACATGGCCACCACCAACGCCCCGCCCATGATGCGACTCTTCCGCGACACCGACTTCATCTTCAACAACGACTTCATGTTCCGCTCCCGCTACACCGATGACGAGTCCTACTTCTCCGGCAACGGCACCCTCTACAACAAGCGCATCTGGGAGACCAACTTCATCCCCAACGCACCCGACATGGCCCTCTACGGATGGAAGGAGCGCGGCGCCGGCGGCATCAACGCTATGCTGCAGATGGGCAAGAACGACATGGGCAACCACATCTCCGAGTTCCCCATCGGCACCTACAAGAAGGCCCATCGCCATGGCCCGGGCGCACACCTCTTCCTCCTCAGCGGCGACTCCGGCTTCTCCCTCCTGTGGACCAAGCCTGACCGCTCCGACATGATCAAGTGCGACTGGCAGTTGGGCACCGTCGTCATCATCCCCGGCGAAGGCACCTACCACCAGCACTTCAATTCCGGGACGAAGCGTGCCCGCTACATGGCGCTGCGCGACGGCAAGGGCGGCTTCCTCGCACCCAACACTGTCGCGGGAGGCGACGTCAGCATCAAGGATGGCGGCATGCAGATTGAGTACGAGGACGAGGACCGCGAGATCCACGAGATCTTCGAAGCCGAACTCGCCAGGAACGGCGCCCAGTGCAACATGAAGGCGTTCATCCCCTACTGCACCGGCGTCGCTGGCGTCACCGACGAGCGAAGGACGTAGGAGGGTTTCTTCTCCGGAGAGACGAAGGAGGGGGAGCCGGACTCCCCCTCATCTTTTTTTGTTGGCCGGGGCGCTCTACGAGAACCGCTTGCCGTATACGCCCCGGGCGTTGCCTTCGTAGATGGCGCCCCGGTCCTCGTCTGACAGGAAACCAATATCGTCGATGAGGGGCTTCGTGTTGTCGTACCACTCGCCGGTGCGCGGGTTGTCCGCCGACCCCGCGCCTGGACGCTCGGTGCCGAACAGGCAGCGGTCCGTCCCCACGATCTTGAAGAGCAACTCCAGCGACTCCTGGTTGTAGAGACAGGTGTCGTAGTAGAGATTCTTCACGTGGCGGTCGAATGTCTCCTCCCCGTTCGCGCCGCGCATCCTGGCCCGCCAGCGCCCAATCTGGTAGGGGATCGAGCCGCCGCCATGGCTCATGATGATCTTCAGCCCCGGAAAGTCGTCGAACACCGTGGACTTGGCGAGTGACAGGATGGCGATACTCTCCTCCGTGATGAAGTGGTTGTGGAACGACTCACGCAGGTCCTTGCAGCTCGCCGGATGGATCAGTGCCGGTATGTCCTCTTTCTCCATCTTCTCGTAGAGCGGATACCAGTAATCCTCGCCCATCGTCGGCGTGGTGTGCTGGCCCTCGCTCGGGTCCGGGTTGATCATGATGCCGATGAACCCGAGGTCGTTGATGCAGCGGTCGATCTCCTCGAATACGTCGGTCACGGGGGCGCCGTCGCACTGTGGCAGGCCCGCGACGCCCCTGAACCGGTCGGGTTCATTCTGCACCGCTAGCGCGATCGCGTTGTTGTTCGCCTCGCAGAACCAGTGCACGATCTTGTCCGGCTTCTCCGAGTGCATCAGAGAGTACGGGCGCGGAGACAGGAAGGCCATGTCCGTCCCCACGTCGTCCAACAACTCGGAGTGGGTCTTGCCCGCCGTCTTCCAACCGGCGACGGTCTCGGCGGTGACGCCTGGGTGTCCCTTGCCGTGGAACCCGCGGCCATTGATGAGGAACGCCTGGTACTGACCGATCTGCGACCCTGTGACCAGGTGCTGGTGCGCGTCGATAATCATCTCGTCTCCTCTACCGTGTAGTGGCCGCATTATCATCGAAACGCGTCCCTGCGCAACTTGCTTCTTCATAACCGCGGCCACGTCCGGCGCCGCCACCTGGGTGGAAGCTGCTTCGCCTGAAGGCTACACTCGGCCTTACCTGGGGAGTCTCGGAGGAGGTGCGGGAGCATGACCGATCCTATCGTTGAACGTCTCACGGGTTACGTGGCCGGCCTCGGATACCAACACCTGCCCAACGAAGTCGTACATCAGGTCAAGCGCCTCGTGATCGACTCCATGGCCTGTGGACTGGCCGCCAGCGATGCCGCTCCGGTGCGCGCGGCCCGGGATCTTGCCCTCGAAGTGCGCAGTTCGTCACCGGCAACGCTGCTGGGGACCACCGACACGACCACGCCGGACATGGCCGCATTCGTTAATGGCACCATGGTGCGCTACCTGGACTTCAACGACTCCTACAACGGCGAGGACATTGCCCACCCCTCCGACAACATCACCGCGGTGCTGGCTGCCGCGGAGGCGCATGGAGCGTCAGGCCGGGATCTGATCGCGGCCATCGCACTCGCCTACGAAGTGCAGGCTGCCTGGGCGGACAGCTTCCAACTCGCCTCAGGCGGCGCCTGGGATCAGGCCGCCTATGCCGCCGTCTCCGCACCTCTCGGAGCAGGCAGAGTGATCGGTCTTACGGAAGAGCAACTCGCGGAAGCGCTGCGCATATCGGTGGTCAGCAGCATGACGCTGGGCGAGGCCCGGCGCGGGACCATCTCCCATTGGAAGGCGGCGGCTGTCCCGAACGCGGGCAGGAACGGCGTCTTCGCGGCGATGCTGGCCCAGCGGGGGATGACGGGTCCGCCGGAAGTGTTCTCCGGCTCGCACGGGTTCTTCGCTGGGGTCACGGGCTCTCCTGTCGAGCTCGCTCCCCTGGCGCGGGAAGACGGCAACGACCGCGCATTCCGGCTCATGGAGTCGCGCTTCAAGCGGTTCCCGGCAGGCTTCGTCTCACAGACAGCCATCGAAGGCGCGATGGAGGCGCGGGAGGTGCTGGGCATCCGCGACGCAGGCGACATCGACCGCGTCCACATCCGGACGTTCGAGAGCGGCAAGCGAATCATGGCGGGGGACCCCACCCGCTGGCGTCCTGAGACCCGCGAGACCGCCGACCACAGCATTCCCTTCGTTGTTGCCTGCGCCCTGAGGTTCGGTACGCTCGAGCCCGCGCACTTCGAGGACGACGTCCTGCGCGACCCGGCGTTGCTGGACCTGATGCAGTGCATCGAGGTCGTGCAGGACCCGGAATGCGACGCGGCCTGGCCGGAGGCCATCCTCAACATCCTGACGGTCCTGACCTCGGACGGACGGCAGCACACGGCGTCGGTCCCCTATTACACCGGGCACTTCAAGAAGCCCATGAGCGATGCTGACATAGAAGACAAATTCAGGCGGCTCACGGCCGGCCTGCTCGACGAGTCCCGTCAGCAGACGGCGCTGGACCGCCTCTGGCATCTCGACGATGCGACCGACCTCAGCCAGGTCATGGCATTGATGGCTGTCCCTGGGATAGTCCGAATGACCTCCTCCTCCTGAAGGGTGGCGGGATGGGAAGAACCGACCGCGTTACTCGGAGCAGGCCCGCTGAGACCTTCCTGGGGTAACGGCTTGCTGTTTGCGGCGTCGGGAGCTCGGCGGTGCCCCGTCCCCGCAGGTTGGCGGCCAGGGTCGCCGGGGTTACCATTCTGGTGGCGCGCGGTATTGAGTGTCCGCTCACGCGGGTACACGGTTTCCATCAGGCAGACGCCGCCTCCGGCTGGCGGAAGCCGGCCCCGAGCGGCCGTTGAGGAGGGCAACATGGCACGAAGTCCAGTGATCGACGCGGACGGCCACATCCTGGAACGGTCCCAGGATGTGTGGCGGTACATCGAGCCGCCATTCGATAAGCGTGGGGGAGGCCTCTGGCAGGGAGGTCATCCGTGGGATGCCGAGTTGGCCGGGACACTGACCAATCACGATTACAAGGACGGAGGCCTGGAGCCCGAGCGCCAGGTAGACACGTGGCTGCGCATCGCTGACCGGGAGAACATCGAGACGGCGGTACTCTTTCCCACCGGCTCCGGACACGTCGCCTACATCCCCGAGCCTGCGTGGGCAGTCGCGGTCTCGCGCGCGACCAACACCCACTTCGCGACTGACTACGGGGCGGCATCGCCGCGCCTCCGCCCCGTGGGCGTCCTGCCCATGCGCGACCCGCAGGCGGCAGCGGAAGAACTCCGCCGGGCGGTTACGGAGCTGGGACTCGTCAGCTTCGAGATCCTCTCCCAGGGGCTCACGATGGGATTCGGCGACCCTTTCTACGACCCCATCTTCGCGGAGGCCGAACGTCTGGGCGTGCCGCTTTGCATACACGGCACACGCTCCAAGCCGGAAGAGGTGGGCGGCGACCGGTTCAAGACCTTCGCCGAGGTACACACCTATGTATTCCCTGCGTCAGTCACCCTGCACTTCGTCAGCACCATGGCGAATGGCGTGCTCGAGCGCTTCCCGAAGCTGAAGCTCGCCTTCCTCGAGATCGGTGCGACGTGGCTGCCCTACTGGCTGGACCGGCTCGACGAGCACTGGGAACTCCGCGGCGCTCAGGAGATGCCGTACGTCACGAAACGGCCCACGGACGTCTTCCGCGAGCACGAGGTCTACGTGAGCGTGGAGCCGGAGGAGACGTTGCTCCCCCAGACTATCGAACACCTGGGAGACGACCATTTCCTCTTCGCATCCGACGTTCCGCACTGGGATGCACGGTTCCCCGAAAACCTCGAATACCTCGAGTCTCGACAGGACATCCCCGCAGCGAGCCTCCGGAAGATTACGTACGACAACGGGAAGCGCCTCTTCGGGCTCTAGACCGTGTCACCTGTGGGCCTCGCGCTGACGGCGAGGCCGAGCCCCCAACGGTCACGAGGATGACCTGAGCGAGCGTACATCGTGGCGGCGTGCGCCACGCGTCAACGCTGTGGAACGGCCTTCGGCTCCGCGGGTTGCAGTACTCCTATGTACGGCAGGTTCCTGTAGCGTCCCCCGTAGTCCAGCCCATAGCCGATGACGAACTCGTCAGGTACCTCGAATCCCACGTAGTCCAGGGGTATGTCCGCCATGCGGCGCACGGACTTGTCCAGCATCGTGCAGATGCGAAGACTCGCCGGACCCTTGGCCTGCAGGTGCTCCATCAGGTAGCGCAGCGTGAGCCCGGTATCAACGATGTCCTCAACGATGATCACGTGCCGCCCTTTGAGCTCCGTCATCACGTCTCGGATAACGTCGATGCTCTTCTCGCGTTCTTCGCCGTAGTGCGTGATTTCCATGAACTCGACCTGCAGTGGAAGGTTCATGGCGCGCATCAGGTCCGCCATGAAGACAACCACGCCCCGGAGGATGCCGATGAGGACCGGTTCCTCGCCAACGTAGTCCCCGGACAGTTGCGCCCCGAGTTCCTTGACCCGCTTCTGCACGGTCGCTTCGTCGAACAGCACGCGTTCCGTGCCTTCGACCGATACTTCGGCGAGCGGTCCGAACCCATACTTGCCCATGAGCCGCATCAGGTCGCGCCGGTACAGCAACTGGACGTTCACCTCCGGGTACATCTCTCGCACGTGCCGGAGCTTCCGGTTCTTCTGGGTGACCAGGTTCTGCTTCATGGTTGTCAGCTCGAAGTACTGGTCGTACTCCGGCAGGTAGAAGTCCGGGGTGAACATCTCCACCACGCGGCTCCCGTCCCACCGCAGAGGGAAGGAGCGCGGTTCGTACAGGTAGTTGATGTGGTAGTAATCGAGGAGATCGGCGAACTCCTTCTCGCTGGGATGCATGAAGGCCTTCGTAGGCGCCACGTCCTCGGTGTCGCGCCTGCGTCCACGACGAACACGCCTTACTCCGCCCGTGCCGTCGTCGCGTGCAGTCGCTTGCGCCTCATCGGATGGCGGAGGCATCCCCAGTGCGGCGCGCTCCGCGGTCTGCCGGCCCCGCCCGCGGCGGCGCGACGGCGCACGCTGCGGCTGCTCCGGTGGGGCAGGCGCATCCTGCATGGGCGCTTCGCTGGTTACCTCCGATGAAGGCGCAGAAGCTATGCCCGGCGACCTCCGCCCACGGCGCGACGGCGCGCGCTGCGGCTGCTCCGGTGGGGCAGGCGCAGCCTGCGTGGGCGCTTCGCCGGTTTCCTCCGATGAAGGCGCGGCAGCTATGCCAGGTGAACGGCGCCCACGGCGCGACGGCGCACGCTGCGGTTGCTCCGGTGGGGCAGGTGTGCTCTGCGCAGGCGCCTCGTTGGTCTCCTCCGTGGAAGGCGCGGCTGCTATGCCAGGTGAACGGCTCCCACGGCGCGATGGCGCACGCTGCGACTGCTCCGGTGGGGCAGGTGTGTCCTGCGTAGGCGCCTCGTTGGTCTCCTCCGTGGAAGGCGCGGCTGCTATGCCCGGCGACCTTCGCCCACGACGACGCGACGGCGTTCGCTGCGGTTCATCCGGCGCGGGAGACAACTCGCTAGCTGCATCGATGGACGATGCAGTCTCGGCTGAGGCCTCCCCCGTTCGGGGGCGCGTGGTTCGGCGGCGTCGAGGTCGGGGGCCCGAGTCCTCGGATGGGTCTGCCTGCTGGGGATCTTGCACCATACTTCGTCAGACCTCTCGTGCCAGGTTTTCCGCTTTCATCGCGCGGACCGCCGCTCCACCACCTTCACCAGACCATGCACGTACTCCGATGTGGTGGCGACGTTGTAGTCGGACCCGCCAAGCACCAACGCCTCCACCGCTGCACGCGCCGTATCAAGGGACGTGTAGCACGGGATCCTGCGCTCCGTCGCCGCGCGCCGTATCTCGAACCCGTCCCGCAACGCCTGCGCAACCTCTTCGACGGTGTTTACTACGGCATCCACAGTGCCATCTGCTACTACGGAGTAGGCATTGGGGTACACATCGCCTACCTTGTTTACTTCGGTAACCGTCAGCCCCAGCCCGCTCATCAGCGAAGCCGTGCCGTGTGTGGCATATAGTTCATAGTCCAAACCCCCGAGCATCTTCAACCACCCAACGGCGTCTGATTTGTCCCTGTCCGCAATGGTAACGAGGATCCGGCCTGACCGGGGCAGCATGAGCCCGGCGGCCATCAGCGCCTTCGCCACGGCGGGCCGCAGGCTTGCGTCTATGCCCATCACCTCGCCGGTGGACTTCATCTCCGGACCAAGATACGTGTCCACGCCCGCCAGCTTGGACATGGAGAACACCGGCGCCTTCACGCTGGTCATGGGCGGGTCCGGCTGCAGTCCGCCGGTGTAGCCCTGCTCGGCTATCGAACGCCCGAGCATCACGCTCGTCGCCAGTTGCACCATCGGTATGCCGGTGACCTTTGAGATGAACGGCACCGTGCGGCTCGACCGCGGGTTGACCTCGATCACGTAGATCGACGAAAGGCCGCTATCGGCAGCGACCGTCAGGCCGAAGGGCCTGCTCTCGTCGAGGATGACGTACTGGATGTTCATGAGCCCGCGCACGCCTATGGCGAGCCCGATGCGCGCCGTGTAGTCGACGATAACGTCGCGTTCGTGCTCGGATATGCCTTCCGCCGGATAAACTGCCATCGAGTCCCCGGAGTGGACTCCGGCCCGCTCGATGTGCTCCATGATGCCGGGGATGAGCACCTGCTCTCCGTCCACGACGGCGTCCACCTCCACTTCGCGCCCCTGAAGGTACTTGTCGATCAGGATGGGGTGGCCCGGAGCGGCGTCGAATGCGCGTGACAGGTAGCGCCGGAACTCCGTCATGTTATCCACGATCTCCATCGCCCTGCCACCGAGCACATAGCTCGGCCTTACCACAAGCGGGAAGCCAAGCCGCTCCGCTATAGCCGTCCCCTGATCGAGCGACATTGCCGTATCACCGGGGGGCTGCGGTATGCCCAGCCGCGCCATGAGGCTGCCGAACCGCTCTCGGTCCGACGCGATGTCTATCGCATCCGCCGACGACCCGAGGATGGGTAATCCCGCGGCGCCGATCGCCTGGCTCAGGTTGATGGCCGTCTGGCCGCCGAACTGCACGACAGCGGGCGGATACACGCCGTTCATGCCTTCGTTTTCGATGATGTCGCGGACGCTCTCCTCGTCCAACGGCTCGAAGTAGAGTCGGTCGCTGGTGTCGAAGTCCGTCGAGACCGTCTCCGGGTTGGAGTTGACCATGATCGAGTTGACTCCGGCATCGTCGAGCGCCCAAGCCGCATGAACGGAGCAGTAGTCGAACTCGATCCCCTGTCCGATGCGTATCGGCCCACTTCCTATGACGACCGCCTTTTCGCCCTGTAGCGGTTCGGCCTCGTTCTCCTGTTCGTACGTGCTGTAGAAGTACGTCGTCACGGCCTCGAATTCGGCCGCGCAGGTATCCACCATCTTGTACACCGGTCGCAGACCCATCTCCTGTCTGAGGCCCCGTAGCTCTTCGTGCGTCCGGTCCGTGAGGACGGCGATGACTTCGTCGGGCATGCCCAGACGCTTCGCGTCCCAGAGCAGGTCGCGGGAGAGCGCCTCGGTGCGCAGGCGCTCCTCCATGCCGATGATGCGCGAGAGGCCGTGCAGGAACCACGGATCGACGTGCGTCGCCTGCGCGAGTACGTCCGGCGTCATCCCTCTGCGGAGCGCCGCGGCCATCGCCCAGAGGCGCTCATCGGTTGGTTCGAGCGGAAGCTCATCCGGAGCGAGCCCTTCCCACTCCGGCGACTCCCACAGCAACGTACGCCCGCCGAGTTCTATCGAGCGCACCGCTTTCTGCAACGCCGCCTCGAAGCCCCGGTCGATCGCCATGACCTCGCCCGTCGCCTTCATCTGCGTGCCGATGGCACGGTCTCCCCGCGCGAACTTGTCGAATGGCCAGCGCGGCGACTTGATGACGCAGTAGTCCAGCGCCGGCTCAAACGCCGCTTTGGTGCGCTGTGTCACCGCGTTCGGGATCTCGTCCAGCCGCCGCCCGACCGCGATCTTGGCCGCGACGCGTGCGATGGGGTAGCCCGTCGCCTTCGACGCGAGCGCGGACGATCGGCTCACCCGGGGGTTCACCTCGATGACGAAGTACTGCATCGGGTCGGGCACGCCGCCCGGCAGTACCTCCCCCACAATTGGATGCGGCGACAGCCCGAACTGGATGTTGCAGCCGCCCTCTATGCCGAGCGCACGGATGATGCGGATGCTCGCGGAGCGGAGCATCTGGTACTCCTTGTCCGAGAGCGTCTGGCTCGGCGCGATGACGATGCTGTCTCCCGTGTGGACGCCCATCGCGTCCAGGTTCTCCATGTTGCATATCGTGATGCAGGTGTCGGCTGCATCGCGCATCACCTCGTATTCGACCTCGCGCCAACCGCGCATCGAGCGCTCCACCAGCACCTGGTGGATGGGGCTTGCGGCCAAGCCGCTCGTGACCACCGCTTCCAGCTCTTCCATCGTCGTGGCGAACCCGCCGCCCGTGCCGCCCAGCGTGTACGCGGGACGCACCACCAGCGGCAGGCCCAACTCACGCCCCACCTGCATCCCTTCCTGGGTGGAGTTCGCTATCTCGCTCGGTGGGGTGGGTTCTCCCAGCCGGTTCAGCAGGTCCCGGAAGAGCTCTCGGTCCTCCGCCGTCTTGATCGTTTCGATGGACGTGCCCAGCAGTCGCACGTTGTGCCGGTCGAGCACTCCCGCCTCGTGCAGGGCGACCGCCAGGTTCAGCCCTGTCTGGCCTCCGAGGGTCGGCAGCAGACCGTCCGGACGCTCCCGCGCGATGATGCGCTCGATCACTTCCACGGTCAGCGGCTCGATGTAGACCGCGTCCGCCACCTCTTCGTCCGTCATGATGGTCGCGGGGTTGGAGTTCACGAGGACGACGGAGACGCCCTCTTCGCGCAGCGCCTTGCACGCCTGCGTTCCCGCGTAGTCGAACTCCGCGGCCTGCCCGATGACGATGGGCCCGCTACCGATGACGAGCACCTTGCTAAGTTCAGCCGAGGTAGCGCTCACGAGACGAGCCGCTCCTGCCGTTCGATAGCCATCCTCCGCCGTTCTCCCCCGTTGTCCACGATGTCTATCTGCCCCGCGAGCGCGATGAGCTCCCTGACAGCTTCGGACCGGAGGTACGCTTGGAGCGCTTTGTTCACAGCCCTGCTCCGGCTCTTCTCTCCGGTGCGTTCAACGACTTCTCGGAGAAGCCGCTCATCTATGTCCAGCGTTGTTCGCATCGCATCCTTCCCACACCTGTGCATCGTCCCAATTGTGCACCACGTTCCCCCGTCACCTGACCATCTCCAGGAAGCGGTCGAAGATGTACTCGTTGTCGAGCGGCCCCGGCGACGCCTCCGAGTGGTACTGGATGGTCAGCACCGGCAACTCGCGGTGCCGGATGCCCTCGATCGTCCCGTCGTTCAGGTTCCGGTGCGTAACCTCGATGGTGCCCGGAAGCGCCTCGTCGGACACGGCGAACCCGTGGTTCTGCGCCGTGATGTAGACGCGGCCGGTCGCTATGTCCTGTACCGGGTGGTTGCCCCCGCGGTGGCCGAACTTCAGCTTGTACGTCTCGGCGCCGAGCGCGCGGGCGATGATCTGGTGTCCCAGGCAGATGCCGAGTGCGGGTACGCGCTCGATCACCGCGCGCGCCGTCGCGACGGTCGGCGCGTTATGCACCGGGTCGCCCGGCCCCGGCGAGAAGACGACACCGTCAGGATTGTCCTGCAGTATCTCGTCTGCCGTGGCAGCCGCGGGATGCACGCGCACCCGGCAGCCACGCAGTGTCAGCAGCCGCAGGATGTTGTATTTCACCCCGCAGTCCACCACCGCGATACGCCTTTCGCCCTCGCCGCTCCACTCGTACGCCTCGCCCACCGTTACACGGTCCACGAAGTTGACCGTATCGTATGAGGGAAGTGACGCCAGTTCGCGCCGGGCCGCCTGGGGGTCACCTGTCGTCAGCGCGCCCATCATCACGCCGTGGGAACGGATGCGCCTGGTGATGGCCCGTGTGTCCACGCCCCAGATGCCTGGCACACCCTCGTCGGCCAGGTACGCGTGCAGCGTGCGCGATGAGTCGTAGTGGCTTGGGGTGGACGAGTGCTCCCGCACCACGAATGCCGCCACCTTGATGTCCTTCGACTCCGCGTCCGTGCCGTTGATGCCGTAGTTCCCCTGCATGGGGTACGTGGGCACGAGGATCTGCCCTGCGTATGAGGGGTCGGTCAACATCTCCTGGTAACCGGACATGCTCGTATTGAAGACGACCTCCCCGAACGCTTCGCGCTCGGCCCCGAAGGCGTAACCCTCGTATACTGTTCCGTCGCTCAGGACGAGGTAGGCCGTTGTCATTGCCCCGCCTCCCCGAACGCGATCTGTCCGCCCGCGATGGTCATCTTCACCCTGCCCTGCAGCGTGTGCCCCGCCAAAGGGGTGTTCTTCCCTTTTGACGCAAACCGGCTCACGTCCACCGTCCACTGCTCCTCCGGGTCGAACAGCACGACATCAGCGGGAGTGCCGACGGCCAGCGACGCCAGGTCCGCGAAGCGCTCTCCCAGCACCGATGCAGGCCCTGATGTGAGCCGTGCAACCAGCGTTGGCAGATCGAGCGCGCCCGACCGGACGAGACCCATCACCGAGCCAAATGCCGTTTCCAGTGTGGAGATGCCGACAGCCGCCTCGTCGAACGGCGTCGCCTTGTCCCCGAACGTGTGCGGAGCATGGTCGGTCGCCACGGCATCTATCGTGCCGTTGCACAGCCCCTCCACGAGCGCCTCGCGATCGGTGCGGGACCGCAGCGGAGGGCTGACCTTGGCCCGCGTTTCATACGCGGCAAGCGTGAGCGATACGGCTATGCCATCCGCCGAGCCGTTCGCGCCAAGCACCCACTCGTCTGTCATCGTCAGGTGATTGGGCGTTACCTCCGCCGTCACGCGCAGGCCGCGCCTCTTGGCATTCCGCACCATCTCCACCCCGCCCGCCGTGCTGACGTGTGCAACGTGGAAATGTCCACCGGTGAGGCCGAGCAGTGCGATGTCCCGCGCGACGATGGATTCCTCTCCGGCAGACGGGTATCCCGCGAGTCCCAGTCGCGAGGACGCCGCCCCTTCGTGCATACCCAGCCCAGCCGTGATGGAGTGGTCCTCGCAGTGGTCCATCACGGGCAGGCCGAGTTCACCCGCGTACAGAAGCGCATGCTCCATGAGCAGCCCCGTCGCGACCGGGCTGCCGTCGTCGGTGAACCCGACGACCCCCGCACGCGCGAGCTCCTCCATATCGGTCAACTCGACGCCCTTGCGTCCCCGCGAAACCGCGCCGAACGCCAGCACCCGAATGGGCCCGGCCTCCCGCGCACGGTGCGCGATGAAGTCGACAACCGCCGCCGTGTCTATTGTCGGCGACGTGTTCGGCATCGCGCAGACCGTCGTGAACCCTCCGGCTGCGGCCGCGGCGGTTCCCGTTTCGATAGACTCCTTGTCCTCGAATCCCGGTTCCCTGAGGTGCGTATGCAGATCGATGAATCCCGGCGCGGCGACGAGCCCCGCGCCGTCTATCACCAGCGCGTCCGCCGGAGCCGTCTCCGGCGCATCCTCGATGACGCCGTCTCGGATGAACAGATCACCGGTGCGATCGGAGCCCGCTGCGGGATCGATGACGCGCGCGCCGGTGATGAGGATGGGGCTGCTCACTCGCCCACCTCTTCCCGCCCGCCGGTGAGCAACTGGTAGAGCATCGCCATCCGCACGGCAACACCGTTGGTCACCTGCTCCTCTATCTGTGCGCCAGGCCCGTGAGCGAGCGATGAGGCGATCTCAACACCCTCGTTCATCGGACCCGGGTGCATGAGCAGCGCGCCGGGCTTCGCCCTGCGATAGCGCGCTTCGGTAACCTGCCAGCGGCGCGTGTATTCCCGCATGCTCGGCAGCATGCCTGCCCCCTGCCGCTCCTGCTGGATGCGCAACGCTATCACCGCGTCAGCGCCCTCCATCGCGCGGTCGAGGTCGTGCTCGACGCTCACGCCGGGCAGGCTCTCGCCCGCTCCGCCGCGCATGAGATCGAGTGGGATCAGCGTCGGCGGACCGCACAGGACGACTGACGCGCCAAGTGCATGCAGGCCGAACACGTCCGACCGCGCCACCCGGCTATGCAGCACGTCGCCCACGATGACCACGCGCCTGCCGTCGAGTCCGCCGACGTGCTGGCGCATCGTCATCAGATCGAGCAGCGCCTGGGTTGGGTGCGCGTGGCGTCCGTCGCCCGCATTCACGACACCCATCCGCTGGAGGTTGCGCGCCAGAAAGTACGGCGCACCGGAGTGCGGACTACGGATGACGATAAGGTCCGCGTGCATCGCCTGGAGTGTGAGCGCCGTGTTCAGCAGCGATTCGCCCTTCTCCGCGCTGCTGCCGGAACCGCTGATGTTGATCACGTCCGCGCTCAGCATCTTCCCGGCCTGCTCGAACGAAACGCGCGTCCGGGTGCTCGGCTCGAGAAACAGCGTCAGCACCACCTTGCCCCGCAGCGACGGCGCCTTCTTGATACTCCTGCCCAGCAACTCGCGCATCGCCTCCGCGGAATCGAGGAGTGCTGTTATCTCCTCCCGTGAGAAGTCGTCCAGGTCAAGGACGTGCCTGCGGCGGGGCGGCGCGTCCGTTTGGGCCGCGACGGCGCTCTGTTCCGGCGCGCGTGCCATCATGCCGGGGCCGCCCTTACGCGTTCCACGATTGCAACTTCCTCTACGCCGTCTATTTCGCTGACACGCACCTCCACGATCTCGTCCAGCGACGTGGGGACGTTCTTGCCGACGTAGTCCGCACGGATGGGGAACTCGTGGTGGCCGCGGTCCACCAGCACCGCGAGCTGCACTATGCGCGGCCTGCCGAGGTCTGTCAGCGCGTCCAGCGCCGACCGCACGGTGCGTCCGGTGAACAGAACGTCGTCCACGAGCACCACTGTCTTCCCCGCGATGCTCACCGGCATCTCAGTCGGCCGGACGAGTGGCTGAGGACGGCTGGTCAGGTCGTCGCGGTACAGGTTGATGTCGAGCGAGCCTACGGGCACGCTGGCATCCTCGAACGTGGCGATGGCGTCAGCGATGCGCCGGGCGAGAGGCACTCCCCTCCGCCGTATCCCCACCAGCATCAGACCGTCAAGCCCCTTGTTGGACTCGACGATCTCATGGGCGATGCGCGTCAGCGCCCGCCGCATCTCCTCGCTGGTGAGGATGAACCGTTCGTCTGCCAAGAAAAAACCTCTTGCCCGCCGGCAAGAGGTCCCGTCACACACATCAGGACGTTGTCCGCCCTGTGTCTCACGTTACCCGCCTTGCCAGCCTCTCGGGACTGGATTTAAAGGTCGGTCGCGGCGCAACACCGCGAGGCAGAGTATAGGGTGCGCACAGCGATGGTGCAACCGCCACCCCACGTGACGGGAGGCAACAGAGCAATCCCCTCTCCCTCGAGGGGAGAGGGTTAGCAACTGTCTTGGACGTCAAGCGATTTGTGGGTTCCAGGTGGTGTGATGCTTGAGTATGGCGTTGAGAATCGTGAGCAGCTTCCGCATGCAGGCGGTGAGAGCCACCTTCTTGGCCTTTCCAGCCATGACAAGCCGCTCGTAGAACACTTTCAAGACGGGGTTGTGACGCACCCCCACGAGGGTGGCCATGTACAACGCAGCGCGCACGTGCGCCCTCCCTCCCCAGCACCTGCGCGAGC
>DAOUHP010000141.1:0-17126 GCA_034428575.1 Dehalococcoidia bacterium | reverse complement strand
GCTCGCGCCGAGAGCGTGCGCGGCCTGTGCCGCGTGTGCACCTACGCCCCCGCTGACGCCGGTCACCACGAGCGTCTCGCCCTCCGCGACCCCGCACGCTTTGAGCGCCTTCAACGCGACACCGATGGGCGAGGCGAGCAATGCACCTCCCGCTGCCTCTACCCCTCGCTCCAACCGAATGAGCGACTCCACCGGCGCGGCCAGCATCTCCGCGAATCCGCCGTCGCGGCGGTGGCCGACGTCGCCAGGGAGGACGACGGCCTGCGTGCCGATGAGGCTCGCGGGTACGTCCTTGCCGACGCCACAGACGACGCCTGCCACCTCGTGCCCGAGCACGCGGGGCAGCGTTACCCCTCGCCGGAGCGTGCCTTCCATGATGAGCGCATCGTGGTGTGAGAAGCCGCACGCTGTCACGCACAGCAGCGCCTCGCCGGCAGCAGGCTGCGGGTCGGGCAGGACGGCTTCGCGCAGAAGCGGCTCTATCCCGGCGGCTTCGAGAACAACGGCGTACATGGGAGGATTCTAATGCGCCCCAGCGCAGGGGCGCGTTCGTTGACTGCTTGTCGGCGGGTGTACGATGTGCGCGTACAGGAGGCGCACCATGCACGTGGACGACTTCATCGAGGAGCTCTGGACGTACGCGAACAGCTTCCCCATGCGGGAGCACCCGTGGTTCCGCGGCATCGCGGAGCACTGGTGGACGCGCGAGCAGATCATCGCGGGCGAAGTGCAGCACTACCTGCGCGTGCGTGAGAACCCGGTCTACTTCGGATACATCGCAGCGCACGCCGCAGAGGAGCGCCTCCCCGGACTCACCGAGCCAGTGCTGGAAAACTACATGGAGGAGCTCTCCGGCGAGCGCAGCCACGTTGACATCATGTTCCAGTTCCTGGAGGAGGGCGGCGTGTCACGTGAGGACGCGGACAACGCGCAGCCGACGCCAGGAACACTCGCGGCCATCGAGATGATCCTCGGGCACTGCGAGCGCCGCTCGGCGCTCGAGGGCGTGGCCATGCTTGCGTTTGTGGAGAGCCAGCACGGAGGGCCGGACGGCGCGGCGGCGTCCGCCTACCCGGCGCTCGTAGGCCACTACGGGTTCTCGGAATGGGCCGCTGAGACGTACCGCATCCACGCCGAGCAGGACGTGGGGCACGGTCAGAGCCAGATCGACGTGATCAGGCGCTACGCGACCACCGACGAGATGCAGGCGAAGGTGCGGCGCGCGGTCCGGCTCGGTCTCACGGCGTGGAACCTGGAGTACGACGGGCACGTACAAGCGATGACCGGCCTTCGCGACCACTGGGACGGCGGCCACCCGCTCGTCCACACGAACCCGCCGATGCGGGTTCCTCTGTCGTGAACCTGCACCCGGGCGATGCGATGTTGCAGGGCGACGCCGGGTTTCCGCCGCCGGAGCAGGCGCAAGAGAGGCATCCTTAGGGTGGCTTCATGCAGGAAAAACAACTCGACGCTGCCAGCTTCTTCGGGAGGGTCGCCACCTTCCTGTTCGTAGGGTTCCTGGCGGAACGCGTCGGTACCACCTATCTCGGCACGGCGTGGGGCGCCGTGTTTGCCATCGGGGTCATGCTGGCCATGCTCGTCGGAGTCGTGCTTTGGGACCGGTGGAAGCGCAAACGGCAGACGTAGAGGCCCCGCATTGCCTAGAACGGAAACTCCGCAGGCAGCGCTGACCGAAGCTCGGCGTACTCAGCGTCGCCGGCATATTCGTTAGCGATGCTCTCGAGGCGCTCGACGAGCTCCTCGACCGGCATCCGGAACACGCTCGAGACCATACCCGTGGTCTCCTCGAAGTCTCCCCTTCAGTTCCGGTATCAGCCGCGCATCCGCTCCATGAGGTAGCGGTCTTCCTCGCGCATGGCACCATTATAGCCGCAACCGCAAGCTGTGGAAGGGTCCGGGCTAGCGGGAGAATCCCACTGGATGGAACGTGATCAGTTCCGTGGCCGCGAGCGGGCTGCCATCAGCGTCCGACGTCACCGCGAGCCGCGTCAGCACACGCCACTCCTGGTCTCGCCATAGCGCGCGCAGGATCACGAAGGCATTCTCCACGATTTCGCCGGGAGGCTCGTCGAACCCGACAGTAAACGTGAGTTGCGTACTCGCGCCGGATGCCAGCAACGGCTGCTCGCTCAGTGACACCGCCTCCGCCCTGAAGCGTCCGTGGGGCAGCCATGCTTCGAGCAATTCCACCGGCCTGTCTCCCGCGTTCCGCACCTCGAACACGACGCGCCATGCGCCCGCCTCACCGGAGGCGCGGCCTGCTTGGAGAACGTCGATGGCAGCGGTGGTCATAGCGACAGGATATAACCCCAGTGGCGCGCTGCACGGCGGTTCGGGATAATGGGCTATCGCCAACACAGGGAGGCTGCATTGCGCATCGGTGCTCACGTTTCCGGAGCGGGTTCGCTGGACAAGGCAATCGACAGGGCGCTGGACATCGGCGCGGAGTGCATCCAACTCTTCCCCTCTGCCCCGCAGGGGTGGGGATTCAAGGTCCCTGACGAGAAGGTTGTCGCCGACTTCAAGCGCAAGGCGTTCGAGCAGGGCATCGGCCCCAACGTCTTCCACGGCATCTACCTCGTCAGCCTCGGCGCGGACGACCCCGGGCTCGTGCAGCGGGGCAAGGCGTCGCTCACCAAGTACATGAACGTCGCGGGCGACATGGGGGTGCAGGGCGTCATCTTCCACCTGAACAGCCACAAGGGGCGCGGGTTCGATGGGGTATTCGGGCAGGTCATCGAGGGCATCCGAGAGGTGTTGGCGCAGTCGCCTCCAGACGTGCAGCTCATCCTGGAGAACAGCGCGGGCATGGGCAACCACATCGGCTCCAAGTTCGCCGAGATCGGCACGTTCATACGCGAGTTGGACGACCCGCGCGTGCAGGTCTGCCTCGACACCCAGCACTCCTTTGCGGCGGGCTACGACCTCCGCACGCCGTCCGGCGTCGACGCCGTCATGGACGAATTCGACCGCGACATCGGCATCGAACACCTGGTCGCCGTGCACTGCAACGACTCCAAACCGCCGCTGGGCGGCGCGCTCGACCGGCACGAGAACATCGGCGAGGGACAGATGGGCATCGCCGCGTTCGAGGCGATACTCGGCCACCGTGCGTTCGCCAATGTGCCCTTCTACCTGGAGGTGCCGGGCTATGAGGGCAAGGGGCCGGACGAGCCGAATGTGACCACCATGAAATCGGTGCGGGAGCGTGCCGCGCCGGATGCAGGCTGATCCGCGATGCGCAAGCGGCAGTTCGAGGAGCTGGTCAGGCGCGCCGTCGAAGAGGTCGCGGATGACTGGCCTAACGAGAAGAAGGAAGGGTGGCCCATATTCGTGGAGAACCTCCTGAGCAACAACGTGGACATCCAGGTGCGCCGCCAACCGAGCAAACGGCAACGCAGGTCGGCGGGACTCGAGCCGGACGAGACGTTGCTTGGCCTCTACGAGGGCGTGCCGCTCACCGACCGTGACGGATACAACATGGTCCTGCCGGACGTCATCACCATCTTCCAGGTGCCCATCGAGGAGATGTGTTCAACGGAAGAAGAGGTGATGGAGGAAGTGCGGAAGACGCTGGTGCACGAGGTCGCGCACCACTTCAGTATCACGGACGTGGAACTCGAAGCCTGGGGCGTTGCCTAGCCGCGCGGCCTACCTGTTCCGCGCGGCTGCGAGCCGCTCTTCAGCGAGGTGATTCGCCGCCTCTGACGTGGTGATGCCCTCGGCGTCCGCGATGGCGAGCACCCGCTGCATCGTGCCGTGGATGGTCGCGGTGTGGGCGCGCGCTCCCTCGCGGTCATAGGGCTGCCCGATCTCGAAGTAGACGTTCGTCACGCCGCCCGCGTTCGCGATGAAGTCCGGTGCGTAGACGATGCCGCTGTCCGTCAGCCGGCGAGCATCCTTTGGCGTCGCGAGTTGGTTGTTCGCCGCGCCGCAGACCACCTGGCACCGCAGCCGGGGCAATGTGGCCTCGTTCAGCACCCCGCCCAGCGCACACGGCGCGAAAACGTCGCACTCCGCATCGTAGATGGTTTCCGGCGGCACGAGAGAGGTGCGCGGGAGGCCTGCGGCGCGCTGCATGGCGTCGTCGTGGATATCGGTCACGATGAGCTCCGCGCCCGCCTCCAGGAGGTGCGACGCAAGCGACGAGGCAGCGTTGCCGAAGCCTTGGACGGCGACGCGACGCCCCTCCAGCGAATCGTTGCCCCAAGCCGCCTCGGCACAGGCGCGCATCGCCTGAAACACGCCGAATCCGGTCATCCCCGCCGGGTTGCCGCTGCCGCCCAACTCCTCCGGAAGCCCCACAACGTGGCGCGTCTCCTCGGCTATCCACGCCATGTTCTGCGCGTTCGCACCGACATCCTCCGTCGTAACGTAGCGCCCGCCGAGCGATTCCACGAAGCGTCCATAGGAGCGGAACATCGCCTCGGTCTTGTCGGTGCGCGGATCGGCCACGATGAGACCCTTGCCCCCGCCGAGGTTGAGGCCCGCCGCCGCGGACTTGTACGTCATCGCGCGGGAGAGACGGAGCACGTCCATGATGGCGTCCTCGTCCGTGGGATGCGGCCAGATGCGCGTGCCGCCGAGCGCAGTGCCCAGCGTGCGGTCATGGATGGCGATGAATGCCTTGACCCCGTTGGCAGGGTCCATCCAGACCGCCAGCTCCTCGTGCCCGCTCGCCTGCATATACTCGATGAATTCCATGGGCCATATCCCTTTGATGCTATGTTAATCGTAGCAGATTCGGCGGATACGTGCACGAGCCTGAACCACTACTCCTCATGCGGTTTCCCATGCAGGAACCCCTGCCAGCCCTGCATGAGCCCGATGCCCTCGCGGGGCAGCACCACGAGCGCGAACACGGTCGTCGGCCCCAGTAGCACGAGGTGCAGGATGAGGCCGAACCCGATCGCCAACTCACGCGGGACGTCCCATATCGCAAGTATCGCCACGACTGCGAGTTCGAACGTGCCCACGGCCCCAGGCAGCCCAGGCAGCGACGTGGCGAAGAAGATCGAGCCGAGCGCGACGATGGTCGCCTGGAAGATCGAGAGCTCCACGCCCATCCCCTGGGCAAGTACCCATGCACACGGCCCGATCATGAGCGAGTAGATGACGGTGAGCGCTCCGGTGACGGCCACCTCCTTCTTGCGCCGCATCGCCTCGTTCACCGTCTGCTCGTAGGTGAGCAGGCCCGGTATCTTCCCCAGGAAGGCGAAACGCCTCGCGATCCGCCCCAGGTTCAGCAGGAGCACGAAGAAGACGATGAGTATCCCGCTCAGGTAGATCGCGGGTCCTGCCAGCCGCGCTATCTGCGGCTCGAATACGATGGCTCCCGCCGCGAATACCATCGTGAACATGATGTCCTGCACGCGCGTCATCACAACGGTCGCAACAACAGTCGGAGCAGGGTGCCTGTCGCGCAACGTCAACATCGTCAGCACGGCGGGCTCGTCCATCAGGCGTACCGGCGCGAAGTTGTTCAGCCCCAGCGCCGCCATCTCCACCGAGAAGAGCCGCCAGGTAGTGACACGCTCCGACGTCCACATCAGCCGCCACCGGTAGGCGCGCAGGAAGCTGGAGAAGAGCATGATCGCGACGGCGCCCGTTACCGCCAGGAGCGACGTTTCCGCCAGCTGTTCGCGCACCTCCGCCCAGTCGATGCCGCGTATCGTCAGGTAGAGGAAGAACCCGCCGAGGGTGAACCCGAACGGAACGAGGAAGCGCGGGTGCTTGATGATTGAGAGGAGCATTGAGGGGATAGTCATGGGTGCGGTCTCAGCCGAACAGGTCGCTCCTCGATGGAGTGGAGGCCGGACCCGGCGCAGCGCCATGCCCCGGAACAGTCATGTCCGCGTAGAACGCCTCGTCGTAGGCCCGCGTTCGCACGACCACCGGCATCGGCAGCGCGTGTCCGAACATGAGCGACTGCTGCTGCGACTCCAGCCGCGACAGTACGGTGCGCAGCTCTCGCGCACCCGGTGCGCCGGTCAGCACCGCGTCGACGTCGCGGTCATTGTCGAGCTGGCACACGATGCGCGTGCCCACCTGGCTCAACACCTCGCCGTCGATGCCGGACGGGCGCTGGTCCACCACGAGCAGCGTCACGCGGTACTTCCGCATCTCCCGGGCAATCGTCCCGAAGATCGTCTGTCCCGCGACGCCGGGGTCGAGGAAACGATGCGCCTCCTCGATGGTGATGAGAAGCGGTGTCGGCTGGGGTTTGCCTTCGGCCAGCGCCTTCTCCGTGCGCTCGCGGTACTCCGCGTGGATGCGCCGCGTGATGAGGTTGGCGACGAGCAGGTAGGCCGTGATGTTGTCGCCGTAGCTGCCGAACTCCAGCACGACGTGGCGGTTGTCCTGCAGGTGCTCCAGCACCTGGCGCACGGCGCTGCCGCCCGTGGAACGCTCGGACATGAAGCCGAACCGCTGCAGTTGGGAGAGCCTGCGCCGGAGCGCGCCGAGCGTCCCCGCGTTCTCCCCCATCGAATCAGCGAGCGATGCCAGATCCTCCAGCGAGTAGCCCAGGAACTCGAGGAGCCAGTTACGCCCGAAGCGGCGCTCCAGCGCATAGCACGACTGCACACCAAGGTCTGTGACGTGGAGCGTGGAGGCCAACACCGCGACATCGTCCGGTTCGATCTCGTCGAACCCGATGACCACGTCGTAGTCCGTTGAGGCGCCACGGCGACGCGACGATGCAGGGTCCAGCGTGAACACGGATACGCGGCTCCCGAACAATTGCTTCAGCCCTTTCGCCGCATAGCCGGACTCGGACGTGGACTGCCAGCCGTACTCGCTGTGCATGTCGAACACGAGATTGATGGCCGCATTGCGCTGCAGGATGCCCGCAAGCAGGATGCGCGTAAGGAAGCTCTTGCCGGAGCCACTCTTCCCGAAGACCCCGTTCGATCGCTTCACGAACTCCTCCAGGTTCAGGCAGACCCGCGTGTCCTCCATGTCCAACGGACTGCCGATCCAGATGTGGCGCGCGTCCTCGCCGCCGAAGATGGCGGCCACGTCGTCGTTGGAGGCCCGGTAGGCGTTCGCGAAGTGTGGCGGCATCGAGCGCGCGGGCTGCGGCCCCTCGTCGCCTGCGGTCAACGTGAGCATCGGCGTTACCGACGCGGTCGAGTACGCCGTCGTGCCGGAGAGCGCCTCCGCGAGCGCCGCGCCCCCTCCCGCTACCGCCGACGCCATGCGCGGGTCGCTGCTCTCCAACTGCAGGTCGGTCACGATGCCGAAGAAGCGGCTGAACTGTCCGTGCACCGTGACGAACGTGCCGACCTTTACGTTCTCCACCGCGCGGGCCGACTCCAGGCGCACGTCCAGCCCCCGCGAGAGCGAGCCGCCCGCGACCGCCCCGATGCGTGCCGGTGCGTCCGGCTCCGTGCCGTTGGAGGTCACCGCAATCACTCGACAGGGAGTCGCCGCATGATCGCGGCGAGCCTAGCGGCGTCAGTGGGAAGTTGGACCGCTATCGCGCGGCATGCCTGCACGAGGAATGCGCGGGGGTCGCCGAACTCCGGAGCAGCCACACGCAGGGCTGCCGCGAGCACGTCGTCTGCCGTCGGCAGCGCACTCGCGAGTACGAGCGCCGTCCAGTCGCTCCGCTCCATGAACCCGCGCACCTCCGCGCCGGAGCATGCGTAGAGGAACGTGTGGATGCGAGGCGGCAGCGGCGGCAGGTGCTGGAAGAAGCGTCCGCCCTCCTCGTGCCCGACGACGGTGAGCGTGACGTCCGTGCGGAGCAGCCGTTCCAGCTGCGGGTTCTCCGCGTAGACGTCCGACTCCGACGCCAACTCCGCTCCGCGTGCGATGACGCGCCTGCCGGGGTCGAGCGCCGCCGTGCTCACCCCATCCACGACGGCAAACAGCGACGCGCCCACGCGCACGAGCGTCCCCAGCGGCGGGGCGCCGTACAGCGCGTGGCACTGCCCCACGACCCGGTCCACCGACGCCTCGATGACCTCGCCGAACTTCGGGAGGCCGGGATCTGCCGTCGTGAACGCTGGTCCGGTCGCGGGAGAAGGACTGCTGGTTGGCCGTGCAGCGGACATGCGGCTATTGTAGCGTAGAGCGTTGTCCGTAAGGCTCGAAGGAGACATCGCATGACGACGAACGCCCCCGGCCCCGCGAACGGAGCGCCGCACTTCACCCGCGAGTGGCTGATCGACGCGCTGCGCTACGTCCGACGCGACTTCGAGGCTGCTGCCTCCGGCGAGACCGAGGCGGACGACGCGCGCGCGCGTTCGCGGATGGAGACGGCCCGCCGCATGGGGTTGGACGCACTGGCCGACGAGGCGATGGCCGCGATCGACCGCGCCGTCGACGAGGCTGCACGCCTCGAATGGCCGGGCGGGCTGGACGTGCGCTACACGGCTCTCCTCGGCGCGTTGAAGACACTCGCGCAGGCAAGCAGCGCCCTCAACGACCGCACGCCGGAGCGACCGCACCTCTCCTATTTGGCTGAGACGATGGCGCGCGCAGAAATCGCCGCCGCCAGCCTCGTCCGCAGACGGAGGGCAGAGAGCCTGCGCGGGCTGTACGTCATCGTCGACCCCTCGCTCACGCTCGAGCGCGACCCTGTCTGGATCACGCAGGAGGCTATCGCCGGAGGCGCGACCGCCATCCAGTTGCGCGTGAAGGAGACCGACAAGGGCCGCTGGCTGCCGCTCGCGGAATCACTGCGAGGCGTCTGCGCGCAGGCGGGCGCAGCGCTCATCATCAACGACCACCCGGACGTTGCCGTCGCCGTGGAGGCGGACGGCGTGCATCTCGGCCAGAACGACATGCGCGTCGCGGCTGCCCGCGCCTCGCTCCGTCCCTGGCAAATCGCGGGCACGTCCAACGCACTCACCACGGAGGCTGACGTGTCGGTGCAGGCGGGCGCGGACTACGTCGCAGTGGGGCGGATGTTCCCCACCGGCTCGAAGGCCGACACGCGCCCAGCGGGCCCTGAGACGCTCCGGGCCGTGCGCGACGCCACGCCGCCGGACGGCCCGCCGCTGCTCGCGATAGGCGGCATCACGCCAGAAAACGTCGGGGAGGTCGGCCGTGCGGGCGCCGACGGCATCTGCGTCATCGCCGCCGTCACCCAGGCCGACGACCCCCGCGCCGCCGCCGCCCGTTTGTTGGAGGCGTTCAACGCGGCAAAGGGAGGCTAAGCTACCCGGTGGCGAACACTTCCCCGGGAAAATACCGCTCATCTCCGCTCATGCTGCCGAATCCACCTCTGGAACGACACCGGTTATAAGCGGTTGAACCTGTTCATTTCCGCTCATCCACCGCTCGAAACCGCTCATTCGCGCTGATATCCGCTCGTTCCCTACTCATCGGCTGCTGCGCCGCGGCTTCGGCTACCATCGCGGTGTTGCGCCGTTGGAGACAGCATACGTAGTGAAGAAGCGACCGCGAAAGGGGCGGGTGTCACACGCGGGCAGTCAGCCGAACGGCGCAGGGGAGGATGACGTTTGGTGGAGACCGTTGCGGACAAGACATAGATGTGCTATTCTGCTATACTCAGGTACTAAAACGATGACCTCGGAAACGCAGACTCCGGCCAACGAGGGGATACCTCGCTTCTTCGCGGACTTCATCCTGGAGAACGCCCGTCAGCATGCTGAACTCGCCGCTCGGATGGGCGACCTCCGCGTGGAGACTGAGAGGCAGTTCGGCCAAGTCCGCGCGGAGTTGGGCCAGCTCCGGGCAGAGACCGCCCAACGCGAGAGCCGGCTCATCAAGTGGGTTATCGGCGCGATGGTGGCCTTTACGATGGCGTGGAGTGGCGCCGTATACGGCATCGTTCGCGCATTGACCGACTCGCTCAACTAGCATCCGCCACGTCCACGTTGCATGTGACGCACCCTCTTCCCTCGTGCGTGCCCTCCCCTCGCCTGCGTACGAGCGTATTCCTGATACCATGCTCCGCATGCCCGACCCACTCCCAGGCGAGGAGAAGACAACACTTACGCTGCACCTGCGCTCGCTCGGCAGGCACGGCGAAGCGCTCGCGGAGACCGACGACGGCAAGCCTGTGTTCGTCTTCGGCGGCATCCCCGGCGAGACCGTCACCGCGGAGGTCGTCGCGACCCGCCGGAGCTATGTAGCCGCACGCGTAACCGACGTGGCGGACCCCTCGCCGCACCGCGTCGCTCCCACGTGCCGCTACTTCGGCGAGTGCACGGGCTGCCAGTGGCAGCACGTCGCCTACGAGCGCCAGCTTGAGATGAAGCGCGAGGCGCTGGCGGACGCGCTGCACCGCATCGGCGGCCTCGACGTCGAGCCGCTGCCCACGCTGCCCAGCCCCGACACGCTTGGCTACCGCAACCACGCGCGCTTCACCGTGAGCAAGCAGGGCGGACGGCTCGGCTACGTCCACAAGGAGCGACGACGCCACGTGGAGGTGGAGGAGTGCCTGCTGATGGCACCGTGGATCAACCATGCGCTGGCGTCGCTGCAGGGACACGTTGCTGAGACGACCCAGCTCTCCCTTCGCTACGGCGTGCACACCGGCGACTACCTGCTGCAGCCGACGTTCCAGAACATGGACGTGCTGCTCGCGTCCGGCCAGAAGCACTACGACGAGGCGCTGCTCGGCCATCGCTTCCGCGTCAGCTCCCCGTCGTTCTTCCAGGTCAACACCCGCCAGGCTGAGCAGATGGCGGAACTGGTCATGGGGGAACTGCGGCTGGACGGCTCACAGACCGTCGTGGACGCGTACGCGGGCGTCGCTACGTTCGCCGTACTCATGGCGAACCGGGCGCGATGCGTCGTCGCGGTCGAGGAGTCGGCGGCGGCGGTGGCCGACGCCCGCATCAACATCGACGGCATCCCGAACGTGGAGCTGCGGCAGGCGCGTACGGAAGACGTGCTGCTGGAGCTCGCGGCCGGAGGCGTCGACGCGGTGCTGTTGGACCCGCCCCGTGCCGGTTGCATGCCGGGGACGCTGAACGCGTTGCTGGACGTTCCACCGGAGCGTGTCGTCTACGTCTCGTGCGACCCCGAAACGCTCGCGCGCGACCTCGCGATACTCACCGCTGGGCCGTTCCACATCGAGCAGGTGCAGCCCGTGGATATGTTCCCGCAGACCTACCACGTCGAGGCCGTCGCGACGCTCGCGCGCGACGACGAACGGCTCGCACGGCTGCGCGCGCGGCAGACGCTCGTCCTCGCATCGTCGTCTCCGCGCCGCTCTGAGATTCTCGGACGGCTGGGGCTCGCGTTCGAGACCGACGAACCGGACGTGGACGAGCGGGACGCAGACCCCGGCGCAGACCCGGTGGAGGTTGCGCGAGGGCTGGCGCTGGCGAAAGCCCGCGCCGTTGCTGAGCGCCGGAGCACGGGAACGGTGCTCGGCGCCGACACTGTCGTCGAACTGGACGGGGTCGTGCTCGGCAAGCCCATCGACGAGCAGGACGCAGCGCGGATGCTGCGCGCGCTCCGTGGCCGCGAGCACCGCGTCATCACCGCCGTCGCACTCGTCGACGCCGCGACAGGCGAGACGGCGGAGGGATTCCGGGCGTCGCGCGTGGTGATGCGCGAGTACGCCGACGACGAGATCGCGGCGTACGTCGCCTCCGGCGCGCCGATGGACAAGGCCGGCGCGTACGGCGTGCAGGACGAAGCGTTCGGTCCGGCGGCGGCCGTGCGCGGCTGTTACCTGAACGTCGTCGGCTTGCCGGTGTGCGAGACCCTTAAGCTGGCGGAGCGGTTCGGCCTGCGGCTGCGCCCCCATCTCGCCGGGCCGTGGCCCGCGTTGGAGCATTGCCCCGCATGCGGAGGGCACGTGCACCCCAAACCCCTCAGCGGGCGCAGCAAGCGATGAATATCCTCGGCATCGGCAATCTCGAACTCATCTGGATACTGCTGCTCGCGCTCGTGCTGCTGGGGCCGGGACGCATGGTGGACGCGGCACGCGCCGCGGGCAAGTTCTGGCGGGAGGCCCAGCACGTCCTCCGCGCGGCGGCAGACGCGGCCACGGTCAGCCTCGACGCGCCCCCACCACGCAGCGCCCCTCGCGACCCGCTTCCCGGACCGGATGAGGCCGTGGCGCGCGATGGGGAGGAGGAGGGGGCTCACCCTCACCCTAACCCTCTCCCCTCAAGGGAGAGGGAATCAGGCAGTGGCGGGGACGAGCAGCCGGAGGCCCGGTAGCGATGGCCTCGAATGAGATGACGCTCCGCGAGCACCTCGAGGAGCTCCGCCGACGGCTCATCATCGTCGTCTTGTTCGTCATCCTCGCGATGATCGTGGCGTTCGTCTTCCGCAACCCCATACTCGCCTTCCTGCTCGAACCCGGCTTCTCGCAACTGGACGAGAAGCCGATAGCAACCGAAGTGCTGGAGACGGTGGGCGTGACGTTCAAGGTCACGCTCCTCGTCGCGTTCGCCGCGTCGCTCCCTGTCGTGCTCTACCACGTCATCATGTTCGCCTCGCCCGGCCTGACGACGCGTGAGCGGCTCTACGTTTTCCTCTTCCTGCCGGGCGTCCTTATCGCGTTCGCGGGGGGCGTCGCATTCGGCTACTACGTGCTCTTCCCTCCGGCGTTCTACTTCCTCTTCAACTTCGGCTCGGAGAACGTGAACCCGGAGATACGCATCGCCAGCTACGTCAACGTCATCACGTCGCTCATGTTCTGGATGGGTGTCGTCTTCCAGATCCCGCTGGTGCTCTTCGCGCTCGGACGGCTGGGTGTCGTCAGCTCGCGGTGGCTGATGCGGCGCTGGCGCTTCGCCGTCCTGCTGGCGTTCATCGCCGCCGCAATGATCACGCCGACGTTCGACCCCGTGAACCAGACCCTCGTGGCTGTTCCCATCATCGTCCTCTACCTGTTCGGCATCCTGCTGGCGCGCCTGGGCGAGCGCCTGCGGCGCGGCGCGAGGGTGAAAGAGGAGCGTGGCCCCGGCCTGCTGCGGCGCGTCGGACGGCGGCTCGCCTTCTGGCGGCTGCCAGGTTACCTGTGGCGCAGGCTGTTCCGGCGCGGGAGGGGCGGACCGTAGCGTGGGAGTGCCGGAACGACTCTCGGGCGCCCTGCCGTTCTACTACGGCTGGATCGTCGTGGGCGTCGGAGCGGCGGCGGTCACGTCGCGGGTCGTGGGGTCGGTCGAGGCGGCGAGCGTCTTCGTCGCCGCGCTCACCGCCGAGTACGGATGGAGCGCGACACTGCTGGCGGTGCCAACCCTGATCGGCAGTTCCGGCAGCGCGCTGGGCGGTCCGTTCGTGGGACGCCTGCTGGACAGGCGCGGGCCGCGCCTCGTCACCGCCGTGGGGACGGCGCTCGTCGGGGTCTCATGCTTCGTGCTCGCGGCTACGCAGTCCATCCTCTTCTACATCGCCTTCTACGGCCTGCTCCGCATGGCAGGGCAAGGCATGGTGCAACTCTCCAGCCAGATCACGGCCGCCAAGTGGTTCGAGCGTCGACGAGGACGCGCCATCGCGCTCATCACGCTCATCTCGAGCGTCGGCCTCGTCGGCGCGCCGCCCGTTGCGCAGGCACTCATCGACGGCCCCGGCATCGCCGTGGCGTGGATGTTCTTCGGTTGCCTGGCGCTCGGGATCGGCACAGTGCCGTCGCTGCTCCTCCTCGTCCGCAGCCCGGAGGACCTCGGTCTCCAGCCGGACGGCGCTCCGCCTACCCAGACTCTCCCGCAGCGGCAGAGCTTCACGGCGGGTCAGGCCATCCATACGCCGGCGCTCTGGGCCATCGTCCTCGCGGTGTTCATGATCTCCGCGGTGATGACGGGCGTCGGGTTCCACCAGCTCGCCTACTACGTGGAACGCGGCATCGACCCCACCATCGGCGCGTACGTCGTGAGCAGTTTCGCGTTCGGGTTCTTCGCCGGCGGCGTGACCTGGGCTCCCCTGGCGGACCGCCTGCCCGTTCGCTTCATCCTCATGGGGCTCTACGTTTCAGGCGTGGCCACGATGGCGCTGCTGCTGCAGGTGCATGCTCCGTGGCAGGCGTTCGCGGCGGCGCTCGCGTTCGGCATGCTCGTGGGCGGTTCCATCCAGCTGCCCACCATGCTCCTCGCCAACTATTTCGGCAGGGCGCACATCGGCGCTATAGGCGGGACGGTACACGTGGCGCGGGGGTTCGGACTCGGGAGCGGGCCGGTGATAGGCGGTCTGTTGAAGGACGCGCTCAGCTACGAAGCGGCGTGGACCGCGTTCGCGGTGTTCGCGGGGACGGCGGCGGTGTTGATGGGGTTCGCGCGGCGGCCGAGGCTGCCGGTGGGCGCGTCACGCTGACGCGTCTTCGAGCGCGGGGCTCAGGAAGAGGACTTGTCGGACGTGGACTCGGCCTTCTCCGGCTCGGCAGTGGCAGAGTCGGGGGTCTTGCCCTCGATGCCTTCCTTGACCTCGCTGACGGAGCCACGGAACTCGCGGATGCCCTTGCCGAGCGCGCGTCCGATCTCCGGCACGCGGCTCGCTCCGAAGATGACGAGCACAATGACGAGGATGATGACCAGTTCCGGCCAGCCCAGTCCGAATGGCATCGCGCAGACTCCCGCTCGTTAACGAGCACAATCAGCATACCACACGGGAGAAGCGGGCCTTGGGCCTAGTCAACCAGCAGACGGTTGAGCGCGAGGGTTATGCCGGACGCCATCCCTGCGGTGACGCCCACGCTCGCCAGTGACGTCCCCACCAACCAGCGCAGCAGCCTGCTCTCCATCTGGTGGAGGTCAGCCTTGGTCGCAAGGTGCTGGTATGCGCCTTCGAGATGTGCTATGCGCTGTTCGGGCGACGCGCTAGCGGTCACAATTCGTCATTCCCGAGACACGGTTGTGCTCAACTGTCCAGCAAACGGTTGAGCGTGAGCGTGATGCCGGACGCCAGGCCTGCGGTGAGGCCCACGCTCGTCAGGATCGTGCCCACCACCCAGCGGAGCAACCTGCTCTCCATCCGGTAGAGCTCGCTCTCAAATTGGTGGAGCCTGCCCTCAAGCCTACTCTCCAGTTCATGGAGGTCAGCCTTGGTCGCCAAGTGCTCATAGGCCCCTTCGAGACGTCCCAGGCGTTGTTCGATGGACCCGGTGGCCACGGTGCGTTACTCCGGTCTTATCTCGCTCTTAAGATACTCCGCGATGCCCGTACTTTGCAACACGGTAGTGTCAATTGCTCTGTATCACTGCCGGATACCCTACCGGGCGGTGCGAGCCCCCGACGGCAGAGCGGACGCGCCGGCCAGCATCTCCGTGAGCGCGAGTTCGTCCGACGTGCCGCTCTTCAGCGCGAGGTCGGTCTCCAGCAGCAGACGGTACAGCGACCGCACGGCCTCCGGAGAGAACCGGCGTGCCTGGTCCATCGTCTTGCGCACGACGAAATCGGACGACGTCCCGAGCCTCGCGGGCCACTCCGGCGGCGGCGCGCGGCGCGCGATCAACTCCTGCGCGAGCGCCACCAGGCGCACCTGCCGTGCCACCATCGTCAACAGGTACGGCCCCGCCGCGCCCTCGTCCAGGAGCTGGCGCATCGCTGTGAGCGCCGCACCCGTCCGGCGCTCCATGATGGCGTCCACCAACGCGAAGACGTTGGCGTCCTTTGTGCTGCTCACGAGCGCCCGCACGTCGTCCGCGCCGATGGGTCTGCCGTCGCAGTAGATGCTCAGTTTCTCCAACTCGGAGTCCATCACCCACAGGTTCGGGCCTATCTGCTCCGCGAGCATCGAAGCCGTACGCTGGTCTATCTCAGCACCCTTCTGTACCGCGCGCTCCGACACCCATGCGGCGAGGGCATCCCGGCGCAGGGGGGCGAACTCGCGCACCCGCACCTGCGCACCGTCGGCCCCGGCGACGGCCTTCAGGAATGGGTTGGCGGGCGAGAGCTTCCCTTCGAAGAAGACGACGTCCGACATCGGCGGCAGCTCGGCGAGCAGAGCGGTCAACTCCGCCGGAGGTCGCGCCTGTGCGCCGTCCTGTCCCCGCCTGCCGCCGCGGCGCTGGCCGCCTTCCGCGGTCCCCATCAGCCCGCGCACGACTACGGCGCGACGGTCCGCGAGGAACGGCACCACCATCGCGGCTGCGGCCAGCTTGTCGACCGTGAACTCGCGCGCCTCGATGTCGGTGACGTTGGAGCTGCGCACGTCCTCCGGCCCGACGGCGTCCAGCACCTCGCGGAGCGCCTCCGTGGCCGAGAAGGAGTCTTCGCCGTGCAGAACGTAGATCACGAGTCCTCCACCCGCACCGGACAACGAACATCGATGGACAGGATATGCAGGATGGGGAGCGCCAACGGGCGTATACTCGTAGCAGGAGGGCTTGGCGTGGCGATGTTCCTGCTCCTGAGGCGGCTCCTCACGGTAGTCTACCTGATGACCCACCGGGCAGTGCCGGTGCACCTGAAGGCGCTGCCGGTGCTCGCCCTCATCTACCTGCTCTTCCCCCGCGACCTCTGGTTCGACTTCCGCGCGTTCGGCCTCATCGACGACCTCATCGTCGGCGGACTGCTCATCGGCACGTTCATCAACAAGGGCTGGCAGCGCGTGCTGACGGCGGAGCGCGAACGTGATGACACCATCCCTGCCGAGTTCCGCGTCATCGACGAGGACGATGTGCCTCCCTCCACCGCGGGCGACGCCCAGGACGAAGACGGCGCCCCCACCTCCGACCTGCGCGGTTGACCTTCGTACCGCTGTGCCCGTCATCCCGAGCACAGCCGAGGAATCTCTCGGGAAGACACGTCACCTTGAGCCACCCTCACCCTAACCCTCTCCCAGAGGGAGAGGGGATCAGATGCTGAGAGCTGCTTCGGCTCCGCCTCCGGCTACGCTCAGCATGACAACATCCCGCCGAGTCCCTGTAACATCCCGCCAACGGAGGTCCTGATGGCCGCACACGAGCTCTACCTGCTCCCCAACGGGGTCCTCAGCCTGCCCCGCTCGCGCGTCATCTACGGCGAAACGAGCGACGAACGGCTGCTCACGCCCGTCTACAGCGTCCTCGTCCGCACCGACGACGGCGACGTCCTCTACGACACCGGCATCGACCCCGACGCCGCGTGGAACCCCAGGGCGCTCGAGGGGGTCACGCGCAACCTCCACTCCTTCACCGAGGAGGACGACGTCCGCAGCCGCCTCCGCGACGCCGGAACGTCCGAGGACAA
>DAOUHP010000140.1:0-5646 GCA_034428575.1 Dehalococcoidia bacterium | reverse complement strand
AGCGTGCCGTCGCTGCACAGCCGCGCGGCCCTTAGGGCCGTACACGGAGGTTTCCCCCTCAATCCCCCAGCAGCATCCGCTCGTCCCCCACGCGCCGCGTCACCTTCTCGTCGTCCAGGTGCTCCAGCAGCGCGAGCGTGTACTTCCGCGACGTCCCCAGGAGGTCGCGCACCTCAGCGACCGTCACCTTGCCCTGAGCGCGGAGCAGCGACGTGACTTCGCCGGCGAGCCGTTCGTACGTCGGGGAGTCGAACACGACCCCCTGCGCAGCGCGCACCACTCGCCCCTGCTCCGCCAGCAACGCCAGCAACTCCGGCGCGACCGTGGGGGCTTCCTGCGGGAACGGGTCGCTTCTTAGCGCCGCGACGTACGCGTCCATTGCGGCCCGCTGCTGAGCCGTCACTTCGACGCTGTGCTCCGGCAGCCGCAGCACGCCGCCGGACGCGCTCACAACGCCGTCCGTGAGCAGCCGGTCGAGCGAGGGTTGGGCGGCATTCCCCCGCAGACCCAGCCTGCTGCGCAGTTCTTCGCGCGTCATGCCCTCGCGGAGCGGATGCTCCCGGTGGAACGCGCCGAGGGTTGAGCGCGCCTGACCGCACAGCCGCGACCAGCCGCCAGCCGTGTACAGCAGCGTTCCGGCCGTCAGCTCGTGCGCACCGAGCGCGAGGGCTGAGCCTTCCGCAATCGCCTCCCGTGCGAGGTCGAGCGCCTCCGCCTCCGACACGTTCGCGCGGCGCGCAAGCGCCCCGACGCTCGCCGGCTCCTGGTCCTCGAGCGCGGAGACCAATCGCGCCGTCGGGCTCCCCTCCGCGAGACTCGCCAGCCGTTCGAACAGCGGCGCGCGACGTCTGCGGTGGCGCTTTACGTCCACGTCTACGATCGTTCCGCCGCCGAGCGTGGCGTCGGCGGAACGGATCACGAAGTGATCGCCCCGCACGACGGCGACAGGCTCCTCCAGCCACACCTGCGCCCACGCCTCGCCTCCGGGCGCCAGCTCGTCGTCCTCCAGCAGCCGCACCTTCGCGGGTGCCTCGGCGGCGAACGCATGGAACGTCGCGGGGAAGTTGTGGCGGATGCCGTGCGGCGCGCCGCTCAGCACGTGGAGGCGTACGTCCACGGCCCGCGTTGCTCGCAGCCAGCCCGGCCTCGTCAGAACTCCTCCCCGCTCTATCTCCTGTGCGCTCACGCCGCTCAGGTTCACCGCGACACGGTTGCCGGGCGAGGCCGCGTCTATCTTCTGCCGGTGCGACTGCAGCCCGCGGATGCGCGCCTGCACGCCGCCCGGCACCACCTCCACCGGCTGCCCGGCCTCCAGTGAACCGTCGATGAGGGTGCCGGTTACCACGGTGCCGAACCCGGCGACGGCGAAAGAGCGGTCGACAGGCAGACGCGGGCGCCCCACGTCGCGGCGTTGCTGCGTCTCGTCCAGCGCGGCGTCTATCGCCCCGGCAAGCTCCTGCACCCCGTCGCCGGTCGTCGCGGAGACCGCGTGTACCGGCGAGCCTGCAAGCGTCGTCGTCGTTAGCAGTTCCTCCACCTCCAGTTGCACGAGCGCGAGGATGTCGGCGTCGGCAAGGTCGGCTTTCGTTATGACCGCCAGACCGCGCCGCACGCCGAGCAGGTCGAGTATCGCCAGGTGCTCGCGGGTCTGTGGCATCACCGACTCGTCCGCGGCAACGATGAGCAGCGCGAGGTCTACGCCGCCGACACCCGCAAGCATGTTCTTGATGAAGCGCTCGTGCCCCGGCACGTCCACGATACTCACCTCGCGGCCGCTGGGCAGCGTCACCCAGGCGAAGCCGAGATCGATCGTCATACCGCGGCGCTTCTCCTCGGCGAGGCGGTCAGGGTCTATGCCCGTGAGCGCCTGCACGAGTGTCGATTTGCCGTGGTCCACGTGCCCTGCAGTGCCGATGACGTACATGCCGCGAGCATAGCAGCCTGATCCCCTCTCTCTACAAGGGGAGAGGGCTAGGGAGAGGGTACTGCGGCGGGGTGCGGGGGCGTTCGGTGAGGGTTACCCAAAAGGTCCCTACAAGGGGAGCGGGCACTGCGGGCGGCGCGAAGCGCAGCGGTTCCGTCGTTCCTGCGGAGGCAGGAACTCGCCCCCGCGTGCCTGCCGCCTCGCCTGTTATCATGCCTGAAGCCCCACGAACCCAACGGCGACTCCCCAAAGACACCCACATGACGAGCGAAGCATCAGCACTCCGTGGCCCCGGGTCGTTCCGCTCGGCCGGGGCGACCTACATCGCCACCATCGCCGTCGGGCACGGCCTCAAGCACTGGTACATCGCCGCCTTCGCCGTGTTCCTCCCCCTCATCGTCGAGGAGTACGAGCTCACGGCCACCGGCGTCACCGTCATCGCCATCATCAAACAGTTCGGCGGAGGCTTCCCCAACTTCTTCGTCGGCTACGTGTCGGACCGCCTCAGCGGCTACTGGCACCTGATACTCCCGGTCTCCTTCTTCTTCGCTGCGCTCTTCATGATGCTCTCCGGGCTTGCGCCCTGGGTCTGGCCGGTCGTTGCGCTTGCCTCCCTCGGAGGACTCGCCGCCTCGTTCTGGCATCCGCCCGCCATCTCGATGCTCAGCACGCGATTCCCGGACCGGAAGGGGATGGCGATCGCCTACCACGGCTCCGGCTCCGGCGCGGGCGAGGCGCTCGGCCCGCTCGCGGTCGGCTTCATCCTCGCCTTCTGGCTCGCCGACGACTGGCGGCTCTACACCCTTCTCAGCTTCTTCCCCGCTGTCGTCATCACCATCGCCATCTACTGGCTCCTCGCCGGAGCACCCAGGAGGCAACCCGAAGCTCAGGCCCAGCTCCCCCGCCTGACTGATCCCATACGCCTGCTCAGGTACCCGGTCTACGTCAGCCTCGCCTACGCCAACTTCACCCGCTCCTTCTCCCACTTCGGGCTCGTCAGCTTCATGCCGGTCTATCTCGCCCTGGATGAGGGTCTGAACATGGACAGCTTCGGCGTCGGCTTCCACGTCGGACTGCTCACACTTCTGGGCGTCGTCTTCGGGCCGCTCTTCGGCTACTTCTCTGACCGCATCGGCCGGCGGCTCCCCATCGTGGCCGCCATGTTCGTCATCGGCGCGGGCATGCTGATCATCGCCGCCATCGGCGAGACCACCATCGCTTTGGACTTCACCTTGCCGCTCACGTCCATTTCCATCCAGGCCGAGGTCCTCGTCATCACCCTCGCACTCGCCTTCATGGGACTCTTCCTCTGGTCCAGCCAGGACGTCGTCAACGCCACCGCCATGGACGCCTCGCCGCCAGGCCTGCAGGGCTCGACGGTGGGCATCATGTTCCTCAGCAGCCTCACCGGCGCAACGGTCGGCGCTCTCGTGATGGGAGCGGTGGTCGGACTGACGGGAACATACGAGAGCATCTTCTGGCTCGGAGGAGCGGTCGCCGCCCCGGGCGCCATCATCTTCCTCTTCGCCCCGCTCCGCCGCACGTCCTGATCTCCTATCCTGTCCATCTTGTCCATCGATGTTCGTTGTCCTCTCTCTTCCGTGGTACCCTGCGCGCGCAACACACGCACACGGAGGCATCGCCATGACCACTGACAAGGCGCGCACCGAGCGCATCCAGCGGGTCTACGACTCCAGGGACTACGACGAACTGACCACCGAGTACAACGGCTGGGCCTCCGAGTACGACGCCGACCTCGAGTCCCTCGGCTTCATCGGCCCGCGCACCGCAGCGGAGACGCTCGCAAAGTACATCTCAGACCCCGGATCCAAGCTGTTGGACGCAGGCGCGGGCACCGGCATGGTCGGCCAGGAGCTTGCGCGGCTCGGCTTCAAGCGCATCACCGCGCTCGACCTCTCGCCCGGCATGCTGATGACCGCCAACGAGAAGTTCGTCTACGAGGAACTCGTCGTGGGCGAGCTCGGCAAACCCCTCTCATTCGAGACGGACGCTTTCGACTCCACGACCTGCGTCGGCACATTCACCTTCGGCCACGCTCCGGCGGAGTCGCTCGACGAACTCGTCCGCGTCACCAAGCCGGGCGGGTACATCGTCTTCAGCATCCGCACGGACTACTACACGGAGGGCGGCTTCGATGTGAAGCAGAACGCGCTGGCGGAGGAGGGCAAGTGGGAACTCGTCGAACAGATCGACCCCTTCCAGCCCATGCCCAACGGCGAGCCCGACATCTGGTACTACGTCTGGGCCTACCGCGTCCTCTAGTCCCTTCCCCCTCGATGGAGACCCTTGCGTAAACGGCGGAGGGCGGTGGGACGGTCGGCCCCCTCTCCCGATGGCGGGAGAGGGCTGGGGTGAGGGTTGGCGGGGCGAGGGGTACGCGACGGGTTACGCAAGGGTCCCTCGATGGCGGAAGGTCAGGATGGGAGTGAATCGGCGGATGGGGCGTGAGTGGGCCTGGTCCCTTCCCCCTCGATGGAGCCCTTGCGTAAACGGCGGAGGGTGGTGGGACGGTCGGCCCCCTCTCCCGATGGCGGGAGAGGGCTGGGGTGAGGGTTGGCGGGGCGAGGGGTACGCGACGGATTACGCAAGGGTCCCTCGATTGCGGAAGGTCGGGATGGGGGTGAACGGGGGCGGAAGGGAGCGATTGCCTTCTCCCCTCTCCTGAGGGAGAGGGTTAGGGTGAGGGCCTTCCGGTGTGGGGCAGGGAGTGGGCATGAGGCCGGGCGTGAGGGTTGCCTGCTAGAATCTCTCTGTGGGCCCCATCGCGATCATAGACTACGGCGCAGGCAACCTCCGGAGCGTCCAGAAGGCATTCGAGCGCCTCGGCTACCCCGCGCGCTTCGTGTCCTCCCCCGCGGAACTCGACTCGGCTGCTGCCCTCGTCTTCCCGGGGCAGGGCGCGTCGCCGCAGGCCATCGCGGCCCTCAACGCCCACGGCATGGCCAACCCCATCCGCAACTGGATCGCCGACGGCAAGCCGTTCTTCGGGGTCTGCCTCGGCCTGCAACTCCTCCTCGACCACTCAGAGGAGGGCGACACGCCCGGCCTCGGCGTCGTCCCCGGCTACGTCAAACGCTTCAACTCTGGTCTGAAGGTGCCCCACATGGGCTGGAACTCCGTCGACCTCAAGCAGCCCCACCCGCTGTTCGACGGCGTGCCGGAGGAAAGTTACTTCTACTTCGTTCACTCCTACTACGCCGCGCCCGACGACCCGTCCTGGACCGCGGGTGAGACGCATTACGGGGTGGAGTTCGCCAGCTTCATCGCCAGGGACAACGTCATAGCCACCCAGTTCCACCCCGAGAAGAGCGGCGCAGCCGGCCTGATGCTCTACGACAACTTCGTGAAGCACCTCGTGCGGGAGCGCGCCTGACGCCATGGAGATCATCCCCGCCATAGACCTGCGCAACGGCGCCGTCGTACGCCTCCTCCAGGGCAACTACGACCGCCAGACGACGTTCGGTGACGACCCCGTCGGCGTCGCGCGGGGCTTCGAGGCGGACGGCGCTCCCCGCATCCACGTCGTGGACCTGGACGGAGCGAGGGAAGGACGGCGGACGCAAGCCGACGAGGTGCGCGCTGTCGCCGCCGCTGTCGGCATACCCATCGAGCTCGGCGGCGGACTCCGCTCGTCCGAAGACATCGCCGGGGCGCTCGCCGACGGTGTCGACCGCGTCGTCCTCGGTACCGCCGCCGTCGAG
>DAOUHP010000139.1:0-3025 GCA_034428575.1 Dehalococcoidia bacterium | reverse complement strand
GCGAGGAGCGCGCGGTCGTAGACCGGGCAGGAGACCATACCCTGCGCGCTGTCGAAGCAGGCATCCCGGGCGCCCACCCGCGCGACGCGGGAGTCCGTGTCGGCGTGCGCCTGGCGCTTGAGCGACGCCTTGGGAACGATAGCGGAGGCGCGCAGCCGGTAGTTGACGGCCTCCGCTTCCTCGTCCGGGGCGGCGTGGCCGAACATCTGCTCATGGGTTGCGTCGAACCGCGCCCGCGCCGTGGTGACGTCCTGCTGAGAGACCCGGCTCTCGGCGCCGAGCGGTATCGTCAGTTCGTACCCCTGGCCGAGGTAGCGGATGTCTATGCCGAACTCGAGGCGCAACTGGTCCAGCGAGTAGCCCTCAGCCGTGAACTCGCGCTCCGCCTGCTCGCGGAGGTCCTGCATGATGGAGGTCAGCTCGACGGCGTCCAGCTCCGACATCAGGCGCAGGCGGGAGCGAACGTAGTCGTGACGCGGGTCTGCCATGAGCAGTCCGAGCGCCGACGTCACTCCAGGCGCGGGCGGCACGATGACCTTCGCCATCTTGAGGTCGGCGGCGAGCCTGCCGGACGGCACCGGCCCCGCCCCACCGAAGGCCACGAGCGCGAAGTCGCGCAGGTCGTAGCCCTGTTCCGTGGAGACGGCGCGAATGCCTTCCTCCATCTTGGCGTTGATGATGCGGATGATGCCCTCCGCCGTTTCCAGCGTCCCCAGGCCCAGGCGCCCGGCCATCTCCGCGATGGCACGCTCCGCGCCGTCGCGGTCGAGGCTCACCCGTCCGGCGAGTTTGGACTCCGGGTTGAGGAAACCGAGAACGAGGTTCGCGTCGGTCACGGTGGGTTGCGTACCGCCCTTGCCGTAGGCCACGGGGCCGGGGTCGGCCCCGGCGCTCTCCGGTCCGACACGCAGTCCGCCACCGGACTCGACGGTCGCGATGGTGCCGCCACCCGCGCCGATGGTGTTGATCATAAGCATGGGGACGGCCAGCTCCCAATTTCCGATACGCCCGCTCGTGGTCTCCAAAACGCGTCCCTGCTGGCCAAGTGCGATGTCCGTGCTCGTACCGCCCATGTCCAGCGAGACGACGTTGTCAAAGCCGGCCGTGGAGGCCACGGCCATCGCAGCCATGGCTCCGGCGCAGGGGCCGGAGAGCACAGTCGTCACGGGCGTGACGCTGCCGATGCGCGCGACGCCGCCGTTGCTCTGCATCACGTAGAGGGCGTCGCTCGTCACGTTCTCGGCGCGCACGCGCTCCTCCAGGGTGGCCAGGTACGTGCCCATCTTCGGGGAGATGTAGGCGTTCGCGACCGTTGTGCTGAGGCGCGGGAACTCGCGCATCTGCGGCAGCACCTTCGAGGAGAGCGACACAGTCGTTCCCGGCAGTTCGCGCTCGATGATCCTGGCGATGCGTTCCTCGTGTTCCGGGTTGAGGAAGGAGAACAGCAGCACAACGGCGATGGACTCCACGCCCCGGCGCCCGAGGGAGCGCACGGCTTCCACGGCGGCGTCTTCGTCCAGCGGGACGACGGCCTCGCCCTTGTAGTTCACGCGCTCCTTCGCCTCACGCCGAAAGCGCGGGAGGACCGGAGGCTTCTTCTCCACGTAGACACTGGTGGCCTTGGAGGAGTCCTCGCTGGGGGCGAGGTGCCAGACGTCGTTGATCGCGCCGAAGCCCTCGGTAACGAAGAGGCCAACGTGCGCGCCTGAGCCCGTGAGCAGTGCGTTGGTGCCGACAGTGGTGCCGTGGGAGAGCGAGAGGACATCGGTGGGAGCGACGCCGTTGGCGAACGTCTCACGGATGCCGTCGATGATGGCTCTTCCCGGTTCGTCAGGGGTTGAGGGGAGTTTCAGGACGGCGAGGGCGCCGGTGTCCTGGTCCAGGACGACCATGTCCGTGAAGGTGCCCCCGGTGTCTACAGCGATGGCCTTCATGCTGCTCCTGCGTCAGTAGGGATGCGCGCCGGAAGCCTATCATAGGCCGCAGGCGACGGGCACTGTACGCACCCCTGCGGCAGGCGTGCGAGGGACGACGGTGCGCTAGACTTGCGCCATGCCGGTCTACGCCACAATCGCGGTTTCCGTCGTTGTGGGCTATCTGCTCGGTTCGCTGCCGTGGGCATACCTGGCCGCGCGACGGAAGGGCGTCGCCATCGGCGAGGTGGATACGCGCATCGCAGGGACGGCGAACGTATTCCGGCAGGTCGGGCGTCAATGGGGGGTGCTGGTGTTCGTGGGGGACGCCGGCAAGGGCGCAGCGGCCGTTGCCCTGGCGAACGCCATCGGCGCGGAGGACGCACTCGCCCTGCCCGCTCTCGCCGCGGCTATGGCGGGGCACAACTGGCCGTTGCTGGGGTTGTCGCGGCTGCCGGGGGGCGTAGGGCTCGCGACCCTTGCAGGTGGTTGCTTCGGGGCTGCATGGCTGATCGCGCTGCCGTCGACGGCGGTCGGAGTCGCGATGATATTCATCCTGCGGAACACGGGTGTGGGAGCGGGGTTCGGACTCGCGCTCTACGCCGTGCTGGGGTTCGTCACCGGGTCGGACCCGTGGCTGCTGGGCGGACTGGCTGCACTGGGGGTGCTGGTGGTGGCGTGGGCGAAGGTGCGGCGGTAGGGCTGGAAGAACCCCCTACCAGAACGCCGACTCCTCCGCATGAGCCTTGTCAGGCGTTGCGTAGCTGATCCCAACGTCGTCGTACGCCGATGCCCCGAGCAGGCCGGTGAAATCGTTCGATCTCATGCGGGCCGCGCGCTTCGGGAAGAGCTTCCCCATCAGTTGCTTGTAGCGCACGTCCATGCGGAACAACGGAAGCACGCCCAAGGTCTGAGTCTTGGGGTACCTCAGTGCGCGTGCCATCTCTCTGCCGATCAAGGCGCCGGATACGTGGTAGACGTACTTCGCCAGTCCGCGCCGTTGTTCCGGGTCCGACTGTCCGATCACGAGTGGAGCAGCATTGATCAGTGCGTTCGCCATAACGACCGATTCGAGACCCGGAGGAGGCTCGCACATGAGCCCAACCCTGAAC
>DAOUHP010000138.1:0-18682 GCA_034428575.1 Dehalococcoidia bacterium | reverse complement strand
GGGCCGCTCTGCGAGGAAGAGAAGAGGTGGGCTTTGTCGATACCCAGCTGGTCCATCAGTCCGAGGACCGTATTCCCCCAAGAGACGTCCAAGGGGGTGTCTCCCAGCTTCATGCTCTTGTCGGACTCGCCGTAGGCGGGCAGGTCCACGAGGAGCGTCCGAAAGTGCTCCGCGAAGGCGTCTATGTTGTGCTTGGTGTTGTCCCAGGCGTTGGCGCCGGGGCCTCCACCGTGGAAGCACAAGAGCGCCGGTCCCTCGCCAGCCTCGTTGTAGTGGATCTTTACGCCGTCCACCTCCGTGAACCGGTCACTTGCTTCCTTCGTAATCTTGTGTTCTACAACCATGCTGCGCCCCCTGTGTGAGATGTGAAATGCCTGGCCGCCCTCCGCAATGGAAGCCATCTGCCGAGCAGGGAATGACCCTGCCGGAATGGACGATAGGACAATGTACTGACTCAGTCAACTTGTGACGGAATCGTGCGTCGAGAGCGCCTGCGTGTTTGCAATTCAAAGGGAGTGCCTACAAAATCGGGCGAGACCAGTAAACGCAGGAGGGCAGTGTCATGACATCCGCGGATTACTCAGTGGAACCGGCGGTGGAGCGGCGCCTCCAACTCGAGACCGTGGAAGCACGGTTCCTGGAAGCAGGAGAAGGCATACCGACAATCTGCATCCACGGGGTCGGCTACACCAACGGCGCCGATTCCTGGCTGCCGTCCATCCGGGAAGGCCTGGCCGACGGGTTGCACATCTACGCGATAGACCAGATCGGGTGGGGGATGGGCAGCAGGATGGACTTCGAGTACTCGATCTCCTACCTGGCGGACCACGTTCGCGAGTTACAGGACAAGCTCGGGTATTCGAGGACGAACATCATCGGCCACTCCCTGGGAGGCTGGATCGCGGCCACGTTTGCCTACGAGAGCCCCAACCGGGTGAGGAAGCTGGTACTGGACAGCATCGCGGGCATGAACCCGACTCCGCCAGACTCAGTCTCGAACTTCCAGGTGCCGGACGAGGAAGCGGTGAGGGCCTCGGTGAAAGGCCAGTTCCGTGCCCAGGACCAGGAGCAGATGGCCGCATTCTATTGGAGGAACGCCCAGCAGCCCGGGGCCGAAGCGGCGTTCCGGCAGATCACTAAACACCTGAACGACCCGGCGATGCGCCGCCGCTACTACCTCAAGCGGAAGCTGAGCAAGATCCAGGTGCCTACGCTGGTGACCTGGGGCGACCAGGCGCCTCCGCTGTTCCCCCTGACCGCAGGGCAGGAGATCGCGGCGATGGTGCCGGGCGCGGAGCTGAAGGTGATACCGGGCGCCGGCCACTTCACGATGCAGGGCTGGCCTGCGGAGTTCGTTCAGCTTGCCCGTCCGTTCCTGATCTCCGATTAGGAACGTCCTTGCGGGAACAGGGGGCATTCAGATAGAGGAGAGCAATGGCAAAGTTGACGATAGCTGACGTCCAGCAGATGAAGGCGGCAGGCAAGAAGGCCGTCATGTGGGTTGCCTACTCGTACGAGATGGCTGCCATCATCGAGATGGCGGAGCCGGACATGTTCCTCGTGGGCGACAGCGGCAGCCGGTTCCTGCTCGGCCACCCGGACCTTAACGATACAACGATCGACGAGATGATCGTGATGGGCCGCGCTGTCTGCCGGGCGACGGACCGTGTGCCCGTCATCGTGGACCTGCCGTTCATGTCGTACCACACCGGCATCGACGACGCCATCAGGAATGCAGGGCGGATCATGAAGGAGACCCGCTGCGCCGGCGTCAAGCTCGAGGGGGGCGCGCACTTCGCCCCGACGATCGAAGCGATAGTCAAGGCCGGCATCCCCGTCATGGCGCACATGGGCGTCACGCCCATGACGAGCATGGCCATAGGCGGCATGACCGGCGGCGCAACGCTGCCCGAGGAGCAGGTGTGGAACGACGCCCGGTCCCTCGAAGCCGCGGGCGCATTCTCCCTCGTCCTCACGGGCATCCGCCCGCCGCTGACGGAGGAGATCACGAAGGAGATGCGGATCCCCACCATCGCCGGTTACCTGGCAGGAGACGAGTGCGACATCCTCCTCGGGTTCCCGGCGACCATAGGCTACGCGCAGGGTCAGGTGGACAAGCCGACGTCAGCCTACGGCCAGGTCGGTAAGGCGATCTACGACGCCGCGTCCGAGTACATCAGAGACGCGCGAGCGGGCCAACGACGGGCTCCGGGAGCAAGGTAGCCACAAGCGGCATCCGGGCCGAGCCGGTAGGGGTCAGGACCGCGGCCCGACCAGGATGTCGTCACCCTCGATACGCACTTCGTAGGCGACGACGGGCTTTTCGGCGGGAGGGTTCGTCACTTCGCCTGTACGCAGGTTGAACGCACCCTCGTGGATGGGGCACTCGACCTCGCAGTAGTCCTCGAGCAGGTAGCCTTCCGAGAGGAAGCCCTCTGCGTGCGTGCAGAAGCCGTCCAGCGCGAAGTATTCGTCGCCGAGCCTGGCGACGAGGACGTACTCGCCGGCAACCTCGACGGTCTGCATCTCGCCTGGCGAGATGTCTCCAAGAGTGGCAACTTTCACGAATTCGCTGAGCACGAAGGGAGCTCCTGACCGGGCAGTCTACCTTCCTATGTTATTCGCCTGTGTTGAGATTTCAAAATCAGGCGCCGGTCTCAGCACTGGAGAAGGCCAGACAGGCGGAAACCGGGAACCTCGCGTAGGCCGTGGATCCCGCTCCGAATGGAGCCATGTCCACGGAAGTCCTCGCGCGCAGCCGGTGTTCGCCGAAGGCCAGCCGGTACTCCATGTAGGTGCCGAGGAAGACGTCCGTTTCGACGGTGCATTGCACCTGGACGTCCCAGTCCGCACCCGACCTCTGGTGGTCGAGGTCGATGCCTTCAGGGCGGACCGCGACGAGGACCTTCTCGCCCAGGCGGAAATCGGAGAGCGCGTTGGCGGACAGTTCCGCAAACCCCACGTCGACCAGGATGGGACCGGCGTCGGTCCTCTTGACCACACCCTCGACGATGTTCCCCGCTCCCATGAAGTCTGCGACGAACTGGTCCTGGGGGTTCGAGTAGACCTCCCTCGGACTGCCCTGTTGGGCGATACGCCCACGGTTCATCACGATGATGGTGTCGGAGAGAACCAGCGCCTCCAGCAGGTCATGGGTCACGTACACGGCAGATACCTGCGCGCGGTTGAACAGTTCCTTGAACTCGATGCGCATCTCTTCGCGGAGTTTCGCGTCCAGGTTGCTGAGCGGTTCATCCAGCAGAAGGAGCTTGGGTTCCTTGATCAGCGCCCGGGCGACGGCCACCCGTTGTTGCTGCCCTCCGCTGAGCATGGTTGCGCTGCGGCTGAGGAGCTCCGGGATCTGGACCATCTGGAGCACCTTCATCACGCGCTCTTCCATCTCGCTCTTACTGACCTTCTGCTTGCCCACTCGCAACGGGTAGGCGACGTTCTCGAATACCGTCATGTGGGGCCAGATGGCGTAGGACTGGAAGACCATGGAGATAGGCCGCTGGTGCGTCGGAACGTTCGTGCCCCTGGAGTGGTTGAAGACGACCTGGGAATCGATCGCGATCTCACCTTCGTCGGGACGCTCCAGTCCGGCTATCGACCGGAGCGTTGTCGTCTTCCCGCAGCCGCTGGGGCCCAGCAGGGTCACGACATCACCCTGGGGAACTTCGATGTCGACAGACCTCAGGGCCTGCACGTCCCCGTCATTCGACCGGAACGTCTTGGACAGACCCTGAATCGTCAGTGCGTTGGGGCCAGTTTCTGTCGCTGAGACTGTCACTCGATGGCCTCCTAGCCATGCCCTGTGCGCGGCACGTGGCAGGGTTACATCACAGGGCATCCCACGTCAAGTTTCGGCCAGTATCCATCGAAAGGCGGCAAAATTCCATAATTCTGCAAAGGATAAGGTTCTCTACCGCATCGTTGACAAGCCCGTTCCGACTTCTGATAATGCGCGCCATCTACCGAGTGCAGGGAACTGCCCGGGGAGGAGATGTTATGAGGCTTCCAGCGAATTGGCTTCTGCCGCTACTACTCGCCTTGACCGCTGTTGTGGTGGTTGCGTGCAGCGCCGACCCCACGCCAACACCAGCACCCACTCCGACTCCTCCTCCGGCGCCCACAGCGACCCCGGTACCGCCCCCTGAGCCGGGAACGACGCCGACTCCCGTGCCGCCACCCACTGCAACCCCAACGCCCGTGCCGATATCCGAGGAGATGCGGCTGTCCGGCATCGTGGAAGTGCCGGACTTCTACGAACGCGTCTGGCCGACGATCCAGGAGCACCTGGATGTGGTGTACCAGAGGGCGTTGGCAGAGGAGGACGGACAGCTCTCCCTCTGGGGCTTCGGCGAGGTCGGGCCCGAGGAGAAGGCCGCCTTCCAAGGCGCCTATCCCGGCATGACCATCACGAGCCAGGGCAGGCAGTTCGCCACGGCGGGCGCCATCATCACGGCGGCCGCTGCCGGGCAGTCCTCAACCGACTCATTCGGTGGCGCGTACAACATCTACGGCCCCGTTTACGACAACGACCTGCTCGACAAGGAGTTCGACTGGACGCAGTACGGCGTCCCCGAGGAGTTCCTTGACCCAGCGCAGCCGGGCATGATGTTCGACTCCAGCAACGCGTACGTGATGTGGTACAACACCGACGAACTGGAAGCGAGCGACCTGCCCAGCGACCCGTTCGAATTCCTCGACCCCAAGTGGAAGGACAGGTTGACCTCCAGCCCGCCCTACTTCTTCGGCGGATTCAGCTTCATCGCGCTGAAGTACGGTGAAGAGCGAGCCAGGGAGTTGGCCATCCAGCTGATCGATGAGCACGGTCTCCTGATCACGTCCAACCCGGAGGCGTTGCTGATATCCGGGGAGCGCCCCGTGATGTTCCCGACCTTCGCGATCCCACCCGAGCACCGCCAGGGCGCCCCGATCGACGTCCTGTCGTACGAGGGAGCAGGCGTCTGGGCCCAGAACGCGGGGATCATGCGCAATGCCGAGCATCCGAACGGAGCGATCCTCTACGAGCTGTGGAGCGCATTCGACCCGGACTGGCTGGCCGCACGGTACGCGCACGCGCACCTGACGATACCGTCGCCGCACCTTGGCCTTCCGCGCGAGACCATCGAAGGGAACCCGAAGATGCTCGCGAGCCTGGAGGCGTTGGAGAAAGGCTGGCCGACGTGGCTGACGTTGGAGCGGCTGCCCGAGCGCGTCAGGATGTTGCGGCTCTTCCAGGACATCGTGCTCCGGGGGGTCCGCTAGTCAGCCCCTGCGCACACGGCCAGGAGATAACGACGAACCGCCGCCGTCCCACCCCGCCATAGACCGGGACCGGTCTGACTGGCAGGTGGGACGGCGGCAGTGAGAGGAGAAGTTCGTGGCCGTCGTCAACACTCCCGCAGGACGGCTCCCCTGGATAGGGAAACTGGTCCCCCGCTTCAGTGCGATGACCCTGATAACCGGGGCCGCTGTCGTGCTCCTGTTCTACCTGCTGATCGTGCCGCTCGCCGTTCAGATATTCGCGGCCTTCCGCGGGCCTACCACGGCTCTGCCGTTCCAGTCCACCGCGTATATGACTCTCGACAACCTGAGAGAGGCCTACACCGGCGGGGGGATGACGGCCACGATCATCGACACGTCCTACTTCGTGGGCGGTTCGGTGGTGCTCTCACTGATCATCGGTTTCACACTCGCGTGGCTCATCGAGCGGACCGACCTCCCGTACCGGCGTTTGATGTTCGTCGTCATCCTGATGCCCGCGATCATGCCGGGACTGGTCAGGGCGCAGGCCTGGCTGCTGATGCTGGCGCCCTCCACAGGCCTCTTCAACCAGGGGATCCGGGCAGTCCTTCCCTTCTGGGAGACAGGGCCCATCAACCCGTTCTCGTTCCCGGGGATGATCCTGGTGCAGGGGATCGGCGGCGCTACGTTCTTCTTCCTGCTCCTGAGCGCGGTCCTGCGGAACATGGACGGAGCGTTGGAGGAGGCCAGCGCGACTTCCGGCGGCAGCACGCTGCAGACGCTGCGGCGCGTGACGTTTCCGATCATGCTTCCGGGCATCCTGGCGGTTGTGATGCTCAATATGATCATCACGGTCGGGCAGTTCGAGGTGCCGCTGCTGTTCGGGATCGGCGCGGGCGCCAATATCTTCAGCCTGCGCATATGGCTGCCGTTGTGCTGCGGGGCCTACGGCCTGCCGGAGTATGGCATCGCCGCGGCGTACGCGCTCAACTTCCTAGTCATAACGTATACGCTGTTCTTCGGCTACTCCCGGTTGACCCGGCAGGCGAACAAGTATGCGACCGTGACAGGCAAGGGGTACCGTCCACGACGCCTGCGCCTGGGACAGTGGAAGTACGCCGCCTTCGCATTCCTCTTCGGGTACCTCATGGTGGCATTCATCATTCCGTTGATAGTGCTGATCTGGGCCAGCTTCTTCCCGTTCTTCGTGCAGATGACCTGGGACAACCTCTTCAACAGGGCGACGCTGGACGCCTACCGGGTGGTACTCGACGACTCGCAGTTCTGGGGAGGCCTCTGGCGTACGTTCGTTGTGGCCTCGCTCAGCGCGACGATCGCCGTAACGCTATCGATGATCATCGCCTGGACGGTCGTGCGCGGGAAGCGGGGGCTGGTGAACCGGACACTCGACCTGTTCGCGTCGTCCTCTGTGGCGATCCCCGCCACGGTGGCGGCGTTCGCGTTCTTCATGTTCTACATCGTCGTGGGGAAGTGGATCCCGATCTTCGGGACGATCTGGATCCTGGTGCTGGCCTACTCCTTCCGAACGTCCGTGGCGTACCGCAACAGCTACGCCGGTGTGCTGCAGATCAACCGCGAGCTGGAGGAAGCCTCTGCGACCAGCGGGGCAAGCCAGTTCGCAACCTTCCGCCGGGTCCTCCTGCCTCTCCTGCTGCCGCACGCAGTCGCAGCGTGGCTGCTCCTCTTCCTGCTGGGCTCGCATGAGTTCACGATAGCGGTCTTCCTGGCGGACGCGGACTCCAACACCCTCCCGGTCGTGCTGTTCAACCGCTTGAGCACCACAGGCGGCGGGGCTGTATCACAGCCGCAGGCTGCGGCGATGGGGATCATGTTCACGGTGTTGGTCGCGGTGCTCGCGTTCGTCGTCCGGTGGTTCGTGTCCAAGCAAGGCATCCGCCAAGAGGGGATGACCGCCGGCTAGCGCCCCGGGCGCCACATGCGCCCCGGTCCAGGCGACCCGGTGTGGCTCGGACTGGGGCAGATTCAGACGGAGGGGGGCTGTCATGGCTTACGATCTCATCATCAAAGGCGGCCACATCTTCGACCCGGGTCAGGGTCTCGATGCGGTAGGCGATATCGGCATCGAAGGCGGCGTGATCACCAGCGTAGGCGGTCCACTCGACGCTGACGGCGGCGCCACGCGCGTGATGCAACTGCGAGACGACCAGTACGTCGTCCCCGGGCTCATCGACGTCCACACGCACTTCATGCACGGGTCGCAGACGCCCGGCGTAAACTGGCAGGCCTCGCCCCCCGAGATCGCGGGCGTTCTCTCCGGCGTCACGACGATTCTGGACGCGGGCACCGTGGGCGCATGGAACTTCGGCATCTTTCCCCTCTACCTGGAGGGACGAACGAAGACGAGGTTGACGTGCTTCCTGAACATCGGCCGCGTGGGGATCCTGGGACTTCCCCGGGCACAGCCCGACATGTACCACCCGGACGAGATCGACATGGACGGCACGATCAGGGCCGCCGCCGAATTCCCGGACACCATCAGGGGAATCAAGTTGCGCCTCGTCGGCCCGGTTATCAGGGAACACGGTGAGGAGTTGATCGCCAGAGCCAAAGAGGCTGCCGAGGAGACCAACCTGCCGCTGATGGTCCACATCGGCGACACGCTCACCGGCGACCGGGAGAAGGCGCCCGATCTCACGCGGCACCTGCTGAGCATGCTTCGGAGCGGCGACATCGTGACGCACGTCTGCACCGCACATCCGGGCGGCGTGCTCGACTCGGAGAACCGCCTCGTACCGGAGCTGCGCGATGCAGAGTCGAACGGCGTGTTCTTCGACTCAGCCACGGGACGCAACAACTTCAACTACGAGGTCTCACTGAGGCTGGCCGATCAGGGTTTCCACCCCTATACGATCAGCACGGACATGTCCACTCCAGGGCGCAGGGAGATCGTGTACAGCCTGACGGAGTACATGTCCAAGTTCCTGGCCATGGGCTATTCCTTCGAAGACGTGATCCGCATGACCACGACGAACGCGGCCCATGTGCTGGGCGCAGAAGGGACGCTCGGCGCTCTCGATACCGGGAGAGAGGCGGACATCACGATCCTCGAACGCGCCACCGGCAAATGGGAGTTCGAGGACTGCTCCGGCAACGTGTTCTACGGCGACCAGGCACTAGCCCCCGTGCAGACCATCCGAGCCGGAGAGATGATCAGCCCCGACTGGGGGCCGCACCCGTGGGGGTGGTTGCCCAAGCACGACGACCGGTAGCCGCCGGACTCCGCGGCGCTCAGTTCGCCGGGTCGTCCGTCCAGACATCGGGGACCATCCCGACGTCCGCCTGCAGGTCGAGCGATGCTTGCTCGGCCGGAGTCACGCCGACGTTGCGTGTTTCCGCATCGAGCCCGCGGGCGCGGGTCAGGAGGCGGCGCCACATGACCAGGCGGGCGTCGGTGCTCGAGAGGTATTCGGACGTGTCGTATCGCTGAGGCCCCGCCGCGTTGAAGTCCTGCACCGAGAAATCGGTGTACATCGCCCACCGGTGCCAGGTGTGGAAGAGCAGCTTCTCGCGAGTCCTGGCCAACCAGCTCGACGGCCTGGTGAAGTGCCAGTAGATCTGGCGGGTGTTGTCTTCGTCTATGGGGATGTTCACCCGCGTGTACATGTGCGTGTGGTAGTCCAGCCTGACCATCGCGGGCAGGTGGTGCATCGCGCCGGTGCCTGTGCCCCACTCTTCCGTCGTATCGATCGACGGCGAGGCGTATCGGCGCTTCCCCGCCCACCTGGTCATCCAGGTCCACTTGCTCCGCCACGTGTGACGCGGCCATTTCCACCCCAGGTCTTCGAAGTCCCACTGATAGGGGGCGCGTCCCATCCGGCCCACGCCCGGCCCGGCCGGGGCATTCTTCGCGGAGCGATCATTGATGAGCAGCGTTCGGCCACGTCTGGGCCCGGTCTGCGTCATAGGGTTCAAGAGGACGAGGGCGGCGTCGCGGTGAACGTAGGGCACGTGCGCATCACCCGCGTTCTCCACCGCCACACGCCAGTTCACCGGCCAGACCTCCCACGCATACAGCATCTGCCCTTCGTCCGTGAAGAACTCCGGCGGGACATCCTCCTCTATCGGCGCGGGCTCATCCTCCCCCATCCACACGAACACCATCCCGCGCAGCGTCCTCGTGGGGTATGTCCGCTGCTTCACCTTGCCCGGCACCTGCGAGTCCGGACCCTCCGGCAGTACCGCGAGAACGTTCCCGTCGCCGTCGAAGGTCCAGCCGTGGTAGGGGCAGGAGATGGTGCCCTCGAAGTGGCAGTCGCCGTGCATGAGGCTTCCGCCGCGGTGGGGGCAGACGTTGTGGAGAGCCTTGACCTGCTTGTCCTTTCCACGGAAGAAGACGACCTGGACGTTGCAGATCTTGAGGCCGACGGGCTTGTTGCCGACCTGTCGGTCTTCGATGGCGGGGTACCAGTACTCGAGGAGTCCGGTAGCGGGCGCGAGATGGCGGACGTCCAGGTGCGCGGTCCGCTCGCGGTACACGGTCTGGACCGTGCTTGGTTCCTGCGTTCGGGTTGCCATGGAATCACCCCCTCAGGCGGTTCACGCCGATCAAACCCCGATCATTCGAGCCTCGTTGCGAACGATGCCCGGAACTCGTGACGCTCTGATGATAGCACGGCGGTTTAACGAGCGTCTGTCCTTCTCCCTCTACGTAAGCCAGCGGCGGGAGCCTGCAGGTATCGGGCCGTTGATCAGTTGCGAGGGGTGCCGCTGCCGAGGCCGACACGGAAACCGAAGACCCGCGCGATGACGGCGACACCAACGGTCAACAGCACAACGAAGATACCGACGATCGAGCCTTCTTCCAGGCGGCCGGACGTTACCTGCTCGAACTGGAGCAGCGCCAGGGTCTTGCTGCTGGCCGAGGCGAGCAAGGCGGGAAGGATGGCGGTCCCTGCGGCGGCCACGAAGTTGAGCACCCAGACGACCACCATCGCGGGAGCCAGGAGAGGGACAACAACTCTGATCAGGGTGATGAGCCACGGCGCTCCCACGACGGAGGAGGCTTCTTCCAACTCCGCGCCGATCTGCCGGAGATTGGACTTTACTATCTGGACACCCAGCGTGATTCCGCTGAGCCCTGACACCAGGATCAGAGCGAAGATGGTGCCGTAGAGCGGATGGAAGATGCCCCCTGTGCCCAGGAGGATCCAGAGCCAGGCCAGGATGAGGACGATGCCGGGCAACACGTAGGGCACCCACGTGAGGAAGTCCAGGATGGGCACCAACCGAGACTTCATCCGCACGATGATATAGGCGAGGACGGTGAAGAAGATGGTGGACAGGGTCGCGGCGCCCAGCGCCATGACGAAGGTGTTGCGCATGGAGAGCAGGAACGTGCTGTCCGTGAGGATCCGGGTCCAGTGCAGCGTGGTCCAGGGCCCTCCCGGCACGTCGTAGAAGAAGCCGGAGAACTTCATGAAGCTGCCCATGACGAGGAAGATCATGGGGAAGATAGTCATCAGGAACACCAGGAAGAGAACGAAACCGAAAACCGGCCACTTCCACTTGCGCAGGTCGTTGACCTGGGCCTGGTACTTGCCGCTGAGCGTCGTGTAGTTCCGCCGGCTCGTCATGTAGTACTGGCCAATGATCAGCGGAATGATAGCGGCCAGGATGATGATGCCCATGGCCGTCGCAGCGCCGAAGTCGGGAGGTTCATTCTGGACCAGGTCGAAGATCTTGGAACCGAATACGAAGTAGCGGATAGGGAGCCCGAGGAGCACTTCTATCTCTACCGACTGGAAGGCGCGCAGGATGGACAGCAGCAGAAGCGTCATCATGATGGGCGCCATGACCGGGACAGTGACCCTTCGGAGGGTGCCCAAGGCGCTGGCGCCGCAGAGCCGCGAAGCATCTTCGAGCGCGGCATCCATGTTGCGGAATGCCGGCGTGAGCAGCATGACCTTGATGGCGATGGAGTTCGTGGCGAGGTGCACCCAGATGATGCCCCAGATCGAATAGATGTTGAGTGGGCCCTTTTCTACGAAGGGGAGGTACTCCAGCGTCTGGTTCAGCAGACCTGCGGACGGATGGGCGAGCAGGATCCACGCCTGCGTCACGGAGACGACCGGCAGGAAGAAGGCGATCCAGAAGCCGAACTCCAGCAACTTGGCGCCGGGCAGGTTCGTCCGAGCGATAAGCCATGCGAGGAGGATGGCGACCGGGAATGAGATGCCCTGGCGCAGAAAGGTGACCACCATGCTGTTCCAAAGCGCGATCAGCATGCCTCGGTCGCTGATCGCGAACCGCCACGAGTCGAGGCCGTACTCTGCCGGCAGGGGTGGGTTGGTGGTGACGAAGCTGTTGATGAACAGCAGGACGATGGGATAGATGACCGAGAAGCCAAGCGTGAGGATGGCTGCGGCGAAGACGATGACCTTGAATTCAAGCGAGAAGCCGCGCGGCCTGATAAGGGCCGGTATCGTCACCATCGCTCTACCTCACCTGACCAAGCTCGGATGCCAGCATGCCCTGCCCGCCTGAGTCCCCTGCCCAGGCGTATCCCCTACGCCTGGCAGTCCGCACAAGAAATCGCTCTGAGCAAGTTCACCCCGGTGGCCTCTAAGCCACCGGGGTGAACCCGTTTAAGTGCGAGATCGGCTAGTTCAGCTCCTCACCAGCGATCGCTTGTGCCGCTCTGCGGTGCGCCACGTTCTTCTGGTCGTGGAACGTGATGTAGGCCTTGCCCTCTTCCAGCACGAAGTCCTTGCGCTCCCTACACAGGTCTACCAGGTCGTGCCGTGGGCTGCAGTCGGTGAGCTGATGCTCGAACCAGGTCCGGGCGCCCTCGGGCGAGAGGAGCCAGTTGATGAACAACTGCGCTGCCTTGGGGTTGGGGCCCTTGGTGACGATGGCAGGTCCGCCGACGCCGGCGCTGTAGAAGCCCTGGATGTGCCCTGAGGTCACGCCGCAGCACGTGACGTCCAGCTTGTCCTGGAACTCCGGCGAAATGGGGCCGAAGTTGAGTTCATGCTGTACCACGTGGAGACCCACGCCCTGCTGGTGGAAGTCCAGCACCGACGGCCCGATGCAAAGGAGCATGTCGCCGCGGATGATGTCCTCACCCATCTTGCGGTGGTCTCTGCTGATGACGATGTCCGTCTCCCGGAATATGCGCCTGATGAGCTCCTCGCCCTGGGTCACGAGGATCTCGGTGAAGAAGGTCGCGCCGGAACCCGGAGTCGACGGGTCGTCTGCGCATATCTTGCCCTTGAACTCGGGCCGGAGCAGGTCGCCGGGCCACTGGATCATGTCAAGGTCTACCAGATCGGTATTGACGTACAGGGAGCTGGAGCCGGGGTTGGCGATCATCTTGAAGAGCACCTTGCGCCCGGAGTCCATGAACTGAGCGTCGAGGCCGCCGATCCAGTTCGAGTCGTCGACGACGTCAGGGCGGATCAGGAGCGACCTCGTGTCGCCGAGGATCGGGTCGTTCGCCTCTTCGCCGGCGGGAATGACCCGGGTGATAGCGCTCGTTCCTCCGCTGATGTACACGTCGTAGTCGAAGATGCCGGCCGCACGCTCCGGCGGCACGCGGGCGGTGAAGTCGCGCCCACCGATGATCTGAGCGTCGACATCTATCTCGGGGAAGAAGTCCTCGAAGAGTTCCACCGCTTCGCGGTCCTCGGCGCGGAACACCGTGACGACGAGCTTCCCTTCCTCATTGGCATCCTCGATGAGTTGCTCCCACTCGGCCTCCCAAGGCTCCGTCGTGTCCACGGGCATCGGTGTCGGTGTCGGGTCTCCCGCAGGCACCGGCGTCGGCGTGGCGGCAGGGACCGGCGTTGCGGTTGGCGCGGGTGGAGAGGTGGGAGTGGGATCGTCACCGCCGCACGAGGACGCCAGCAACAGCAGTACCAGCCCCATGCTGAGCGTCAGAGATTTCGTCCACCATCGAGCAAACCGGTTGGACACCCGTTCCATATCGTTCCTCCATGTTCATCTTTGGCGTTGCCGCAATCGCGCACGGAAGGCCATCAGGACTTCGCAATCCGACGGCGTAGCCATGAACGGCGGCAGTTTAGAAACACAGGGTGTAATTGTCAAACGGGCTGATCTATCGAGGAGTGGTTACCCTCGCGCCCGGCGGGAGCCGTCTAGCCAAATACGAGGGACTTGACCACGACCGGTACGGCCTTGCGGTTCTTGACTTCCTGCCCGATGTCTATGTAGTCGAGGTATTTGACCTGGATCTCGTCAGTAGCGACGATGGCCTGAGGTATATCGAACTCGTCCTTGATCATCGCCCCGACCAGCGCGCCGATATCCGTGTCGAAGACGATGACCCACGGGTCGTCCTCGCGGCCCCGCATGCCCTTGACGATGCCTTCCGACAGGACCTGCAGCGACCCGTATGTGGCGGGCAGGGGGAAGCGGATGTACAGGGCGATGGAGCGATGATGGTCCAACTCGTTCAGGTCGGCGTTGGCGATGGCTCGGTCGATCGCACCAGCGACGGCCTCCGAGCTCCGCGCTGTCGTCTCGTCGATGAACGGCTCGATCACCTGTCGGTCAAGCGCGGGAAGGACGGCGGGGTCCGAAACGTAGATGGTGCTGCTGGAGAGTTGGACCGTGTACTGAGAGGCCCCGATGACGGTCGCGCGTATCATCTCGGAAGGCGTTTCGATGGCGCCATGCTCCTCGGTGAGCAGGGCGCGGACCTCTTCTCCGAGCATCGGGCCGAGGTCGCCGTAATCCTTGTCGTCGCGCTGGTAGATGTACTCGCTGACGCCCCCCGAGAAGAGGATGGTCTGCACAGGTGTTGTCCGCTCCAGTGGGTCCGTGACGACGAGGTCAGCGGCCACCGGCGAGAGATCAGAGCCGCTGATGTACTCGACAAGAATGGCGGCCTGTTTCCTGGCCAACGCTCTGCGTTGCTCGAGGGAGATCGGTTGGCCGATATCGAGGGGGAAGCCGAGTTCCCGGGCTATGCGCCTGGCCCCTTCTTCGATGCGGACCAGCGCCCCGCTCTCGTCCCAGGCGACGAGTCGCGCCCCGACGTTGATGGCGCCGCTCTCGATGACGGCGCCGTCGGAGACGGTCGTTACCTTGGCTGTACCCCCGCCCATGTCTATGTTCATGAACATGCGGCCCGGGTTGTCCTGAGAGGCAGCCACGGTGCCTGAACCGTGGGCGGCGAGCAGACCCTCGAGGCGGGGCCCGGCGGTGGCGCAGACGAACTTTCCCCCCTTGCCGGCAAGGAGCCGAACGATGGCTTCCGCGTTGTTCTTCTGGACGGCTACGCCTGTGCAGATGACCGCGCCGGTGTTCGTCTGAGACGGGTCGATGCCGGCGTCGTAGTAGCAGGTGTCCAGAAAGCTCGAGAGCGAGTCCATGTCTATCGTGTCGGCATCGGAGTAAGGGGTCAGGAGGATGGGGGACCGGTAGAGCACGTCGCGCTCGACCACCTCGAAGTGGCTCGTCATCGCATTGTCGCCCTGGCGGTGCAGGATGAGCTCGGAGAAGGTGACGTGAGAGGTCGACGAGCCTATATCGATGCCAACGCTGGTGAGCGAGAGCACATCCGGGTTCGCGCCCCAGGTCTCTTCTCCCGTGGCCTCTCCATCGTGGCCGTGGTAGTGTTCAAATGGGTCGTCGTGCACGGTTAGTCCCTCCAGTCGCATCGGGCGCCTGAGTCGCAGGTCACAGAAGAAAATGGGGCGTGGCTCTCGCTCACGCCCCATTTCGTTGTCTGGGGCAAAGGGGCTAGCTGTCTCTGTACGTCACCGGCGGCATGGCGAACTCGATGCCTTTGCGTTCCAATTCCGCTGCGAAATCGGCCCGCACCTGGGGATCTTCGTCTTCGTACTCGATCAGCGTGCCGCCCTCCCGGAAGCTGACGTAGCCGACGAATCCTTCACTGCCGTCCTGCAGGTCGTGCACACCGAGCGGCAGCCTGTCTCCGTAGACGGCTATGTGTTTCGCAGGCCCGGCACTGGTGTTGAGGTGCTGATGGAAGTTAGCGTTCGGGGGGCTGTAGATGCTGTGTTTGCCCCACGGCACCTTCAGCACCTTGTCGGCGTGGCCGTCCTTGTACGGATGCGGCCCCAGCGCGGACGGCCACACGAGGACGTAGCCCTCGCCGTCAAGGCCCAGGAGAATGGCGCCGGGCCCGTGGTAGTGGGCCTTGTGGTAGCGGCCTGACGGCCATTCGGATATGTGTCCGTGGGGGAACCGATCGCCCATGCGATAGCCCGTCAGCTGACCGCCGGACACCTTCTGTTCAAGGTCGTCCAGCAGCGCGCCACGGCAGTCGGGGATGAAGTTGGTGTGCCAGATAACTCCCTGGTACCGTCCCTCCGCAGAGCGCACGTCGGAGGCGTTGAAGTACTCACGACCTTCGCCGTACAGGTCGAACATGGGAACGTCGCAGTTGAAGACGGTATTCAGATCGTCGACGGCGTTGATGACACGCGGCGCATTCGTGACCGCCATGAGGATGACCGGTTCACGGCTGCCGTTGACCAGGCGGTGCTCAACGTTCTTCGGAACGGCGAAGACGCTGCCCGCTCCCCATTCGAAGGTTATCTTTGCTCCGCCGTTCTGCCACGTCTCGGTCAGGCCGCGTCCTTCCAGGACGAAAATCTCCTTCTCATAGATATGCCTCTCCGGGTTGAGCGCCTGTCCTCCCGGGATCTCCTGAACATAGATGCCTCGCTCGGATTGGAACGTGCCCTGCAACTGGATGAAGGTCCCGTTACCTCCGGTCCTGGCCCACGGCTTGCGGGGAAGTTGTGTCACGTCCCCACTACCGGCGACCTCCTGGAAGAGGGGGATGCCTTCGTTCTCCATGTATTCTTCGTAGGGGAACCGTACGCCTCGTTGTGACCGAATGACCATCTTTCTCCTCCTGGAGGCCCTATGCCATAGGACCTAAGCAGAAATAAGCACCACGCATGGGAACGGACACCGGCACGGGAACCTGACAGCGAAATGCAGGCTACACAGGCGCCTTTGGGGTGTCAACGCAGGCACAAACCTACTGGATGTCCCGCTCGATGCCGGTAGCTGCGTCTGCCTGCCAACAGGGGCTAGACGGGCCACACGCTCACGGATTCGGGCTGCATCCTGAGCCATACTGACGATCCTTCGCCGAATATGTGCTGTCTCGTGCCGTAGAGCAGCAGGGAGCCTTGCCCCTCAACCTCCACCTGGTATTCCGTACGGTCGCCGGTAAACAGGGTCGCCCGGATCGTGCCGGCAATGACACCCTGCGGCAGTTCCCCGCCTCCCTCCGGCTCCACCATGTCCACGTCTTCCGGCCTCACAGCGATATGCACCGCAACTCCGGGCGCCAGGTCCTGCGTCTGGTTGCTCCGGCCGAACAACACACAATTCGGAGCCCCATTCACCGCGATGGCGACCTGCCCTTGCTGGTTGCTGCTCTGGATCACTCCCGCCAAGAGGAGAGTTTTTCCGAGGAAGTCACGGACAAATGCGTTGGCGGGGGATTCATAGAGTTCCTTCGGAACGCCCACCTGTTGCACGTGTCCGAAGTCCATCACCGCAATCCTGTCCGACAGGCTGAGTGCTTCTACCTGATCGTGCGTGACAAACAGGACGGTGATCTTGAGTTTCTTCTGCAGCAGCTTCACCTCGAGCCGCATCTGTTCGCGCAGTTTGGCGTCGAGGTTGCTGAATGGCTCGTCGAGCAGCAGGATCTCAGGCTCGTAGACGAGGGCGCGCGCAAGTGCGACGCGCTGCTGCTGCCCGCCGCTGAGCATAGGCGCGGGCCGCTTCTCCATGCCCTCGAGGCCAACCAATTCGAGCGCATTGGCAACTCGTTGGCGGCTCTCGGACCGAGACATCTTGCGCAAGCGCAGTGGGTAGCCCACGTTCTGCTCGACCGTCATATGGGGCCAGATGGCGTACGACTGAAACACCATGCCAACCTGTCGCTTCTCAGGGGGTACGAACAGTTTCCTGGAGGCGTCCACGATCGGCCGGTCGCCAAACTCGATTACGCCCCCGTCGAAATCAGGGGCCTCGAGGCCCGCCACCATTCGCAGCGTCGTCGTCTTTCCGCAGCCGCTGGGGCCGAGCAGGGTGAACACCTCGCCCGGTTGAATATCCAGTGAGATGTCGTCTACGGCCTGCGTGCCCCCCGGAAACGTCTTGGAGATGTTTCGCAGGCGTACACCGGCGTTCTGACCTGTGGACATGACTGCAGCGCTCAAGGTTCCTCCGCAACACCAAGGGATTGACGTCGAAGCATGGGTCCGGACTTACGTGTTGGCGGACAACGCTCCACGCTCATCCCACTCGGTCTCGACCCCGAGATTCGCCTGGTACTCCCGGGAAGATTCTTCGGCCACTGTCTCAGGCGGCTTGAGGATGGCGTCCATGCCCCTTGCCTTCAAGAGCAGTCGACGCCACATGACGAGGTGGGCATCGGTGCTGGACAGGTGCTCGGGCGTGTCGTACCGCTGGGGGCCCGCGGCGTTGAAGTCCTGTACGGAGAAGTCCGAGTACATGGCCCACCGGTGCCACGTGTGGAAATGCACCTTCTCGTAGAGCTTGGAGAGCCATCCTGAATGGCGGGTGTAGTGCCAGTAGATCTGGCGCGTATTGGCCGCGTCGATGGGGATATTCACACGGGTGTATGAGTGCGTGTGGTAGTCGAGACGGACCATGGCCGGCAGGTGGTGGACCATGCCACCCCATTCGGCGGTCGGGTCATTCGGCTTGCCGGTGTACCGGCGCTTCCCTGACCAGGCGAACGCCCACTTCCAGAGGTTACGCCGCATGTGCTTGGGCCACTTCGCTCCCAGGGCGGGGTAGTAGTATTGGAAGGTCATCTGTCGCCGCGCCGGCCTGGCAGGCTGCGCAGCGTTCGCGGAGCCCTCCGTGCCGTTCTCCTGCTTGGCTGCACTCGCCCCGAAGATGGGGGCTGTACGGGCGATGTTGAAGGTTGCGGTACGCCCGTTGATGATCTCGGTCTTGAGTCCGCGTGGCCCCATGATGCCGAATGGGTTCATGAGGATGAGGGCTGCGTCCCGGTGAACGTAGGGCACATGCGCATCACCCGCGTTCTCCACCGCCACACGCCAGTTCACCGGCCAGACCTCCCACGCGTAGAGCATCTGCCCGCCGTCCGTGAAGAACTCCGGCGGTACGTCTTCCTCTATCGGCGCAGGCTCATCTTCTCCCATCCACACGAACACCATCCCGCGCAGCGTCCTCGTGGGGTATGTCCGCTGCTTCACCTTGCCCGGCACCTGCGAGTCCGGGCCCTCCGGCAGCACCGCGAGAACGTTCCCGTCGCCGTCGAAGGTCCAGCCGTGGTAGGGGCAGGAGATGGTGCCCTCGAAGTGGCAGTCGCCATGCATGAGGCTTCCGCCGCGGTGTGGGCAGACGTTGTGGAGGGCCTTGACCTGCTTGTCCTTTCCTC
>DAOUHP010000137.1:0-9408 GCA_034428575.1 Dehalococcoidia bacterium | reverse complement strand
CGGTGCGAAAGTTACGCCCGCCGATCATGACGTTGGCCTTCCCCGGCTCTATGTGGTCCATGTAGGGCCATTGGTCGCCGGAGACCCGGCCAGCCCCGGACGGGAAGTGCTCCGGTACGATGTGCGTGTGTACGTCGATAATCACGGCGATCCTCCCCCAGAGGCCTCAAGGCCGCTCTTGAAGTAACCGACAGCCCCGTCCTGTGCAGGGCATCGAGTGGTACGCGCAGCCGGGTTCAGGCCCCCGCCTTCACTGCCTGCTCGACCAGGTCCGGGAGCTCAGGCCGGCGGTCGGACACTCCGGCCCAGTCGGCGGTCTGGCGACTCACGATCCCGTCTCGGAGGAACTCCAGGAACACCTGCGCGAACATCTCCGGCTGGTCGGTCTGCCCCTGGTGACCGCAGTCATCCGGGAAGAAGAACTGCATCTTCGGGAGTATGTCCTCGAGTTCGTAGCCCATCTCCACCGGAGCGAGGACGTCCTGCTTCCCCCACAGGAAGATCGTGGGGATCTCGATGGTGTCGAGGCGGCCCTCGAAGTTGATCGCCTGGAAGAGCGTGGGGTCTTCCAATTCCTGGCGGGACCACTCCATGCACGCGGCGAGCACCTCCTTGCGGGAGTTGGCCATAGTCGTTCGCATGGTGATGAGCTCGTCGGTGATGGCCGCGTGGTTCCGGATGATGTGCTCCATCTGGCTCCGCATCCACGCTTCGGTGCCATCGAACGGGCCGGCGCGCAACGCGGTGCCTCGCCCCATGCCGTTGCCCAGACCTATCCGGCGGTGGAACGCGGGGCTCGCGATCAGGATCATGCGCTTTATGCGTTCGGGGTACTCGACGGCATAGGAAGAGCCCATCTGCGCACCCTGCGAGTTGCCCGCGATGTAGAACTGGTCCTCCAGAGCAAGTGCCTCGGCGAACAGATCGATGAACTTGACCTGGTCGCGAACACCCTTCTCCATGAAGAAACCCGGCCTGTTGTCCGAGAGTCCGAAGCCGGGCCTGTCAGGCGCGTAAACGCGGAAACCGTGCCCGGCCAGGAAAGGCATCATCATGCGCCACCCGGCCAGCCCGGAAGAGCCAGCGATTCCGCCGTGCAGAAGGATGACCGATGGGCCGGACTCTCCGGCGGTCCAATAGTGTGCACGCACTCCGTTACTCAGTGTCGCGTAGCGACTCAGCACGCCCGGTATGTGGATTGCCCCTTCCTCTGTCAGCATGAGAACTCCTCCTGCATCCTGGGTTGGACGGTCTTTCACGCGCGCACCATACCATAGGCAACTACAAGGCAACTGCAATGGGTGGGCACGGCGGTCCGAAGCCCTCCGGCTGGACGTCTCGGTACTCTGCTTGTGGTATCGTCAACTCGACCACTCGCCGGATCCTGACCAGCACTGAGGAGGCCACCATGGCAACGACGACAAAGCCATCTGCGTGGAAGAAGACCTGGGACTCCATCTACTGTGAGTTGCTCGGCACGCAGATCCGAATCGTGCAGGGCAGCAAGTACGTTACGCGGGTGATCGAATACGGCTCGGGCGACCCCCTGATCCTGATCCATGGATCGGGAGGAACCGCTGAGTCCTGGTTCCGAAACATCAGGCGCCTGGGTGAGACATTCCACGTCTACGCCATCGATGCGCTCTACCACGGCTTTTCCAGCAAAGAGCCTACCGACGTGGCGGACCGCACCGCGCAACAGGTCGATCACGTTCTCGATTTCATGGACGCCGTTGGGATCGAGCGCGCCAACATCGAGGGCGAGTCCATGGGGGCGCACATCACCTTCCGGCTGGCACTCGAGCATCCCGAACGATGCGACCACATCATCCTCAACACGGGGCAGCAGGTGGACTTCAACCGGGAGTTTGCGCCACACCTGAAGGGGATCACCCTGCTTGGCGAACTGACGCGAGCAGCGCTGGCAAACCCGAACCACGACACCATCAGGGCTCGGATGGAGTGGTTGATGGCAGCGCCCGACCGCGTGGACGACGAGTTGGTCGCATTGCGTCTGAAGTTGTGGAGCCTCCCTGAACTTCGAGCGTCTCTCTCCCAGACCGGCCCCGGATCGGACCGTCCCGCCCAGGTGCGCCGCTTCTCTGAGGATGAGGTGCGGCAGTTGAAAGTCCCCACACTTGTGTTCTGGACCGAGTACAACCCAAGCGGCGGTCCTGACATCGGCGAAGCCCTGGCTGAACTCATACCTGGCTCCAAGTATTACCTGATGAAGGATGCCGCGCACTGGCCGCAGTACGAAAAACCAGAGGAGCACGACCAGGTCATCACGGACTTCATCCTGGGTCGACTCTAGCTGAGCCACGTGTTTGCAGTGAGGCCGGAGCGTCGATAGACTCCGGCTGCACAGAGACACCGGCGCGCCATAGCTGAACGGACCGCGACAACGAGTCAGAAACGGAGGTACGCATGCCTGCCACGCTACGCTCGCGCTTTGTCATGGCTGGAACTGTGAAGACGCACTACACCGAGTCCGGCGGCGATGGCCCGGTGATCGTTGGGTTGCACGGCGGCGGTTCGGGTTCTTCGGGCGAGTCGGGGATGGGGCCGCTCATGCCTGGCCTTGGGGAACAGTTCCGATACATAGCACCTGACTCGGTGGGCGGTTACGGCCTGACCGATGTGGACGCGCCGGTCCCTTACGGCGTTCAGAGCCGCGTAGACCACCTGGAAGACTTCGTCGACGCCCTGTGCCTGGACAGGTTCAGCATCATGGGCAACTCCCAGGGCGCATGGGTGGCGGCCAAGTACGCGATCCTGCACCCCGACCGTATCGAGAAGATGATCCTGGTGGCCAGCGGCACCATCGTGAACGCGATGGGGATAGTGCGCCCCCCCTCGCCGGGTATGGCGGCGTTCGCCGCCTACGACGGAACCCCGGACAGGATGAGGGACCTGTTGAAGGCGATCGTCTACAACCAGGACAAGATCACTGACGCATTGGTTGAGCGTCGGAATGCTGCTGCAACTCGCCCTGGCGCCCTCGAGAAGTTCAAGGAGTTCGGGGCGAACACCGGCAGGTTCCAGCGGGAAGCGCCAATCAACTCCAACTTCGACATGAAGGAATCGCTGCCCGCACTCACCAAAGCCATCCCAACGATCTTCATCTGGGGCGAGAACGACGAGTTCGCTCCACCTGAAGGCGGGCGTGAGCTCGAGCCGATGCTCCCCGACGTCAAATTCCACTGGGTACCCAAGGCCGGTCACCAGGCCCAGACAGACCAGCCTGAGATCTGCACCAACATCATCCGGGAGTTCATGCTCGCGCCCGTACCGGGCTGAGTAGAAGAGTTTCCCGACAGTCGGAGGCTGGAATGGCCGACAAAGTAAGGGCCGCGATCATAGGCTCGGGCAACATCGGCACCGACCTGATGCTGAAGCTCGAGGAGAGCGACGTCATCGAGTTGGCGGCCATGGTCGGCATCGACCCCGACTCCGAGGGTCTTGCGATGGCCCGCGCGAGGGGAGTGACCACGACATCAGACGGGTTCGACGGATTCCTGGACCTCGAGCAGGATATCGATATCGTCTTCGAGGCCACGAGCGCCAAGATCCACGCCGCCAATGCTCCCCGGCTCAAGGAGTTGGGGAAACTGGCGATCGACATGACCCCGGCTGCAGTAGGCCCCTACGTTGTGCCCTACGTGAACTTCGGCGACGTGCTGGGCGAGCCGAACGTCAACCTCATCACCTGCGGGGGCCAGGCAACCATTCCCATCGTCGCCGCGGTGAGTCGAGTGTCGCCCGTTCGCTATGCCGAGATCGTGGCGACAACCGCGAGCAAGAGCGCCGGTCCGGGTACGCGTCAGAACATAGACGAGTTCACGCGCACCACTGCAGATGGCGTCGTGCGCATCGGCGGGGCGGGGAAGGGAAAGGCGATCATCATCCTGAACCCCGCGGACCCGCCCATCACGATGCGGAACACGGTCTATACCCAGGTGGAGGAGATGGACCGCGAGGCGATACTCGAGTCCATACGGGAGACCGTTGAACGCGTCCAGTCCTACGTGCCCGGCTACCGCCTGCGCATCGATCCCGTCTTCTACGACGATTACCTCGTCACGACGCTCGAAGTCGAGGGCGCGGGCATGTACTTGCCGAAGTACGCCGGAAACCTCGACATCATGACGGCGGCGGCAAGGGCGGTTGGCGAGCAGTTCGCACGGCACATGCTCGGCCTCCCCACCGAGATCGGAGGCGGCGATGGCTGAAAAGCGCCCCATCCGGGTTATCGATTCGACGATGCGCGATGGCTCGCATGCGATGGCGCACCAGTTCACGCTGGACCAGATCGAGAAGGTTGCGCGAGCGCTCGACGAAGCCGGCGTCACCACCATGGAGATCTCCCACGGCGACGGCATGGGCGGTGCCTCCTACAACTACGGGTTCCCCAAGGAGCCCGAAACAGGCTGGCTGCGCACCGCAGCTGGGGTCGTGAAGAACGCTGAACTGGCGATCCTCCTGATCCCGGGGATCGGGACGCAGGAGCAACTGGAGGAGGCGTACCAGTTGGGCGCGCGCATGGCCCGTATCGCGACCCACTGCACCGAGGCCGACATCTCTCAGCAGCACATCGGCTTGGCGAGAGACCTGGGCATGGAGACCATCGGTTTCCTGATGCTCTCCCACATGATCCCCGCTGAGCAACTGCTGGAGCAGGCCAGGATCATGGAGAGCTACGGAGCGCAATGCATCTACGTGGTCGACTCCGCGGGTGCGATGCTTCCGGATGAGTACCGGCGAAAGGTCAGCACCCTGCGGAATGGACTTGGTATTCCCGTCGGGGCGCACTGCCACAACAATCTCGGCCTTTCGATAGGCAACTCGCTTGCGGCCATCGAAGAAGGGGCCGACTACATAGACGGTTGCACGGTCGGCCTCGGCGCGGGCGCAGGCAACACGCCCACAGAGGTACTGACCGCGGTGCTCGATCTCCAGGGCTACGACACGGGTATCGACCTGCTCAAGATCCAGGACGCCGCCGAGGACGTAGTCACGCCCATCATGCCCCGTCCCCAGGTCATCGATAGGGCAGGCCTTACACTGGGTTACGCGGGGGTCTACTCCAGCTTCCTGCTCCACACCTACCGCGCGGCGGCGAAGTTCGAACTCGACCCGAGAGACATCCTGATCGAGCTCGGGGCACGCAAGGTCGTCGGCGGCCAGGAAGATACCATCATCGACCTCGCGGCCGAGATGGCCAGGGCACGAGACCAGCAAGCCCGCAACTGACCAGGAATCATGAACAACGAGAGAGGTGGTCTTCATGGCGCTCACGGCTGACCAAGTGCAGGAACTTGCGGACCTGCTTTTCAATGCAGAGCAATCGTCCGACCCGGTCCCCCCGCTGACCGACAGTTTCCCTGACATGACGGATGCTGAAGCCTACCAGGTCCAGCAGGGGGTCATACGCAGGCGCATCGCGGGGGGTCGTCGGGTCGTCGGGAAAAAGGTCGGACTGACGTCACTCGCGATGCAGCAGATGCTTGGCGTTGGCGAACCTGACTATGGAGTCGTCCTCGACGATATGACGATAGCCGACGGCTCGACATTCGAAGCGGCCAGGTTGCTTCAGCCGCGGGTGGAGCCGGAGATAGCCTTCATGCTCAACAAGGAGTTGAAGGGACCCGGAGTCACGGTTGCCGACGTGCTCGCAGCAACCGAGTACGTTTTCCCTGCTCTGGAGATCGTGGCGAGCCGCGTCAAGGACTGGAAGATCAAGCTGCAGGACACCATCGCCGACAACGCTTCTGCGGGTGGAGTGGTACTGGGAGACGCTCACTCCGCGGTCTCGACGGTCGATCTGGTCAACGAGGAACTCGTCTACGAGAAGAATGGCGAGGAGATCGCCAGGGCTACCGGCGCGGCTGTCCTGGACAATCCCGCGAACGCAGTCGCCTGGTGCGCGAACAAGCTCAGCGAGTACGGCGACTCGCTCGCTGCTGGCGAGTTCGTCATCCCCGGGGCGCTGTGCGGGATGACTCCGGTCGCGCCGGGCGACACTGTCGTTGCTCGCTTCTCCACGATCGGCACCGTCTCGGTTACCTTCTCGTAAGAGTCGGTCACCCTTCGTAGAAAGAGTGGAGCGCCCGATGGGGGCGCTCCACTTTCGTTCCTCTATCAGTTGGAGCCGGTCTAGCCGAACCGCATGCGCGGGTATTCGTCCGGTTCCACCCCTTCGCCGTACATCTGCGGCTTGTTCTCCTTGAGGTAGTCCCCGATATTCGCGCCCGTGAACAAGCCGGGTTGCCACGCCGGGTACTTGAAGCGCGTCCCGCCGTCGCAGGGGATGTCCACCCCGGTGAGGAACTCCGCCTCGTCCGAAGCGAGGAAGATCGCGGCATACGCGAGGTCGGCCGCTCGCGGGAACCGGCCCATCGGGATGGAGCGCAGGAAATCGTCCGGGGTAGCCATGTACCGCGTCCGGAAGACCGGGCCCGATGAACCTGACGCTCCGAACCTGAACAGGTTGTGCTCCATGAAGTACGGGGTGATAGTGTTCACCCGGATACCCAGGTGGGCAAGGTCCATCGCTGCGGCTCGGGAGAAGTACAGCAGCCCGGCCTTCGCGGCTGAGTAGCCCGAATTGCCCGCCTCGCCGTAGTGACCCGCGGAGGAGATGATGTGCAGCATGCAGCCCTTGCGTTCCTTGTCGATCATGGCACGGGCCACGTGCTTGGTCGTGTACATCCCTGCGGTCAGGTAGGTCTTGATCTCCCGCTCCCAGTCGTGCGGGTTGATGTCTGTGACCGGCCAGCGAAACTGCCGCCCCGCCAGGTTGACCATCGTGTCGACGTAGCCGAAGTGGTCCACGGCCTGCTCCACGATGGACTTGACCTCGGCCTCGACCGAGGCGTCACCCGGTAGGGCTATCGCGTCGAAACCCTTCTTCTTCAGAAAGTCGACCGTGTCGGTGGCGGCTTCGGGGATGATGTCGTTGACTGCGACCCTCGCGCCCTCCTTGGCCATGAAGTGTGCGATAGTCCCGCCATTGTTGGGTCCTGCGCCGAAGATCAGCGCGACTTTGCCGTCCAAGCGTCCCATCGTTCAGTCTCCCTCGATCAGGATGTCGTTTCCAGCATGGAGTGCTAGCGCGGGTCGAATATGGTCGTCACCCAGTCGCTGTTCAACACGGTGTTCGTGTGAATGTCAGCGTGCTGAACGGTGCCACCGACCTCCGTCATCGCCCCTGCAAGGACGATGCTGAGCAGGCACTCCCACTCAGCGTTCTCTTCCATCTCGTCATGCGTCCAACTCTCGCCCCAGTCGGCGAAGTTGCTCGCCTTCCACTGCTCGAACCGCTTCAGGTCGTTCTCACGGTAGGGCATGAGCGAGCCACGCTCGGAGTTGGTGTTCTGCGAATTCGACCAGTTCGTCGCCGCGACCAGCGCGACCCGGTAAGAACTCTCTTTGGATATCGTGGCGATCGCCTGGCCCAGTGCGAACCCCTCTTGCGGGGTCAGCGGCGGCTCCTTCTGCTTGTCCCAAGGCCCTAGCCCCTCCGGCACGCGCGTCCGCTCATAGCCGAACGGATCGAACCCTATGGGCACGATGGGCATCTTGAATTCCTGGGCTTCCCAGTCGGTGTGGAAGATGCCGGCCACGCAGTTGTGGCCTATCTGCAGTGGATTGTTGCTCGGCTCTTTCGAGTAGACGGGAGCAAGCCCCCGAGCCTCCAGACCCTGCCCCAGGAGGTTCGCGACGTCCGTGTGGATCGTCACGTGGTCGATGCGGTCCGGGTCTTCTTCGAACAGATTATCCCTGCTTCCGTGGATCTGGTAGAACTTCGTGTCGAATCCGTCGTGCGTGTGGATCCAGTACTTGGGACGGTCGGGCGGGCGGAACGTCTCGCCGAAGTCCCGGTACAACACGACCATGACGTCCGGGTTGAACTCGTCCAGGGCGCTGCGCACCTTCTTGAACTGCTCCACCTGCCTCGCCTGGGCCAACTTGCCGGCCGTCTCACCCTGGTCGGGGCCCCAGGCGGCAAGCATCTCCTCCGGCCAGTTGCTCAGGTCGCGGAGGTCAGGCCTGTCCAGCCAACCCCGCATCAACAGTCCCCTGAGCACGTTGGGCATCACCCAAGGCTTCATACGGACGTATGGAAAATGGCAAACGCTCAACCCGAGAATATCTCCCACGGTGCTCCCCTCCTAAGGTATCTGTATCCGGAGGCTCGTCAGGAAGAGACGAGCCTCCGTACCATAACCCAAACCCCGGCTGTACGCCCTGCTCAGCGCAATGTAGCAGGCCGCCCTCCGGAGTTCGATTACCATTGCTCCGGCGTCAACCCCAAATCGGCTTGTCGGTCCTGCGAGAAAACCTCTGCCGGGGTTGCTTGCTGCTCGTCCGCTCCGAGTGGACCCATGCCTCTTGCCTGCAAGAGCAGGCGACGCCACATGATGAGGTGCGCGTCAGTGGCGGACAGGTGCTCGGGCGTGTCGTAACGCTGAGGTCCGGCTGCCCTGAAGTCCTGCACCGAGAAGTCCGAATACATGGCCCACCGGTGCCACGTGTGGAAATGCACCTTCTCACGGAGCTTGGTGAACCAACTTGAACCCGGGGAGTAGTGCCAGTAGATCTGGCGCGTGTTGTCTGCGTCGATGGGGATATTCACGCGCGTGTACGAATGCGTGTGGTAGTCCAGCCTCACCATCGCCGGCAGGTGGTGCAGCATCCCTCCCCACTCTTCGGAGGTGTCCACAGGCGGCTTGCGATAGCGCCGCTTGCCGGACCATCCCGTCATCCACGTCCAGAGCTTGCGGCGCCGGTGTTTCGGCCAATTCTCTCCGAGTTCCGGGAAGTGGTATTGGGACTCCGACGGGCGAGCGTATGACGACCCGCCGGCAGCGTGACCGTTGGTTCCATCGACCGGTGGAGGCGGCGGTGCGCGCCGTACCCCGAAAGTCGCAGTGCGCCCGTTGATGATGTTGGTCTTTGGGTTGCGGTTCCCCACCAGGCTCATGGGGTTCATGAGGACGAGGGCGGCATCGCGGTGAACGTAGGGCACGTGCGCATCACCCGCGTTCTCCACCGCCACACGCCAGTTCACCGGCCAGACCTCCCACGCGTAGAGCATCTGCCCACCGTCCGTGAAGAACTCCGGCGGGACATCCTCCTCTATCGGCGCAGGCTCATCTTCTCCCATCCACACGAACACCATCCCGCGCAGCGTCCTCGTGGGGTATGTCCGCTGCCTCACCTTGCCCGGCACCTGCGAGTCCGGGCCCTCCGGCAGCACCGCGAGAACGTTCCCGTCGCCGTCGAAGGTCCAGCCGTGGTAGGGGCAGGAGATGGTGCCCTCGAAGTGGCAGTCGCCATGCATGAGGCTTCCGCCGCGGTGTGGGCAGACGTTGTGGAGGGCCTTGACCTGCTTGTCCTTTCCTC
>DAOUHP010000136.1:0-25029 GCA_034428575.1 Dehalococcoidia bacterium | reverse complement strand
ACGCTGTGTGGATGATCAATGGCCATGATTTGCCGTACAACGACATCACGGATGCCATGGGAGCGTCCGGCCCGACGCTCATAGCAGCGGGGTCCGCCCCCACTCCGCAGGAGTTGGTAGGAGTAGGCGACCTCGGCAACTTCCTGCTGGCGGACTGGCTCAACCTGCCGTACGAGTTCAAGCTGGTGGCGTCCACCGGCACCGAGCAGGAACTCCTCATGATCGAGCGCGGGGACACCAACAACTTCACTGCGGGCAGCGTGTGGTACCAGTTGCCCCAGCGCAGGCCAGGATGGATCTCCAGCGGCTTCATCAAGCCGTTCGCCGGCCTCGCCGGCCCCGGCGGTTTGATAGTGGGCAATGCCGAAGCCGAAGAGTTCACTGCCTCCTATGCACGAGACCTCATCACAGACGAGCAGAAGGACATCTGGGACGGACTGATGGCGCCGGAGACCTTCGTAGGCAAGAACCTGCTGGCGCCGCCCGACACTCCTCTTGACATCGTCAACACCCTCCGCAAGGCATGGGACGAGGCGTTGGCAGATCCCGAGTTCCGCGCTGATTTCGAGCGGATACTCGGCCAGCCGATCGAGATTCAGCAGAGCGGCGCCGAGCTGCAAGGGATATTCGCACAGGTTGAGGATGCCTTCCTGCGCAACATCGGACAGTTGCGGGAAGTGCAGGAAGGCGTGTACGACAAGTTCACGAGGTAGCGTTCGTCACGTTGTTCTGACGTAGCGCGGCGGAGCGTTCAATGCTCCGCCGCGCCGATGATGGAGGCGCACGTGAGCGAGTTACTGGAGGGTCTGTCGTACCTGGGCAACGGCGGCTATTGGGCTGCTTTCACCGTTGCCGTCTTCATGGCCGTCTTCGTTGGGTTGCTGCCGGGTGTCTCAGCGACGCTGGTGATGGCGCTCTCCATCTCGTTCATCGTTCTGAACATAGACGACCCGCTCATCGGAATCGTCATGCTGGCGACGCTCACAGGAGTGGACAACACGCTGGACTCTATCCCTGCCGTACTGCTTGGCCAGCCGGGCGCATCGACCCAGGTTACCTTCCTGGAAGGTAACCAACTGGCCCGGAGGGGACAGGCCGCCTACACGCTCGGGGCGGTCTATGCGGTCTCCGCGATGGGCGGCCTCGTCGGCGCTCTCGCGCTGGCAATCGTCATTCCGGTTATCAAGCCGTTCATCCTTGCGTTCGGATTCCCGGAGATCGCTTCCATGGCGCTATTCGGCGTCGCGATGGTGGCGGCGCTGAGTTCCGGGGCAATGGTGAAGGGGCTGGCCGCCGCCGCCTTCGGCCTGCTGCTTGGCACCATAGGAATAGACCCGATCTCGGCTGCCCACCGGTACACTTTCGGGTCGTTGCACCTGTGGGAAGGGCTCCCACTGATCGCGACGACTATCGGTCTCTTCGCGTTGCCGGAGATGATCGACCTGACGATGACGAGGCGGCCCGTGGCCACGCATGGTGCTGTGGTCAACCAGCGGGAGGTATTCCGAGGCGCGCGGTATGGCCTCGGCAAGTGGAATATAGCTATCAGGAACGGCCTGTTCGGCGTGTTCCTTGGTGCAGTGCCAGGCATAGGCGGGGCCGTGGTGGACTGGCTCTCCTACGCCATGGGCATCTTCTTCAGCAAGGACAAGAGCGAATTCGGCAAGGGTTCGCTGGACGGCGTGCTCTTCGCTGAATCAGCGCAAAACTCGAAGGAGGCGGGTCAGGCGATACCGACCCTGGCGTTCGGCGTGCCCGGCGGAAGGGCATGGGCATTCGTCATCGTCGCCATGCTGGCCTACGGCATAACGCCAGGCCCACCGATGCTGGATAGGTTTGCCGACATCACCATCATGATGGTGTTCAGCCTCGCATTGGGGAACCTCGCGGTGACTGTCATCGGCATGTTCCTAACGGGACAACTGGCGAAGCTCACACTCATCCCCTACCCACTCATCGGCGCAATCATCATCCCGATATCGTTCCTGTCCGCTTACCTCGCCTCGACGGACCTGATCGCCATATACATCATCGTGTCGGCAGCGATACTGGGCTTGCTGATGAAGCATTACAAGTGGCCCAGGCCCCCCCTGCTGCTGGGATTCATTCTGGGCCGCATCATCGAATTCAACTTCCAATCAGCCATCTCCATCCACGGCATGGGAGGGTTGCTGACGAGGCCACTGACCATCGTGCTGCTGGTGCTGGCCGTGGCGATTGCGATTACTTTCTCCAAGATGGGCAAGATCGGCACTGCTGGTACGCTATCGGACGAGGAAGCGATGCCGGTAGTGAGTGGTGGGAGCGGGGACGACCCTGCCGCTGCGACGGACGGCACGGCGGCAGGGGCCTCCAAGCAACGCACCCTGGCGTTGACTCCGACTGGCATCTTCACGCTCGCAGTCATCGGGATGGCGGTCTGGGCGCTTCAGGAGGCGTGGTTCGGGTTCCCAACGCGGGGCAAGGTGTTCCCGGTGTCCCTGAGCCTCGCGGTTATCATCCTGGGCGGGATTCAGCTCTTTCACGACCTGCGGCAGGGCAAAACCGGCGCGATCATGGACATCGGCATGAGGAGCGCAGGGATGGAAGGCGTTCGCAGGACGGCCATGCTCATCTTCGGCGTGGTCATCGTGTTCATTATGCTCATCTTCCTGATCGGCCTGAAGTATGCGACTATGCTCTTCCCGCTCGGGCCCACTCTGCTCTTCCTGCACGGGCGCACGCGATTGATAGGCGCGGGCATCGCCGTGGTCTTCGTAGTGCTCTTCAACCTGATAGTGATGGACTACGTGATGGCCGTCATCTGGGCGGAGCCCATGATCTCCTTCTTCTCCTCGCGCTAGCCATTCATTCTTCTCACGCTGGCCATACGCCCACCGCGGGACGGCCTTCGAGCCCTGGAGGGTCGTTGCGCGCTTAGTCCTACTGAGAGTCTCGCTCTTCGAGCGACGTGCTTAACCTCGCTCCCGGGCCGATAGCAGTGAAGTGATCATTCTCCTCTGCCATCTGGCATCCCCTATTCCAATACCGTGCGGGTGTCATCGCCCTCATCACACCCGACGTCTGCTGGGCGAAGTTTCGGGCGATCGCTGAGGGCGCAAGGCTCGCGAGCGAGGAACTATGGGGTTAGCGCACCGGGGGTCGCTACGCGTACCGGTTACTCTATCGCGTACTCCTTCAGGAGGCTGCGAGCGATGACGATGCGCTGTACCTCGGACGTGCCTTCGTAGATCTCGGTGATGCGCTGGTCGCGGTACATGCGCTCGACCGGGTTCTCCTTGAAAAAGCCGTAGCCGCCGAATATCTGAACAGCCTTGTCGACGCAGAAGTGGGCGGCCTCGGAGGCGTACAGCTTCGCCATCGCGGACTCGCGGGTGTGGGGAAGGCCAGCATCCTTCAACTGGGCTGCGCGCCGCGTAAACAGCCGTGCGGCGTCTATCTGCGTCGCCATGTCCGCAATCATGAATTGGATGGCCTGCCGTTCCTTGAGCAATACCCCGAACGTTTCGCGTTGCTGGGTGTAGCGGATGGCTGCTTCGAACGCGCCCTGCGCGAGACCGACCGACTGCGTGGCGAGCGAGATGCGGCTGGAGTCCAGGATGGTCATGGCGATGCGGAAACCCTCACCCTCTTCGCCGAGGCGGTTGTCCGCGGGGACTTGTACATCGTTGAAGTAGACCTCGGCGGTGCCTGAACCGCGGATGCCGAGCTTGCCGTGCATGCCGCGCATCTCGATGCCGGGGCTGTCGCTCTCAACCACTAATGCCGTCGTCCCGCGGTGGCCCTTCGCACGGTCGGTGGCGGTGAAGACGACCATAAGGCCGGACTGTTCCGCGTTGGTGATGAATATCTTGGAGCCGTTCAGGACGTAGGCGCCGTTGCCGTTACGGACGGCTGTCGTTTGCATATCGGCGGCGTCGCTGCCGGAGCTGGGCTCCGAGAGCGCCCACGCCACGATCTTGTCGCCGGCGCAAGCCGCAGGCAAGAAGCGCTCCGCCTGCTCGCCATTGCAGAAGCGATCTATCGTGGAGACGCCGAGCGAGAGGTGAGCGAGGAGCGTCGTGCTGGAGGTCATGCAGGCTCGTGCGACCTCCTCAGCGGCGATGGCCAACTCAGCGTAGGATGCTCCCTCCCCTCCATGGGCCGTCTTTGCGGTCATGCCCATGAGGCCCATTCGCTTCATCGCCTGGACGCTCTCCCAAGGGAATTCCTCGTTCTCGTCCCAGCGCGCGGCGTTCGGGGCGAGTTCGGCATCGGCGAACTCGCGCATGGTGTTCCGCAACAGCCGCTCCTCTTCCGTGTACAGCGCGTCCATCGTGTGCTCCTTTCGTTCTACAATCCAGCCAGGCTGATTATAGAACCCGGCCCATCGAAGTGAGGAACGCATGGCTATCGCAGACGGGGACCTGGTACTCAACGACGGTGCAATCGAATTCGCGAAGCCTTCAAGGCCACTATTGTCCGTGCGGGTGAACGGCAGCGTCATCAACTCAACAACGGAGCGGACGCAGGCACTCCAAGCTTGGAAGGTGCGGGTTGCATCCACCGTCAAGGCTGCGCGGGGCGAGGAGCGATGGAGCCCCGCCGACGCCTATGCAATCACGCTGGACTTCAGGTTCCATCCTCCGAACCACGGAGACCAGCGGCTGGATGTGGAGAATTTCGTCAAGCCGGTCATCGACGCGCTGGCTGCCGGTCTCTTTTGCCATGCACAGATGAACCCGCGAGACATCCTGCGCTGGGACTACGACGATTCGAACTTCAACGCATTGCTGGTCTGCCGCCTTCCTGATGCGACGACCATGGGCGGGGAGGGCGTGGCCCTGTCAGTATCGAGCGCCCGGCAGCCGTAGGCCCAGGAGATGCCAGGAACCCTCTACGTCGTTGCGACGCCCATCGGCAACCTCGAAGACCTCACGCCCCGCGCGGCACGCGTGTTGAAACAGGTGGTCCTGATAGCGGCTGAAGACACGAGGCAGACGCGCAAGCTACTCAGCTACCTCGGCCTGTCCACGCGCACGGTCAGCTATAACCGGCACAACGCCCGGCAACGGACGCCCACTCTTCTCAACGTGCTGCGCGAAGGGGACGCGGCTCTTGTTACGGATGCAGGCGCGCCAGCCGTTAGCGACCCAGGCGCGAGCCTCGTAGCAGAGGCTGCCGCGGCTGGATTCACCGTGGTGAGTGTGCCGGGGCCGTCCGCCGTCACCGCCGCGCTTGCGGTAGCGGGGTTCCCAGCGGATGCGTTCCACTTCCTCGGCTTCCTGCCGAGAACGGCGAAGGCGCGCCGCGCTACGCTTGCCGAGGCACTATCGTTGCGGGCGACGCTTGTCCTATTTGAGGCCCCACACCGGCTGCAGGCCGCACTGGAGGACGTCGCGGAGGTGTTCGGGGACCGCCGCATCGCCGTGTGCAGAGAGATGACCAAGGTGCACGAAGAGGTATTTCGCGGTACGGTGCGGGAAGCTTGCGCCTATTTCGCTGCGCCGCGCGGCGAGTTCACGCTCGTCATCGAGGGTGCCCCGGACGCCCCGCTCAAGGAAGCTCCGACGGCGGAAGTCATCGCGGAGGCGATGTCGGCCGGACGTGCCTCGGGATTGAGCCGCCGCGACGCTGCGGTGAAAGTGTCGAAGGAATTGGGCGTGCCGCGCCGTACGGCCTACGCAGCCGGGGACAAGCAATAGCACGTCGCCTGTCTGCAAGCTGCCGTCGTGTGCGGCCGGGCGCCATGCCTTCGGCGCTCTGACCCTGAGACTGCTAGAATACGCGAGAGTAGTCCATGCCTGAACGCATCCTTATAGGGGTCGCCTGGCCCTACGCCAATGGCCCGCTACATTTCGGTCACATCGCAGGGGCGTACCTTCCCGCGGATGTCTTTGCCCGCTATCACCGCATGCGGGGCAACGAAGTGCTCATGGTGTCGGGCAGCGATTCCCATGGCGCGCCGATCACGATGCGTGCTGATGTCGAAGGCATCCCCCCGCGGGAGGTTGTTGAGCGGTACCATGCCTCGTTCCTCGAGTCCTGGGAGCGGCTCGGCATCTCCTTCGACCTCTTCACAACGACGATGACCGACAATCACAGAGAGGTGACGCACGACCTCTGGCGCACGCTGCAGCATCGAGGCTATATCTACGAATCGAGCATGCAAGTGGCGTACTCGCCAGATCACGACCGGTTCCTCCCGGACCGCTATGTGCGGGGAGTCTGCCCGAAGTGCCAGTTCGAAGATGCCCGCGGAGACCAGTGCGACCATTGTGGTTCGATCCTCGATCCAGTGGACCTGGGCAACCCGGCATACACCGTGGACGGGGAACGTTACCCGGTCGAAATACGCGACACGGAACATCAGTTCCTCCGCTTGAGCGCCTTCCGCGACCAACTCGCGGCATGGGTTGAAGAGCAGAGGCACTGGCGGCCCAACGTGCGGAATTTCACGTTGGGATTCCTGCGCGAAGGACTAAAGGACCGGGCCATCACGCGCAACCTCGACTGGGGGCTGCCGGTACCGGTGGAAGGCTACGAGGACCGGCGCATCTACGTGTGGTTCGAGGCGGTGATCGGCTATCTCTCCGCGAGTGTGGAATGGGCAGCTCGTTGTGGGGAGCCGGATGCGTGGCGCCCCTTCTGGGAGGACCCGTCCACTCGCGCCTACTACTTCATCGGCAAGGACAACATCCCCTTCCACACGATCATATGGCCCGCGATGCTCCTGGGGCAGGCTACCTACATCCTTCCGTACGACGTACCGGCTAACGAGTTCCTGAACCTGGAGGGACGTCAACTCTCCACGAGTCGCAACTGGGCAGTGTGGGTGCCGGACTACCTCGACCGATTCCCGCCCGACCCTCTGCGCTATCATCTTGCGGCCAACCTGCCCGAGACCGGCGACTCTGACTTCACCTGGAGCGAATACGTACGTCGCAACAACGACGAACTCGTAGCGACGTTCGGGAACCTCGTTCACCGCGTGTTGACGCAGGTCTACCGCAACTTCGACAAGCGCGTGCCGGAGCCAGGCGAACTCGACGCGGCGGACCGGGAGTTGATGGGTAAGGCGGAAGCGGCCATGGAAGCGGTTTCCGAGTCCCTCGGTGCCGTGCGCCTACGGGAGGGGTTAAACGCTTCGATGGCGCTGGCGCGAGAGGCGAACCGTTATCTCGATGCACAGGCGCCGTGGCAGCAGGTGAAGGTCGACAAGGCAGCCGCCGGACGCACGCTGTACACGGCCATGCAGGCGCTCATGGCCCTGCGGGTTACGCTCTACCCGTTCCTGCCGTTCAGCACGCAGCGCCTTCATGAACTGCTGGGGCGGGAAGGTCGAGTGCAGGACGTGGGCTGGAAATTCGAGACGAGCGAGCCTGGTGCTCCATTGCCCGCGCCGACCCCGCTCTTCACCAAACTCGACGATTCCGTGGCCACCGAGATGCTGGCCCAACTCGGATAGCGGATCAAGAGATGACCGAGACACTGACAGTACGCGATCGGCTGGACGAACAGGCGCGGCTCATCTACGAGCCGGTGTTCGCTGGTCTCGACCTCGTTATGGCCAACCTGGGGAACCTTGCGGAGAGCTCCGGTGTGCCGCGCAACATGGTCTCCCATGTGGTGGAAGGCGGCGGGAAGCTGGTGCGCCCCACGATAACGCTGCTCGCCGGCGCCCTGCGTCCAAGTGAAGAAGAGCGCCTGGTCAAGATGGCGACTGCGGTCGAGTTGCTGCACATCGCCTCGCTCATTCACGACGACACGGTAGACCACTCGGAGAAGCGTCGGGGGCGCGCCACGGTGAGCAGACTCTGGGGCGACGACATGGCGGTGCTCTTGGGCGACTACGTATTCGCGGCGTCTGCGACGTTCGTCTGCGACACGGAGAATATCCGTGTGGTGCGCCGGTTCGCTGAGACGATCATGGAGTTGGCGCGCGGCGAACTCACCGAGCGCCTCAGCAAGCACGACTGGTCGCAGACGTCAGTGGACTATGAGCGGCGCATCTACGACAAGACCGCCTCGCTCATCTGCACCGCGGCCGAGTCCGGTGGAGTGCTGAGCGGAGCGCCGGAAGACGAGTCGCAGGCACTGCGTGCGTTTGGGTACAACGTGGGTATGGCATTCCAGATAGTGGACGATGTGCTCGATTTCACGAGCAGTGAAGAGGAGCTGGGCAAGCCTGTGGGGAACGACCTGCTGCAGGGGACGCTCACGCTGCCTGCGCTGCTATTTGCCTCGAGCCACCCGGATGAGGCTGTCGTGCGACGATTGCGCGACGGCAGCCGTGACGAGAGCGATCTCACCACGATGGTCGAGTTCGTTCGCAACTCGTCCGCGATCGACGAGACGCTGGCGCAGCTGGAGGGCTACCGGAACGCGGCGCGCGCAGCCGTCGCCGCGCTGCCCGACGCCCGCGCCCGCAAGTCCCTCGACGCACTCGTCGACTACCTCGCGCAGCGGCGTAACTAGCATCCCCGGCTAGCGACGGGAATCCGTGAGGGCGTTGGCGTTCAGCACGTTCATCGGCTCACCGGCAGCCCACGCCTTGATGTTGTCGACCGAGCTCCGGTAGAAGGCGGCGAGGCTGTCCAGCGTCGCGTAGCCCAGGTGCGGGGTCAGTAACACGTTGTCGAGCGCGAGCAGCGGATGGTCAGCGGGCAATGGCTCCACGTCGTATACATCGAGCGCTGCGCCCGCGATGCGGCGCTCGCGAAGCGCCTGCACCAACGCATCCTCTCTCACAATGGGGCCGCGGGACGTGTTCACGAGGAACGCGGAGGGTTGCATCAGACCGAACTCGCGTTCCGTCACCCATCCCCTGCTCAGGTCGGTCAGGGGCACGTGTATCGTGAGGACATCGGCCCGGGAGAAGAGTTCGTCCCAGGAGACGTAGGCCGCTCCGCTCGCTGCAGCTCGTTCCGCAGTGAGCGTTGGTCCCCAAGCGATGACGTTCATACCGAAGGTCTGTTGCGCGCTGACCGCGGTCTTCGTGCCGATGCGCCCCATGCCCAGTATCCCAAGCGTTCTGCCCGCGAGCCCAAAGCCCAGCCGCGTCTGCCACTTCCCCTCGCGGATGCGCTCGTTCTCCCAGCCGATGTGCCTCGTTACACCGATGATGAGCCCCCAGACGAGTTCCGGTGTGGAGTCGCCGGAGACGTCCGTTCCCGTGATCGGGATACCGAGTCTTCCGGCCTCTTCCGCGTCCACGTGCGGCTGCCGGCGCCCCGTGCCGGAGAGCAGCTTGAGATTCGGCAGTTGCCGCAGCACGGACCCGGGTATCGGCGTGCGCTCGCGCATCATCTGGACCACGTCGAACGGTGCAAGGCGGTCGGGCATCTCCTGTGGGCTGATCGCCTCGTGGAAGAACGTCACTTCCGCGCCCGTTATCGAGTCCCAGTCCGCGAGTTCATGGGCGATCCCCTGGTAGTCGTCAAGCACGGCGATGCGCATGGTCATCTCCTATTCCACGAGGTCCTTCAGCAGGGCGTAGAGGTCCGATTTCAGTTCGTAGCCAATGCCAGGCACGTCCGGCAATCGCACCCGGCCACCCTCCGGCTGGATGCCGTCCGGGAAGCCGCCGAACGGTTGGAAGACGCCAGGGTAGGACTCGTTGCCGCCCAGCCCGAGTCCCGCGGCGATGTGCAGCGCGAACAGGTGGCCGCCATGCGGAACGCACCGGGTGCGCGACCAGCCGGACGATTCCAGCATATGGACGGTACGCAGGTACTCCACGAGTCCGTAGCTGAGGGCCGGGTCGAACTGGAGCACGTCGCGGTCCGGGCGCATCCCGCCGTAGCGGATGAGGTTGCGCGCGTCATGCACGGAAAAGAGGTTCTCGCCTGTCGCAAGCGGCGGTTCGTAGTGAACGGCCAACTCGGCCTGCAACGCGTAGTCAAGCGGGTCGCCGGCTTCCTCGTACCAACGCAGGCCGTAGGGCGCCATCGCTTCGCCGTAGGCGATCGCCTCGTGGAGGTCGAAGCGTCCATTGGCGTCGACGGCGAGCTTCGCGCCGCTTCCAGTGACTGCGATCGCAGCCTCGATGCGGCGCAGGTCCTCGTCGAGCGGGGCGCCGCCGATCTTCATCTTCACGGTGTCGTAGCCCATATCGAGGTAGGTGCGCATCTCGTCCTGCAGGGCTTCGACTCCCTTGCCCGGTTGGTAGTAGCCCCCTGCCGCGTAGACCCACGCGTCGTTGGACGGCGCGGCGTCCCCGTAGCGCTCAGCGATGAAGCGGTAGAGTGGCCGCTCCCTTGCCTTCGCAACCGCGTCCCAGAGCGCCATGTCCAGCACACCCGCTGCGACCGAGCGCTCCCCGTGGCCGCCAGGCTTCTCCCCCGTCATCATCACGTTCCAGACGCGGTGCGGGTCGAGCATGTCATGCTCGCCGAGTAGCGACTCGGGGTCAGCGTTGAGGATGCGCGGGATGAACCGCTCACGCAGGATGCCGCCTGCCGCATAGCGTCCGTTGGAGCTGAAGCCGTAGCCGACCACGGGCCTGCCGTCGCGTTTCACGTCCGTTACGACGGCGACGACGGACGCTGTCATCTGCGAGAAGTCGATGACAGCGTTCCGTATGTCGGAGCGCATGTTGGCGGTCGTTTCGCGGATGCCGACGATGCGCACGGGTTACCGGGCGGCGGCGCGCTGTTCGCCTGCGTGGTAGGAGGAGCGGACGAGCGGACCGGAGGCGACATGGGCAAAGCCCATCTCGTAGCCTGCCCGTTCCAGCTCGGCGAACTCTCGCGGGTGGTAGAAGCGGTCCATCTGCGTGTGGGCGGGGGACGGCCGCAGGTACTGGCCGATGGTGAGCAGTTGCACGCCTGCCTCGCGGAGGTCGCGCATCGTCTCGACGATCTCCTCTGTGGTCTCTCCCAGCCCAACCATCATGCCGCTCTTCGTGGGAATCTCCGGTGCGAACTCCCGCGCCTTGGCCAGGAAGGCGAGCGAGAGGTCGTAGTCGCCCTTTGCGCGGACGCTCCTGAAGATGCGGCGGACAGTCTCGATGTTGTGGTTGAACACAGCGGGCCCTGCATCCAGCACGCAGCGCAGGGCGTCCAGGTTGCCGCCGAAGTCGGGCGTCAGCACCTCCACCTCGCAGCCGGGCACGCGGCGGGTGATGAGGCGGATGCTCTCAGCGAACGCCCACGCGCCGCCATCAGGGAGGTCGTCGCGGTCAACGGAGGTGAGCACGCAGTAGCGCAGCCCGAGCCGCTCGACAGTGCGGGCGAGCCGTGCGGGCTCCGCAGGGTCGGGAGGCGCGGGTCTGCCGCTCGTCACCGCGCAGTAGCGGCACGCGCGGGTGCAGATCTCGCCGAGCAGCATGAAAGTGGCGGACCTGCGCTCCCAGCAGTCGCCGATGTTCGGGCAGCGGGCTTCCTCGCAGACGGTGTGGAGTTCAGCGTCGCGGAGCATCCGGCGGACGTGGAGGTAGTTCTCGCCGCCCGGCCAGGGGACCTTCAGCCACTCGGGCAGGCGCTTCGGAGGGGTAGCAGTGCTCATGTCCATATGCTAGCAGAGCAGGGCGCGGCGGGAGGCTCGGCAGGCGGCGGACCCCCGGCTCCGAACAAGGATCTCAACGGGCCTGCGATTGAGAGCCTTGTTCAAAGATCCACGAGTGGGAAGGATAGGAGTTTTGAGATCCTTGTTGCCTTGTTGGAAGGCGTTTACAAGGCCGTAGACTGCTTCCCGGGAACAAGGCAACAACAATCTCATCGTTTGCAAAGTTTGCTGCTGCGTCCGGGCGCTGCCCACTCCTGTGCCCGGAGCTGTGCGGCGTTGTCCGGCAAGGGTTGCTGCACGTATCCAGCGTAACGTATGCAGACAGTACGGCGGAAGGGGCGGATGTCACGCCGTCCGCTACCGGGAGGGGACCGCGGCGGCGATGGCGTCCCGGACGCTTGCGACGCCTACGACTTCGATACCGGGTGGAACGGTCAGGGTGCGCAGGGCTGACTGAGGGGCGAGGGCGCGCTCGAACCCGTGGCGCGCGGCCTCTTCCAAGCGGCGTTCCAGGTGAGCGATGCCGCGCACCTCGCTGTTCAGTCCGACCTCGCCCATCAGGGCAGTGCCGGGATGCACCGGCGCGTCCAGGAAACTGGACGCGATGGCGATGGCGACCGCCAGGTCGAGCGCGGGCTCGGCCACGTGCAGCCCGCTGGGGATGTTCACCATCACGTCCTGGCTGCCGATGTTGATGCCCGTGCGGCGGGAGAGGACGGCTGCAAGCATAGCCATGCGGTTGAAGTCGACGCCCGTCGCGGTACGGCGCGGAGGACTGAATACGGATGGATTGGTGAGCGCCTGCACCTCGCACAGCAGCGGGCGGTTCCCCTGCATCGTCACGGCCACTGCGGAACCGGGCGCGCCGGGGTCGCGCTCACCCACGAGGAGCGCGGATGGGTCGTGGACCTCTACCAGCCCCTCGTTCCGCATCTCCAGCAGCGCAACGCCGTTGGCAGCGCCGAAGCGGTTCTTGGAACAGCGCAGCAGGCGGAGCGAGCTCACAGGTTCTCCCTCCATCGCAAGCACGACATCGACCATGTGCTCAAGCACACGGGGCCCGGCGATGTTGCCGTCCTTCGTCACGTGGCCAGTCATCACGACAGGGATGCCCGTCTGCTTGGCACTGCCGATCAGGAGCTGCGCGCACTCCCGCACCTGGGCGACGCTGCCGGCAGATGATGACGCATCCGGCGAAGTGAGCGTCTGTATGGAGTCCACGACGAGCAGCGCAGGGCGCTCGCTGGCGAGCAATGCGCTGATAGTGGGGGCATCAGTCTCGGGAGAGAAGCGCACTGCCGGGCTGCGGACGTCGAGGCGTTCGGCGCGCAGACGGACCTGTGCGCCGGACTCCTCGCCGGAAACGTAGAGGACCGGTCCGGCGGTTTCCGCGACGGAGCCGGCAGCCTGCAACAACAAGGTGGACTTGCCGATGCCGGGGTCGCCCGCCAGGAGCACGACGGAGCCCGCGACGATGCCGCCGCCGAGGAGACGGTCTACCTCTGTCAGGCCGGTGGAGAGGCGCTCTCCGTCCGAGCTGGGCTGGTCGACGAGGGGCGTGGGTGCACTGGCAGGGGAGGGAGCAACGCCGCCCGCGGCTGTTCGCCGTGCAGTACTCAGCTTCGGTTCCGTGAACTCGGTGATCGTGCCCCACGCGCCGCAGGCGGGGCAGCGGCCGTTCCACTTGGGAGACGAGTGCCCGCAGTCCCGGCAGAGAAAGGTGGTCCTGGCTCCAGCGTTCCGCATCGCGGTTGCATCGTCCAACAACCGTCGATGAACGCGCAAGGGGCGGGTGTCACACCCGCCCCTTGCGCTGAGCGATCTCTGCTATTGCGTACTGCTAGTCGGCTGCTGGACCCGCTGCCGCCTCAGCGAGCTCAGGCGTAGGTTCACCCAAGCTGATGACGAGTTTCGGATTCTCCTCGTCATGGTTGACGTCAACAAGAACGGTCTGGCCGGGATGGTAATCTCCCCTGATGACGCCTTCGGAGAGGGTGTCTTCCAGTTCGCGTTCGATAAGCCTCCGGAGGGGGCGTGCGCCGAATAGCGGGTCGAACCCCTTCTCCCCGAGCCACTCCTTGGCGGCCTGGGATACATCGAGGCTCAAGCCCTTCTCCAGCATCGGCCTGCGCACCTCGTTCAACATCAGGTCAACGATGCTGACGATGTGCTCCCTGGTGAGCGCGTGGAAGACGATCTGCCCATCGATACGATTCAGGAACTCGGGGCGGAAGAAGCGCTTGACTTCGTCCTCCACCTTGCCCTTCATCTTGTCGTAGGCGTTCTCCTCCATCTTCGCCTGATTGACCATCGGGAAGCCGAATGACGTGTCACGCCGGATAAGGTCCGAACCGATGTTGGACGTCATCACGATGATGGTGTTTCGGAAGTCCACCTTACGCCCCTTGGCGTCTGCAAGGTGCCCGTCGTCGAATATCTGCAGCAGGAGGTTGAAGACCTCCGGATGCGCCTTTTCGATCTCGTCCAGCAGGATGCAAGTGTAGGAGCGACGGCGGACTGCGTCGGTCAACTGACCGCCCTCCTCGTAGCCTACGTAGCCCGGAGGCGCGCCGACGAGCCGTGCGACGGTGTGGCGCTCCATGAATTCGGACATGTCCAGGCGCACCATCGCCTCTTCAGAGCCGAACATGAATTCCGCGAGCGCCTTGACCAACTCGGTCTTGCCGACGCCGGTGGGCCCGAGGAAGAGGAAGCTGCCGATGGGGCGCTTGGGGTCTTTCAGGCCTGCGCGTGCACGGCGGACGGCCTTGGCGATGGCCACTATGGCCTCGTCCTGACCGATGATGCGACGGTGGATATTCTCCTCCATGTGCAGGAGACGCTCGATCTCCTCCACGGCCATGTGCGTTACGGGGATGCCCGTCCACATGCTGACCACTTCCGCGATCTCCTCCTCGGTGACCGTGGCCTTCTCATCGTCGGTGGTCTCGCGCCACTCGCTCTGCAATTGCTGCAGGCTGTCAGCGAGCTTCACCTCCCGGTCGCGCAGTTCGGCTGCGTACTCGTACTGCTGCTGTGAGATGGCGTCGTCCTTATCGCGGCGCACCGTCTCCAGCATCTTCTGGGACTCTTTGACGGAGAGAGGCATGCCGCTGGTGCGGATGCGCACACGGGAACCGGCCTCGTCCATCAGGTCAATCGCCTTGTCCGGGAGGTAGCGGTCGGCGATGAAGCGGGAGGCGAGGCTTGCCGCTGCCAGCAGCGCATCGTCCTCGATCTTCACGTTGTGGAACTCCTCGAACTTACCCCGGATGCCCTTGAGGATCTCAACCGTCTCCTCGGTGGTAGGCTCATCCACGTTCACCGGCTGGAACCGGCGTTCGAGAGCGGGGTCCCGCTCCACGTACTTGCGATAGTCATCGAGAGTAGTTGCGCCGATGCACTGCAACTCTCCGCGAGCGAGGGAAGGCTTGAGGATGTTCGCGGCGTCCACAGCCCCTTCGGCCGCGCCCGCGCCAACCATCGTGTGCATCTCGTCTATGAAGAGGATGCAGTTGCCGGAGGACTTTATCTCCTCCACGACCTTCTTCAAGCGTTCTTCGAACTCGCCGCGGTACTTGGTACCGGCGACGAGGGCGCCCATGTCCAGCGTCACAACGCGACGGTTGGTCAGGTTCTCCGGCACGTCGCCGGAATTCACCTGCTGGGCAAGCGCCTCAACGATGGCTGTCTTACCGACACCTGGCGGGCCGACGAGCACGGGGTTGTTCTTCGTCCGACGGCTGAGGATCTGCACAACGCGGGCAATCTCTTTGCTGCGCCCGATCACCGGGTCCAGCTTTCCTTCCTGCGCGTACTTCGTCAGGTCGATGCCGAGCTGGTCCAGCGTGGGGGTGCGGTTAGTGGAGCGGCTGTGCCCCTGACTCTGGGAGACGCTCTGGTTGAGGATGCGCGTCGTCTCCGCCCTCACCTTGTCCAGTGAGACGCCGAGGCTTTCCAGAACGCCAGCCGCGACGCCTTCGCCTTCGCGCATGATGCCGATGAGCAGGTGCTCCGTGCCGATGTAGTGGTGAGTGAGACGGCGGGCCTCGTCCACGGCCAGTTCGATCACCTTCTTGGCGCGAGGCGTAAGGCCGATGTCTCCCGGAGATGGGCGCTCACCCCTGCCGATGATGAATTCGACCGCGGAGCGCACCTTGGAGAGCTCGACGTTCAGGCTGCTGAGAACGCGGGCGGCGACGCCGTCCGTTTCCCGAACGAGGCCAAGCAGGATGTGCTCGGTGCCGATGTAGTTATGGTTGAATCGCTGCGCCTCTTCTTGCGCGAGCGAAAGCACCCTGCGAGCCCGTTCCGAGAACTTTTCGAATCTGCTGGCCATGACCGCCTCCGACTCTATCTAATCACATCGCGGTCTATTGCGCGATACCACTGTCCCTGCCCAAGTCGAGGAATGAGTGGTATTCCACGGGGTCGTGATGTTCAGTAGGCGTCTTCGTTTCCTCTGCGCGGCGCAGGCTAAGCCCAAGCCTATGACGTTCGGCGTCGAGACTCACAATCTGGAGCGTCATTGTATCACCGATATTAACGACCTCACGCGGATGACGAATGTGAGCTTCAGTCAGTTCAGAGATATGGATCAACCCCTCAATCCCATCCTCAACGCGCGCGAACGCGCCGAAATCGGCGAAATTCGTGATGGTGCCGGTCACCAATTTGCCTACATGCAAATGCTCTATGGCCGCCTGCCAGGGGGTGGGAGTGAGGCGTCTGAGGCTGAGCGCGATACGGCGATTGTCCCGGTCGATGCGCAACACCTGCACGTCGACCTCCTGTCCGACCTGGAGCACGTCCGATACGCTGGCCACCGGGGACCAGGAAATCTCCGAAACATGAACCAATCCGTCGGCTCCTCCGATGTCCACGAACGCCCCGAAGTTGGAGATGCCGGAGACGCGCCCGTGCCGCACGTCGCCTTCCTGCAGCGTGCTGAGCAGTTGGTCCTTCAACCCCTCGCGCTGCTCGCGAAGCGCGCCGCGTTCAGAGAGGACCACGCGATTGCGCTTGCGGTTCACTTCCACGATCTTGAGGGGCACCTCTTCTCCCACACGTGTAGCGAGTGCAGCCTCCGGGTCGGAGCCTGTCGGGAGTGCGACCTGGGAGAGAGGAACGAAGCCCTGCAGCCCGTTGAGGTCCACAACCATGCCCCCACGGTTGTGCCCGGTGACCTTCCCTGTCAGGAAGGTGTCGTTGCGCTCTGCTTCTTCGAGGATCAGCCAGGCGGAGAGTGCCCGCACGCGGTCGATGGACAGTTGGGCCTGGCCCTCAGGGCCGGTTACGTCCATGACATAGACATTGATGGTGTCCCCGACGCTGTGGTGAGCGCCTGGATGCGGCGTGAGGGTGCGCATCTCGCGGGCGGGGACCATGCCCTCCGATTTGTAGCCTATGGAGACGAGGATGCCGTCCTGGTCTATCTCCATAATCTGTCCGGGTACGATGTCTCCCCGGCGCAACTCCTGCGGCAGAGTCTCCTCCTCGAGGAGTTCCGCCATTGTTGGCTCACCGGGGTCACCCGTGTTCATCTGGTCTGACACGGCCACTCCGAATAGGCATTTCGCCAAAGGTGGATTCTAAGACCTTGCGCTGAGGTTGCATACCCCAAACGGCGGCGCATCGGGGGGGTCCATCGCGAGGCGACCAGCACGCTGCAATAGTGCAGGCGGTTGGAATCTGAGATAAGCAAGCCCGGGCGGGAGCCCGGGCGCTCATTCGATAGCCTGGCGGTGACCTATTTTCCCAGCAAGTTGCCCTGCCAGTATCGTCGGCGCTGGAGCGTTTCACTTCCGTGTTCGGGATGGGTACGGGTGGGTCCGCTCCGCTCAAACCACCAAGCGCACCAAGTATAGCGACCCCTCTCATCAACCGTCAAACGCGTCATGCTTCCTATAGCGAATCCACGAGACGGGCAGTGCTACAATCGCCGTGCTATGAAGAAGATCGGTGTCCTGGCCAGCGGCGGCGATGCTCCCGGCATGAACGCGGCCATCCGTGCGGTGACTCGGACGGCACTCTTCCGGTCTACAGAGGTATGGGGATTCTGGGACGGATTCAACGGCCTCCTGGACCATCGCGTTGAGGAACTGACCACGCGCCACGTGTCCGGCGCTCTACGGCACGGAGGCAGCATCATCGGCGCGGGTCGTTGCGAACCCTTCCTTGACCCGAACATCCGTAGCAAGGCTGTGCAAGACCTGCACGCGGAGGGATTTGAAGGGCTGGTCGTCATCGGCGGCGAGGGCTCCATGCAGGGTGCGTGGGAGTTGCACAAGCTCGGCATGCCTGTCGTGTGCGTCCCGGCGACCATAGACAACGACATGCCCGGCACGGAAATCACGATCGGCGCAGACACGGCCATCAACACTGCGATGGAAGCTATAGACCGTATCCGGGACACTGCCACCGCGCACCGGCGCGCCATGATAGTGGAGGTGATGGGCAGGCATTGCGGCTACATCGCCATCATGGCCGGCCTCGCCACAGGCGCGGAGATGGTGATCACTCCAGAACGTCCTGTTGAGCTGGAAGACGTCTTCAAGGAAATGCAGCAGGTCTGGGTGCGGGGCAAGCGCCACTTCATCATCGTTCTCGCGGAGGGCGCGCGCTGGGGCGCGGCGGAGCTTGCGCAGCTCATCAACGATTCCGACAAGCCGTACGACGCCCGCTACACCGTGCTCGGCTACATCCAGCGCGGCGGGGTACCGTCCCGATTCGATCGCATCCTCGGAACACGCATGGGAGTAAAGGCAGCCGACGCCCTGCTGGACGGCGTATCCGGGGCGCTCGTGTGCTGGCGGAACAACCGAAGTGAGGTGCTGCCGCTGGACGAACTCACACCGCACGCCGACCCGTGGGACGAGATGCTGAGCAGGGTGCAGGCCATCTCCGCCACGTAGCGCACGTTGCCCCATCCCCGGGAGTCTCGTATACTCTGGCGGTTGCCCGTCGCAAACGGGCAGTATGCAACGCATGAGGTAGCCCCCATGGAAGCGCGCGACGCAGTGGCACTGACCCCCAACGAGAAGATCGCCGAGTTTCAACCCGGCGACACCGTGAAGGTGAACGTCTGGATCCGGGAGGGAGAGCGCCAGCGCCAGCAGAGCTTCCAGGGCGTCGTTATACGCAAGCGCGGCGGCGGCCCGGCCAGTTCGTTCACGGTGCGGCGTGTCGCCTCCGGTGTGGGCGTGGAGCGGTCGTTCTTCTTCCACTCCCCGAATGTGGAGAGCGTGGAACGCGTCCGTCGGGGGAAGGTGCGCCGCGCCAAGCTGTACTACCTTCGAGGTCTGTCCGGGAAGGCAGCGCGCATCAAGGAGCGCGTGCAGGGCGGCAAGCGCTAGCCCGCCGCGGCCGGCACCACTCCTTCTCCTTCCTCCTCGTGGCCCTGCTCCACCTCGTAGAGGTCGTCCTGTGAGCGCAGGAAGTCCGTGTAGAGCACCCCGTTCAGGTGGTCGTACTCGTGTTCGAGCGCCTGCGCGAGCAGTTCCGTAGCGCCTTTGTAGCGTATCGGCTTGCCGTCCAGCCCCACGGCGCGCGCCCAGACCTTCTCGGCCCTGAGTATGCGGGCCTGCCAACCGGGCAGGCTCAGGCATCCCTCAGTCACCTCGCGCTCACCTTCCTTGCGTGTTATCTCCAGGTTCAGGAGGACCGTGGGCTCCTCGTCCTCCGGCATCTGTATGACGCAGACGCGCTTGAGCGCCCCTATCTGGTTCGCGGCAAGGCCGACGCCGTTGTAGAAGTACATCGACTCGATCATGTCGTCGGCGAGTTTGCGCAGTGCGGGGTCGGCGAAGTCGCGCACCTTGCGGGCGCGTTCGCGCAGGACCGGGTCCGGGATGTAGTGCATCTGCAGGACGGCCATATGACGATTATAGCGGGCGCTTCAAACGATGTTGACCGGGTCCACGTCCACGCGCCAAGAAGGCGGGATGCTGACTCTGTCCAGCAGTATGCGCGGCTCCGAGGCACGGATGAGCAGTTGCCATCGCCATGCGTTCCGGATGCGCGGGGGGTAGGTGGGGGCCGGGCCGACAACGTCCACCCTGCGCATGTCCCACTCACGCACCGTCCGGCGCAAGCGTCCGGCGAGCTGCCGGGCTTCATCGAACGCGATACGGCGGTCGGAGTGACCGTCGTACAACAGCCGCACCAGCCTGCTGAAGGGTGGGTTGGCGTGGGCGCGGCGGCGCTCCATCTCCGCAGCGTAGAAGGCCTCATAGTCCTGCCCGGCGGCGGCCTGTACCGCATAGTGGTCCGGCAAGTAGGTCTGCACGACGGCGTACCCCGGCTGAGGGCCCCGTCCTGCGCGCCCCGCCACCTGCGTGAGTAGTTGGAAGGTGCGCTCCGGGGCACGGAAGTCCGGCATGTGCAGACCGATGTCCGCCAGCACAACGCCCACGAGGTCCACCGAAGGCACATCCAGCCCCTTCGCAACCATCTGGGTGCCGACGAGCACGTCCGCTTTGCCATCAGCGAACGCGCGGAGCAGGCGCTCGTGCGCGCCGGTAGCGGACGCGGTGTCGCTGTCCCAGCGCAGCACGCGTGCGTCCGGGGCGATGCTGCCCACCTCCTCGGCTACCCGCTGAGTTCCCAGGCCGAGATAGCGGATATGAACGCTCCGGCACCTGGGACAGCGCCGGGGCTCCGTGCGCGCCCTGCCGCAGTGATGGCAGCGCAGCCGTCCGCCGCCGAGCGCGCTGTGATACGTGAGCGGGGTGGCGCATCGTGCACAGCGCAACACGGAACCGCAGCTACGGCATGCCACGATGCTTGCCGCGCCTCGACGGTTCAGGAAGAGCACAGCCTGGCGGCCCGCCGCGAGCGTGTCCTGCAGACGCTCCTGCAGCAGACGGCTGAAGATGCTGCGGTTGCCCTCCCGCAACTCTGTTCGCATGTCCACGACGTCTACGTCCGCGAATGCGGTCGGCGCACCTGACCGTTCGATCCGACCGGGCATCGAGATCTTCCCGATCGTTCCCTCGGCGGCGCGCCACGAAGTCACGACGTCCGGCGTAGCGCTGCCCAGCACGACGACGGCGCCGGTGAGCCTCGCGAGCTGCTCAGCGACGTCCCGGGCGTGGTAGAGCGGTTGGGAGTCGGACTGCTTGTAGGTCCACTCGTGCTCTTCGTCGAGCACGATCAGGCCGAGGTCCTTCACGGGGGAGAACAGTGCGCTGCGCGGGCCGATGACCACGCTCCGTTCACCCCGGAAGATGCGCCACCACTCGTCCCGTTGCCGTGCGGGCGTAAGCCTGCTGTGCAGCAGCCCCACACGTCCCGGGAAGCGTTCCTCGAAACGTTGCGTCATCTGGGGGGTGAGCGCGACCTCCGGCACGAGCGCGATGGCTCTCCGGCCCTTCGCCAGACAGTGTGCGATGGCCTGGAGGTACACCTCCGTCTTTCCGCTGCCCGTTGCGCCGTGCAGCAGCCATACGCGCGGTGTCGACGAGGGGTCGTCTATCGCCGGCTTGAGCGCGGCCAGTGCCCGTTGCTGTTCGGGTGTCGGCAAGAGCGGGGTGTGCGTCACGGTTGCATACGTGGGAGGGGGTGCGGTCTGAAGCGACGCCAGCGCTTCCCCGATGATCCATGCTACCGCGGCCCTGCCGTACTGTTTCCGGGCGTCCGCCGCCGAGAGTCCGGCGGGTGAGCACGCCAGTCTGCGCAAGAGTGCGGCGCGGCGTGGTGCGCGCGGGTGCTCGTCGGCGAATTGGCGGAGCGTGGAAGCGTAGACTTCGGGCACGAGCCACGTAGCCCGTGGCGTGGCCGGTTTATGCCTGGGCTCGCTCAACCACTCCGACGCCGCGCCTGCCTCAACCAGCGCTCGGACGGCGTTCCGCACCCATGGTCCAAGGCTTGCCGTGAGCGCCGTGACCGGGTGGGGGCGCGGGTTGGCCCGCAGATACGCGAGAAGCCGCCGCGCGCCGGCGGACAGCCGCTCTTCAACGCCGGGCCGAGGGTCGGGCGCCGCCTGCACGTAGGCCCGGGAGCCGCCGCGCATGCCCGGCGGCAGCATGGGCGCGAGGGCATCGAACAACGATGCCCTGTAGTACCGGGCAATCCACCGCCCGAGTTCGATGAGCTCCGGCGTCAGGACAGGCTGCTCCTCCACCAGCGAGGCGATGGGGCGCGTGTAGTCCACGTTGGGTTCTTCGAGCAAGCCGGTGACGACGCCGAGCAACGCACGCGAGCCGAATGGCACGAGGACGAGGTGCCCAGGCTGCACGTCCATCTGCGGCGGGACGGCGTAGGTGAACGTGTCGCCGGGCTTGCCGGTGCGCGCGTCCACAACCACTTCCGCGTAGCGAAGGACGCAGGCCTCGCTTCGGGAATGGGCATCCGGCGCGGCGTCCGCCGTTGTGGTCACGTTCTGCACCTCGCCGCGAGTGTAACAATCGCGCCTGCAGCGTAACCCCTGGCGTGGGCATCACGTAAGCGCCGGATGACACTATCTGCGGCGCCGTCTGGGAGTGGGGCGGCCACCCCTGCGCGGCTGACGGGCAGAAGGAGCGTCTTCCGTAGCGGTCTGCGGTTCCTCGTCGGTTGCGGACTGGGCTTCTTGTTGCGCCAACTGCTCGCGGAACTGCGCCCGCCGAAAGCGGATGAGCACTCCGGCCATGCCCAGTTGGATGCCCGCGAACGTGAGCCAACGAACGACCTGCTCTGCGTATGCCCCCATGCTGAACGAACCCTCCAGGACCGGGTCCCGCCAACCCGCGAGCAGGCCGTGTCCGAGGGTCAGCGCCACGATCCAGAGCGCCGTCGCCGTCGTCGATTCGTCCGCCGCCTCGACCAGCCTTCGGGCGAGCCAGACCATGAGCGCCAACTCGGCGACTGCGAGCGCTGCTGCACCGAGCGTCAGCAGGCTGGCATTCGCGGCGGCAGCCCCTTCAACCTCGAAGACGGGGAATCGCGCGGCCTGGGTGAAGACGAAGAACGAGATGAATGCGATGGCGACCGACCCGCCGTGGGCGGCTATCGCCGTCGTGATGCCGAGGACGATGAGGAATATGAGGCCGTAGGCGATGATGAAAGCGAGTGCGGTGAGCTGCTCCTGCGCTCCTCCTGCGAGGAGCCCCGTGGCCAGCAGCACGATGGCTCCCTGCCCGGCGGGCAGCCAGGTGACCATGGAGAGGGGGAGCTTTCGCCGCAGCGCGAAGGTCGAGGTCCCGACCGTGACAGCCAGGAAGACGAAGCTCAACGGAGTGAGCGCGCCGAGCACACCGGGCAGGTCGAGCGCCCGCCAGGGCCACGCCACCAGGGACGACAGGAGCAGCAGCGCGTACGGAAAGCCGAGCGTGAGCAGCAGTTTGCGCCTGTCCGCCAGGCGCATCTCCGGCGAAGGCTGCACGGTCATGGCGCGCTAGGAGCGGGATCGGCGGCGGCTGTCCCCACGTCCTCCGCGGGACGGTCGCGGCGCTTCGCCGGTGGCGGTGATAACGACACGGCGGTCTGCGCCCTCGCCTTCGCTCTGCGTCTCCACGCCCTGATAGTCCGAAAGCGTGAAGTGGATCACCCTGCGGTCGGCTGGAGACATCGGATCGAGTGTGACCGGCCTGCCGTTGGTGATGGCGCGCTGGGCCATGCGCTTCGCGAGCGCAGCGAGCTGGCGCGTGCGCCGTTCGCGGTACTGCTCGACATCCAGCACGACCCCCGTGGAGAGCCCTTCGCCCCTGCCAAGAGTGAGGTTGACGAGGAATTGGAATGCGCGCAGGGTCTCGCCACGATGGCCGATGAGCAGGCCGGCGTCGTTGCCCTGGATGTCAATCACAGGCATCTCCTCGCCGTTGCCGGAGCTGCGTATAGTGGCCGCGGCGTCCACGTCCATCCAGTCGAGGAAGCGCCCCACGGTGCTGAGCGCGGTGGCGGCGGAGCCGTCTCCGCCCGTGATGCGCCGGACGCGGATCCTGGCGTCCTCCGCGCCTATGCCGAGGATGCCGCTGCGCCCGTGGTTAATGACGTCGATTTCGATTTCGTCGCGGCCGACGCCGAGCTCCAGGGTTGCGAGCTCGATTGCTTCCTCCACTGTCTTCGCTGACCGGACGAGGCTCTGGTCCTCCATCGCCTTCCTCCTTATCCGGTAGGGCTGCGCTCAGCGTTGGGCCGAGTCTCGGGGTCCCAGCGCCCTGGGCCTTCTCGGCCTGCGGGAAGAGGCCGCCCCAACCGGTAACGAAATACTGCATCACGATTCCGATGAGCGTCGATGCCACCCAGTAGACGACGAGGCCTATAGGGAAGAAGAGGCTGAACATCCCGAACATCACGGGGAACATGAACAGCATCATCCGCTGAGTGCTCTGCTGGGCCGGGTCCGGTGAAGCAACCTGGCTCATCTTCTGCTGGACAAACATGCTGAGGCCGGAGAGCGCCACGAGGGTGTAACCGAGGATGCTGCCGACGCGCATCGGCTCCAGCGCGAGGTCCATCCCCAGGAAGTTCCGGTCCACCGGCACGGCAGTGTCCAGGAACGGCAGCCAGCTGTACAACTTGCCGGAGAGCCCGGCCAGGTTCTCCGGTGTAAACGGAAGAACCCCATTGATAGCCCAGAAGAGACCGATAAAGATGGGCATCTGTATAATCAGCGGGCCGAGGCAGCCGACCGGGTTCACCCCCATCTCCTTGTAGAGCTTCATCACTTCCTGGCCGCGCACCTGGGGGTTGTTCTTGTAGCGTTCGTTGATCTCCTTGATGCGGGGCTGCAGCCCCTGGAGCTTCCGAGTCTGTCGCAACTGCCTGACTACAAGGGGGTACGTGAGTGCCCGCATGATAACGGTGAACGCGATGATGGACAGGCCCAGGTTGGACCCCAGCCAGACGTAGAGCACGAGCAGGCTGTTGGTCATCGGCTTGGTGATGACCTCGCTCCAGAGTAATGACAGCAGTTCCATTCGCTCAGCCGCCTATTGCACGTCTTCCAGGCTGCGTTCCCACGCCAGCTGCTTCGTGTCCAGGTTCACCGCAGTGACCGTCTCGTCCAGCGAATGGAGGAACACGATCCGCCCCTCGGCGGTGAGCGGTGCGCGCACGTCGTTCCCCACCCGGCGGTCCCACTTGCGGCTCCCGCTCCTGGCGTCCAGCACGACCATGATGCCGGAATCCGATGCGTACACCAACTCTCCGTTCGAGAGAACGGGAGACGCGAGCACCGGCTCGCCCTCTTCGTTGCCGGGGTACGCCCAAAGGACGCGCCCGGACGCGCTGTCGTATGCGTAGATGTTGCCGTCCATATTCGGAATGTACAACACCGTGCCGTCCGTCACCGCCGCGCCCCAGAACCAGCCTTCCGCGTCGTCGAACAGCTTCTCCGAAGCGCCTGTGGCGAGGTTCACGCGGTAGAAGGCTCGGTCGAACGCACCGAGGTAAAGGTAACCCCCCGCCAGCACGGGCGGCGCGACGATTGCTCCGCCCAATTCAGCAGGCCTGTCCCATACGAGCCTGCAGTCAGCTATGGAGACCGCGTGAACCCGCTTGCTCAGGTCGCCGAAATAGGCGATCCCGTTGTGGATGACGGGTGTCGTCCAGAGCTGTCCC
>DAOUHP010000135.1:0-3492 GCA_034428575.1 Dehalococcoidia bacterium | reverse complement strand
GCCGCGCACCCTGCTAGAATCGGCGCATGGTCTACAGGCAGGGCATGAACCGCGCGAAGCTGCGGGAAGGCTCCGGCAAGGGCACTGAGATCGCCGACGAGCACTTCCACGAAGTCGCCGGTTCCAAGGACTTCTACGTCTACGTTACCCCCAACCGCAAGGCGAAGGGTTACGAGGCGTTGCGTGACTGGCTTCGTGAGCAGGGCTACGCCGTCACTGTCTCAGACGACGCTCCGCTGCTGCCTGCGAAGGGCTACAAGGCGATAAAGGTCACCACGGCCGCTGGCGTGCTCTCCGACGAGGCAGTGCGGCGTGCGCACCGTTGGGCCCATCAGCGCAACTTCCTGCACAGCTTCTTCAAACCGCTGCGAGGCGCATGACCATGGCCCGCAGGCCTACCTCGGCAGACGCCCCTTCCCTGTTCGGCGAGCCCGCACCGGAAGCCGCGTCCCCTGCGCAAAGAGAAAGGCCCCTGCTGCTCCTCATGGACGGCCACGCGATGGTCTTCCGCGCGTGGTTCGCGCTCCGGCAGGCGCAACCGCTCACTATCCGCGCGACCGGCGAGGACGTGCGGGGCGTCTACTCCTTCACCACCACGTTCTTCAAGACCCTTGCCGACCACAGGCCCACGCACGTCGCCATCGCGTTCGATACGCCGGAGCGTACGTTCCGCGATGAGATGTACGCGGACTACAAGGCGACCCGTCCTCCCATCCCACCCGAACTCACGCAGAACGTCGAGCGCGTGAAGCAGGTGATGAAGGCATTTCAGGTTCCAGTCCTTGAATCGCCTGGCTACGAGGCCGACGACGTGCTCGGCACCGTCGCGGCGTGGAGTACGGAGCACGGCGTAGACACGCTGATTGCCACCGGCGACACCGACACGCTGCAACTTGTCTCACCGCACGTCCGTGTCCTGCTCACCACTGGTTTCGGAGACACGCGCATCTATGACGAGGACGCCGTGCGTGAGCGCTACGGCGGGCTCGAACCCGTCCAGCAGCGCGATGTGAAGGCGCTCACCGGCGATACGTCCGACAACATCCCCGGCGTTCCAGGCATCGGCCAGAAGACGGCGGTGAAACTCATCAGCGAGTTCGGCAGCGCCGAGTCGCTCGTCGAGCGCGTGGACGAAGTGACGCCGCCCCGCATCCAGGGTCTCGTGCGCGAGCACGCGGAGCAATTGCTCAAGAGCAAGCAACTCGTGACCATCGAGACTGCAGCGCCGACGGAGTTCGCCTTCGACGCCTCCGCGTTCGGCGGCTTCTCCCGCGACGAGGTGCTGAACGTATTCCAGGAGCTGGAGTTCAGCAGCCTCGTGGCGCGTATCCCGTCGCCCCCCGGCGAACAGCAGCCCGCGGCAAGCGACGCTGCCGTCGAACCGCAATCGATGTTCGAGGCGGACGTGCGCGTGACCGTCGTCGATACACCTGCTGCGCTCAACACACTTGTCGAACGACTACGTGGCGCGGACACGCTCGTCGTCGAGGCGCACTCGGCCGTTCCGCGGGCGATGGACGCTGAGCTCGTTGGGCTGGCGTTCGCCGTGGACGAGAGCGAAGGCTTCTACGTGCCCGTGGGGCATGCGGAAGGGACGCGGCTGTCCGTGGAAGAGGCGCTGCCCGCGCTGCTGCCGGTGCTCACGAGCAAGCCTGTGTCCGGCCACAACCTGAACTTCACGCTTACGCTGCTTTCCAACTACGGGCTGTCGCCGACCGCCGTGAGCGTCGCGTTCGACACGATGCTCGCGGCGCATCTCACTGGCGAGAAGGCGCTGTCGCTCAAACCGCTCGCTTTCAACCGGCTCAACGTCGAACTGCAGGCGCTGACCGACCTGACTGGCACGGGGCGCAAGCAGATCACGTTCGATGCCGTACCCGTGGCGGACGCCGCGGGATACGCCGCGACCGCTGCCGCGGTGACGCTGCAACTGCAGCGCGCGCTCGGCGAGGACATGGAGCGCGACGGTCTCACGGCATACCACGATAAGCATGCGATGCCGCTCGTGCCCGTGCTCGCGCGGATGCAGACGTACGGCATCGCCATAGACGAGAGCGTGCTCGCCGAGCTGAACGAGGAGATCGCGGGCCAGATAGAGATAGAGGAGCGCGACGCCTACGAAGCCGTGGGGCACGAGTTCAACATCAACTCGCCGTCCCAACTCGGGGACCTGCTCTTCAAGGAACTCAAACTGCCGTCGGGGCGCCGGACGCAGACAGGCTACTCCACCGACGCCTCCATCCTGGAGAACCTGCGCGACTACCACCCTGTCATAAATCACGTCCTGCGTTACCGGGAGTTGACGAAACTCAAGTCCACCTATGTGGACACGCTTCCGCAGCAGGTTAACCCGCGCACGCGGCGCATCCATACCACCTACAACCAGGCCGGCTCTGCCACAGGCAGACTTGCCAGCACTGACCCCAACCTGCAGAACATCCCCATCCGCACGCCGCTCGGCCTGCGTGTCCGGGAGGCGTTCATCGCTGAGCAACGCCCTGAGTGGATGCTGCTCAGCGCCGACTACTCGCAGATAGACCTGCGCGTGCTCGCGCACCTCTCACAGGACCCGGCGCTCATGGCTGCGTTTGAGCGCGGAGAGGACATCCACTCCTCTACCGCGTCGCTCATCTATGGCGTGCCGCTCAGCGAGGTGAACCGGGACATGCGTCGTCTCGCCAAGGTGATGAACTTCGGCGTCGCCTACGGGCTCAGCGCTTTCGGCATATCGCAGCAGACCGAACTCACCCGCGAGGAAGGCGCTGCGTTCATCGAGTCGTACTTCGGCACGTACCCGACGGTCAAATCATTCCTCGACGAGACCGTCGAGCGGGCGAAGGTGGACGGCTACGCGGAGACGCTCCTGGGACGCCGGCGCTACATCCCCGAGTTGCGCTCTCCGCACTATCCCGTGCGCCAGGCAGGCGAACGCATCGCGCTCAACATGCCGGTGCAGGGCACGTCCGCCGACGTCATCAACGAGGCGATGGTTACCATCCAGCGTCGCTTGGAAGAGGACGGCTTCCGCAGCAGGATGCTGCTGCAGGTGCACGACGAGTTGTTGTTCGAGTTGCCCGTGGAGGAAGAAGAGGATCTGGTCGCGATGTTGCAGGACGTGATGCCAAACGCACTGGAGATGAGCGTGCCGGTGCAGATAGACGTCAAGACCGGGCCTACCTGGGCGTCGATGACCTACGCGGAGTAACGCAGCAACGCAGAGCTAGGGATGGCCTGAATAAGCGGACATCCCCTGAGAGGATGCTGCGCGCTAAGCGCGGGCTGCGCTCGGCATGACAGGGGCGAGATTCCCTAAGTTCACAAACGAAGTGCAACACCAGATTAAGGTGTTGCCCTGGGAGAGCGCTATAGCCAGCTCAGCATTGAGGAACGATGTGAGATTGCCCGTCTACATACCAAGGGAGCCCCGATCAGGGAGATCGCAGCAGGTCTGGATCGCCCGGCATCGACAGTTGCTCGGGAGTTGAAGCGCAA
>DAOUHP010000134.1:0-14715 GCA_034428575.1 Dehalococcoidia bacterium | reverse complement strand
GGATAGCCTCTTCCAGTCCACGATGGCCTCGATACGCTCCAACTTCTCGTTCCGGCCAACCTTCTCAGGCAGCATCACATCGACGAACGATTGCTCACTCAGCGGATTGTGCATGGGAAAGCCCTCCTGTACGTCTTGGCCTGCACAAATTGTGAACGCACAGTAGAGTTATGCAAAGGTCTCCTCAAGGGAGAGGGGACCAGACGGTTCGATTCCACACGAGCGGGTCATACCCAGATGTCCAGCGACGGGGGTTCCATGAAGGCGAGCGCAAGGGCGTCGGCGCGGTCGGGGGAGGCGACGCCGCGCTTGCGGAGTTTGGACTTGCTCTCGAGGCGGATGCGCCCGGTGGAGGAGATGTCGTAGCGGAGGGCGAGGAGCTGGCCCACGAGAACGGAATCGTTGGGGATGGCGGCAGCGTCCTCGCGGAGCAGACGGGCGACTTCCCAGAAGATCTCGGCGCGGAGGTCGGCGAACTGGGAGGGGCGGCGGGCCTTGCTGCCGGCGTCCACGCCGATGACGGGGACGCCGAGGGTGCCGAGCCGGTCGACGACGCCCGTCCCGGTGCCCGTGCCGTCCACGAAGACGGCGTTGATGCCGAGAGCATCGTTCCATGCCTTCACCTCGTCGGCGACCTGCATGTTGTCGAGGCCGCGCCTGAGGGGGATGAGGTGCTCGACGCGGTAGCCGCGGCGGATGCAGATGACGGACTCGTCGGCGCCGAAGCGCGCGACGTCGACGCCCATGCGATAGGGGAGGGGGCGGCCGCGCTCGTCCAAGGGCTGCGAGGTTCCTGCCTCCGCGGCTTCGGCGGACTGCTCCGCGTGGCGGGCGATGGCGCGGTCGACGTGGTTGCGGGTGGTGAGGGAATCCTCGAGGGCGTCGGGGAACTGGCCGAGGACGGAGGCGATGTAGAGCGGGGAGTCGTCGCCCCAGTCGCGGCGGTGGTGTTCGACGTCCTCCGGTGTGACGAGGCCGGGGATGCGGAAGCGCTTGCGGCGGAAGTTGGGGGAGTCGAAGGCGGAGATGGTGATCTGGTGGTAGAGGGCGGACTTGGCGTGGTGGGACTCGTAGAGCTCGCCCTCGTGGGAGAGGGGGTTGCCGATGAGGAGGACCTTTGCGGGGTTGAGGCGCTTGAGGGCCTCCATGTAGGCCTGCTTGACGCCCTGGGCCTCGGTGACGACGACGAGGAGGTTGGGGGAGTGGAAGCCCTGGATGTTGTGGTGGGAGTTGGAGGAGAAGGCGATGGCGAAGCGGTCGTCGTCGATGACGTATTTGGTCTCGGTGACCTTGCCGGGGAGTGCGTCGCCGGCGGCCGCGACCGCGAGGCGGAGCTCGTGCCAGAGGATGTCCTTGACCTGGCGGAGGGTGGGTCCGGTGACGACGACCTTGGCGTGGGGGCGGGTGTGGAGCCACCAGACGATGGCGCGTGCGGCTGCCCAGTCCTTGCCTGAGGAGTTGCACGCGGCGACGGAAACGCGGGGCTGCTTTGCGAGGGTTTTCAAGATCTCCTCCTGCTTGTCGTAGGGTTTGCCTGCTGCGCCGAGGATGTCCTTGACGAAGCCGACGGGGTCGTTCCAGTACTTCTTGAACATGGCTGCGGCCTTCTCCACCCGGTTAACGAAAAAGCCGCCCGGCCTTGTGCTGCCGGGCGGCTCGTCCGCTCTCTTGGGGTCCGTGGGTTATGGGGTCTACGTCGTCAGTATGACATATCAGCGTCGGTTATGCAAGAGGGGCCGTGTCACATTGGGGGGAGGGGGAGGGGGCCATATTCCTTTGTGTGTGGGGGTTATGGCAGCGGTTCGATCGTTCCGGGCGGCTCGTGACGTTCGGCGCGCTCCCAGGCTGCCCGCAGATCTTGCTGGTGGAGCGTAGCCCACTCCATCACGAGGCTCAGCGCCCGTGGGGGAAGCCGACCATCGCCAATCACAAGAGCCTCTATGTCGATCGTGGCACCGGCACCCTGGTAGACCGCGTGAAAATGAGGCGGGCCATGGTCATCGTAGTACATGCGGATAATGATTCCGTAGAATCGTGAGAGTTCAGGCATTCGCCGCCAGCCGGCGGAAGCCCGGCATCAATTCCCCTACCGTCTTGCCGGTGAGGTCCATGTAAAGTTTGTCCGGGCAGAGGTCAATCTCCCCGCCCCAGGCGACAGCTCCGTAGTCCGTGACATGCACCGACTCAAAGAAGGCTCGGTTATTCCACGCCGTGAAGACGCCCCGGCCAGCCAGGTGCGAGAGGTCCACTTCGCCGCTCGCGCCATCGTCGTAGCAGAGCCATATGCGGTGACCTTCCCGCGCTTCTACGCGGGTCAGGCTGGGAACGGCCGATCCTGTCATGCCGGTCATCGTGCCTCCACGCACCAGTATACAGGCTTGCTCCTGAGGTGCGCTCCATCAGCATGGGCTTCAGCCCCTACCCCAGCCCCACCGTCACCCCCATCCCCGCGTGCGCAGCACGCGCTCCTTCCCCCCATCAAGAGACCTTTGCGTAACCCGTCGCGTACCCCTCGCCCCGCCAACCCTCACCCCAGCCCTCTCCCGCCATCGGGAGAGGGGGCCGACCATCCCCCCACCCTCCGCCGTTTACGCAAAGGTCTTGATCAAGGGGGAAGGGACCAGACAGGATCGCGCAAGGGGGAAGTTACTCCTGTCTCGGGGGCGGCTCCCGGACTGCGGAGACCGCCGAGAACAGCAGGAATACTCCCGTCAGCAGCTCGCCTGCGGCCCCGATGAAGAAGGTTGGGCGCAGTCCGATGGCTTCACCGAGGACTCCGCCTGCCAGCGCTCCGATGGGAATGGCCCCCAGGAAGGCCATCCTGAGCACGACGTTCACTCGTCCCTGCAGGCGGTCCGGCGTCATGCTCTGCTGCAGGCTCGTTCGCGCGATGATGTACGTGACGAGGCCCGCTCCGAAGAGGAACGTGGCCGCCCCCACCAGCGCGAGCACAACGGCCATGGGCCCGCCGACCAGCGGGATGATGAGGTCGCAGGCCCCCATGAGGAAGAGGCCGGCCGCCGCCGACCTGCCAAGCCCCACCTTCCGAGTCGTCTGCTTCGCAAGCGAGGCCCCGAGCAGCCATCCGACACCGGCGCCCGACATCACCAGCCCGATGAGGCCCGGGGTGAGGTCCAAGCGGCGCACCAGGTAGAGCAGGCCGACGGCGTCCAGCAACGCGTTGGACCCGCCCACCATCGCAGCGGCGATCGTCAGGGCCCGGAGGACGGGACTCTTCATCACGAACGAAAGGCCCTCGCGCAACTCGTCCCGGACGCTCAGCGAGGACACCGCCCGCGGAGAGATGTCCGTCGGCGGGCGCATCCGGTGAAGCGACAGCGCCGAGACAGCGTATGCGGCGGCGCCTGCGGCAAGGGTGAACGGCGCGGACACTGCCTGGACGAGGACTCCCGTGAATCCGGGGCCCCCGACTTCGGTTGCGGACCGGCCCACCTCCAGCTTGCTGTTGGCCTCGATGAGCTGCGTCCGCTGGACGAGCGACGGCAGGAACGCGCGGTAGGTGACGTCCACGATGAACCGCAGACCTCCCAGAACGAAAGCGACCGCGAACAGGAGAGGGATGCTGAGGAAGCCGAGCCATGCGGCAACGGCGATGGCGGAGAGCGCGAGCACATGACCCCAGGCCGCGGCGATGAGCACGGACCGCTTCGACCGCCTGTCTATCCAGATGCCCGCCAACACGCCCACCACGATCGCGGGGGCGCCGCCGAACGAGGCGAGGATGCCCATCTGCAGCGGCGTCGCGTCCAGGAGGAGCGCCGCAACCAGCGGGACCGCCAGGAGCTGTACCTGGAAACCGGCGAATGTGGACGTCTGGCTTGCCCAGAGCTTGAGGAACGTCTCCTGCCGCCATAGTCCGGATGGTCGAAAGCGCAATGAACACAACCTGGGCGGGCTCGCCCGGCAAACGGCGCCGGGGCCGCCCTCAACGTGAGGGACAGTGTGTTTCCGGGGGGTCAGGCCGTCAAGGACAGGGCGCGCCGCCGTTTCTTTCCGGGCGGAACCGCGGAGTCTCCCGGGGACACCCCTCCAATCTTCCGAGAGATGCTTCGACTCCGCTCCGCTTCGCTCAGCATGACAGGGTATGCGGACCCTGCGTTGTGCCTCGCTCAGCATGACAGGGTGTGCGGACCTGCGTTGTGCCTCGCTCAGCATGACAGGGTATGCGGACCCTGCGTTGTGCTTCGCTCAGCATGACAGGGTATGCGGACCTGCGTTGTGCTTCGCTCAGGATGACGGGGTGTGCGGACCTGCGTTGTGCTTCGCTCGGCATGGCAGGCCATGCCCCCGAAATTGTTTGTGAAATCTGTCTCAAACGTTTGACTGGGGCCCTTGCGGTTTGTTACATTGGGTCTAATAACCACTACACGAAGGGGGGCCGTGCAATGGTGCTACCAGCAGTCCGTATAAGGGAGCTCCGCAGGACCTACGGATTCGAGGAAGTCGCGATCGTTCCCGGCGACATCACCACCAACCCCGAGCTCTCCGTCCCCCAGCTGGCCATAGGACCATACCGGTTCTCCATCCCCATCCTCGCCTCCGCCATGGACGCCATCGTCAACCCCGCCTTTGCGGGGTTGATGGCTAAAGCGGGCGGTCTCGGGGTGATGAACCTGGAAGGGCTCTACTGCCGCTACGACGATCCCACCGACGCCCTGCACGCCATCTCTTCCGCTGCGAAGGAAGAGGTGACCGACGTGCTGCAACGCGTCTACACCGTCGACTTCCGGGAGGACCTCGTCGGGCAGCGCGTGCGGGAGATCAAAGAGACCGGCGCGATCGCCGCAGTCTCCGTGACGCCTGCGCGCACCAAGCGCCGCGCCCCCCTCGCGGTCGAGGCCGGTGCGGACATCATCGTCGTGCAGTCCACGGTCACCACGGCGCGGCACATCTCCAACAGCTTCACCGGCCTGCGCCTGAGCGATCTCGTCCGCGACATCGGCGTCCCCGTCATCGTCGGCAACACCGTCACGGCCAGCGCGTCGCTCGAGCTGATGGAGCAGGGCATCGACGGCATCCTCGTCGGCGTGGGGCCGGGGGCGGCCTGCACGACCCGGGACGTGACCGGGGTCGGCGTGCCGCAGGTGTCGGCGACGCTGGAGGTGGCCGCGGCGCGCGACGAGTTCTACGCCCGCACCGGCAAGTACGTGAACGTGCTGACGGACGGCGGCATCCGCATCGGCGGCGACCTCTGCAAGGCGATCGCGGCGGGCGCGGACGGCGTCATGATCGGCACCCCGTTCGCGCAGACCTACGAGGCGCCCGGGCAGGGCTTCAACTGGGGCATGGCGAGCCCGCACCCGGCGCTCCCCCGCGGCACGCGCGTCAACGTCGGGATGCACGCGAGCCTGGAGCAGGTGCTCTTCGGCCCGAGCCACCGCACGGACGGCACGCACAACCTGGTGGGCGCGTTGCAGATCAGTATGAGCATGGTCGGCGCGCAGACCATCCCGGAGTTCCACGAGCGCGCGGAGCTCGTCGTCGCTCCCACCATCGCCACCGAGGGCAAGATCTTCCAGCGCACCGGACAGATCTAAGCAACCGTCATTCCCGCCGAAAGCGGGGACCCAGCGTAGGAACTACGAGGCACGGCTCTTTCGCAGCCGTGCCTCGTTCCATGCGGGCCGCAACGCGATACGCCCGCATGTGTCCCTTGGAACAAGAGCGGCGTTGTCCGTAGGAATCAGTAAGAGACGTTCCACACGAGCGACTGCATGGTGGATGACTCCATAGCCACCCGGTACCACCTGCACGCGACTGAGCCGGGCTTCGTCCTGGAGTTCCCTGTCTGGACGACGACCCGTCGATACTGGCGGAGAAGATGGACCTCCTGATCGAGACGGTCGAGGCAGACAAGCGCGTCGTCCACCTCATCTCGACTCCGTCTCGCACGTCGTGCCGAATTCGTAACGCGGATTTGTAGGTACGTCACCGGTTCAGGTCACGAGTCATATGCAAGGTTACGCCGTAACCTTGCATATGGAGTAGAACTATTCAAGGTTAGCGGCCCATCCCGTGCAGACTGCCCCTTACGCCTCCTCCGGAGGTGGGGGCGGCGGCTTGGCCAGGCCCGCGAGGGCGGCAGCGAGGATGTTCGCGACGACGAAGACAATGAAGATGGCGCGGTAGCTGTCGGTCAGGTCGAAGGCCAGCGCCGCAGCCAGCGGGCCCGCCGCCTGGGTGATGTTCGTGAACGCCCGCGCGACGCCCTCGATCGAACCGAGGTGGCGGCGTCCGAAGTAGTCCGCGAACGCCAGCCGCTGCAGGGTCACGGAGGCCCCCTGCGCGAGGCCGTAGAAGACGCCCCACGCTATCGCCAGCAGCGCCGTGTCCACCATGAGCAGCAGCACGAACGCCACCGCGTTCATCAGGAAGTCGACCGCGATGAGGTAGCGCACGCTGATCCTGTCGCGCAGGTACCCCGCGATGACGGCTCCCAGCGCGCCGACCACCGAGTGGACAGCCAGCGCCCAGACCGCAACCGGGTGAGCCACGTTGGTGTCCGTCATCGGCCCCGCCAGGGCGTCGGTCAGGAAAGGCACCGCGTGGAGCATGACGCCCGTGCGTCCGAACCACCAGAGCATGACGGCGGTGATGAGCAGGTAGAGCGCGGGGTGCCGCGCGGCCTGCCCCAACCGCAGGGAGTAGTCGGCAACGCGCAGATCGCGCGCGGGCGCTCCGGCAGCCGTCCGCGGCAGTTCCCCGTCCGGCAGCAGGCCCATGTCCTCGGGCCTCCGGCGCAGCAGGACCGCGGTGGGGACGGCGGAGACGATGAGGATCATGATCCCCGCGCCGAGCGAGGCCTCACGCCAGCCGTATATTGCGGTGATGAAGGCGATCATCAGCGGTATGAGCGAGGCCCCGGCGGGGAAACCGAGGCCGGCGTAGGCGGTCGCACGGCCGCGCTTGACGATGAACCAGTTGGGCACGATGACCGCGGTGGCGACGGCAAGGACGCCGGTGTTCATGCTGCGGGCGAAGATCTGCAGGGCGTACAGGTGCCAGAGCTCCGTCATGAAGTACATGAGGACGAAGGTGACGCCGATGAGCGTGTAGGCGAAGGTGAGCGCCCAGCGCGGGCCGAACCGGTCCACGACCGGCCCGGTCGCCAGCGCCACGCCGCTTCCGATCAGCCCGCCGAGGCTGATAGCTCCGGTGAATTCGGTGACCGTCCAGCCGAACTCAGAGGTGATGGGGCGCAGGAAGATGCTGAGAACGGGAAAGGTCTCCGTGCTCGCGCTGAAGCTGCCCAACGCGGCGACGATGACGACGACCCATCCGTAGAAGAAGCGGGGCTTGCGAGGTGGCTTGTCGGTGCGGTTCAAATGATGCTGCCAGTGGACGGTGCGCGCATCATAGCCCTTCCCGGCCGCCAGGGTTGCGCTACGACGGGGGCCGGACGATCCGCGATGCTCACCGTGACCGGCCAGGGGCGAGGGCGGGCTGAAGCGCGGGAACGGCCCAGGGCATTGTCAGGCCGCGTAACGCGGTAGACGACACGACGCGCCCACCCTTCCACTCCGCCCCGTGTGGCCTGCCTGGCCACTCTGGATTCCCGCCGGTGCGGGAATGACGGAACGTCGGCGGGAACGACGGGGCGCTATTTCATAAGAACGACGACGGTGGACTTGTTCAGACTATCGCCAGGGTTGCGCTACGACGGGGGGCCGGACGACCCCGCGACGCTCACCGTGACGATGTCCTCGCCGTGGTACTTCTGGTGGCGCACGGAGGAGGCGTAGTGCCGCAGCAACCGGAACGATATCTCCCGCTCGTCCGCGATATCCGGCATCTCGCCCATGTAGGCGAGCCGGTCCTCCAGGTTCTCTCCCTCCGAGCCGGTCACGAACTCCAATTCCGACCTGGCGTGATCGGTGCGCGCGGTGACCACCAGCCGCCGCGCGCCGGCGCCCTCCGGTCTGTCGCCGTCCTCCGCCAGCAGGCTCGTCATCGTCTCCTCACCCACGAGCACCAGCCGCTCGGTCGAGGCGTCGCTCCACCCGGCCTTCGCGGCGTTACCGCGCAGGAACTCGTCGAGTCTCGGAAGGCTCTCCGTCGCCAGCGCCACGGTCAGGCGCCTGCGGCGGGCGGACGTCAACTCCATGAACAGCATCATGATGACGGCCACGAGAGCGCCGGACGTCATGCCGTTGCCGAGCAGTACGCCCAGGAACCCGTCGCCCAACTGCTCGGCGAATATCCACTGGTTCTGGAAGCCCGTGCCTACCCAGAACGCGACGCCCGCGACCGCAGCCTTCCGGTGGTCCACTCCGTCCTGGATGACGATCTTCATGCCCTGCACGAAGAGCAGGCCCAGGAGCACGGTGATGTACGCCGCGGCCACGGGACTGGGGATGGCGATTAGCACGGCTGCGACCTTCGGCAGGAACGCGAGCACCCCGATGATGACGCCGATGATGACGCCAACCCGCCGCGCCCCGATGCCGGTGACCTCGGCAAGGGCGATGCTGCTCGAATAGGTGGTATTGGGCAGGGTGCCCGCGAGGCCGGAGAGCAGGTTTCCCATGCCGTCGGCGTTGAGCGCCCCCTGCACCACCCGGAAGTCGGTCGCTTGCGGCCTGCGCCGGGAGACGCGCTGGATGGCGACGCCGTCGCCGATGGTCTCGATGGCGCCCACCAGCGTGACGATGATGAACGCGGGGAGCAGCCCCCAGAACTCTGCGCCCGGGCTCAGGTCGAACCCCGGCCACGCGCCGAAGGGTATGCCCACCCACGCCGCGTCCAGTATCCCCTGCGCGTCGTACAACCCGAGAGGCGCTGCCACCGCGCAGCCCGCTGCGATGCCGATGAGGGGCGACCACAGCCGCCAACGCGGCGGCGCGCGCAGCACGAGGGCCAGTACGGTGACGAGTGTCACCAGGGTCGTGACGATGGCGGCGGTCGAGGAGGCGCCCTCGGGCACGTCCGTGAGCATGCTGAAGACGATGGGCATCACCGTCGCCGCTATCAGCATGATGACGGTGCCGGACACTACCGGGGTGAATATGCGCCGGAGGAGGGACAGGCGGGCTGCCATCGCAAACTGGAACAGCGACGACACGACGATCAGGCTTGCCATCGTGGCGGGTCCCGCCGTGACCAGCGCGGCCACGCACACGGCGATGAATGCTCCGGAGGTGCCCATCATGAGGACGTGGCCGGAGCCGATCCGTCCAAGCCGCGCGGCCTGGAGCACGGTAGTGGCCCCGCTGACGAGCAGGGCCGCGAACACTCCCCACGCAAGGTAGCTGTCCGACTCCTCCGCGATCCGCACGACGATGACGACGGTGAGCGCTACCGGCGCGAGGATGACCAGAGCCGCCTGCAGGCCCGCGCCGAGGGCTATGGGCGGCGGAGGGTTCTCGTGGGGTTCGTACCGGACGTTCTCGTTTACGGCTGCCATGGCCCGCAATCCGCTCCTAGAACATCCGGCCTGACGGCTCGAAGCCCAGGTAGTATTGCCCGGCGCTGTCGTAATGCTCCAGGCGCCCCTGTATCTGCTGGGTTATCGCATGGGCGTCCTGGAACTTGCGTTGGATGGGGCTCGACTCGAAGATGGCGCTCGACCCGAAGACCGAGTACGCCATGTCGGCCACCTGCGCGCCCTGCCGGATGGCGTGGGAGCTCGCCAGCCGGAGTTCCATGCGGTGCTCCAGCGGCAGCTCATGGTCGTCCAGCGCCTTCCGCCAGAGTTTGACCGCCTTCTCCTGCAGGAAGGCGTTGGCTGCGCCCCAGGTTGCCTCGGCCTGCCCGATGATGCGCTGGATGGCGGGCTGGTCGCGCAGCAGCGTCTGCTCCTGCGGCTTCTTCCGCGTGGCTATCTCGATAGCGGCGTCGAGCGCGGAGCGGGCCACGCCCAGCGCCACCATGCCGAAGCCGGAGCCGAAGAAGAGGCTGCGCGGGATGAGGTAGAGCGGTCCGTCTTCGTGCGGGGTCTGCGCCTCGACGTACACGCGGCCGGCAGGGACGAATACGTCCTTCGCCTCGAAGCTGAAGCTGCCGGTGCCCTTGAGGCCGTTCACCTGCCACGTGTCGATGAACGTGAATTCGCCCTTCGGGATGATGCAGGTCAGCGCGGTGGGGTCGGCTACGCGCTGCAGCCCCACAGCCCAGGTTGCATGCCGGGAGCCGCTGCTGAAGTTCCAGCGTCCGCTGACCGAGTAGCCGCCGTCCACCTGCACGAAGTCGGAGTGCTGAGGCGGGCCGTTGCACAGGATCGACCTGCTGTCGCTCCATATCTCCTGCGCCAGCGCCTCCGGCATCAGCGACGCCATCGTGCCCAGGATGTTGTTCTGGTTGAAGCACCACGCCGTGCTGCCGTCCGCCGCGGCGACCGCCTGCACGATGGCCAGGTAGTCGAGGTAGTCGATCTCGAGTCCACCCACGGAGCGCGGGACGAGCAACCGGAACAGTCCCTGGTCCACCATCGCGTCGATGACGTCCTGCGGAATCTGGCGCTCCCGTTCGATGGCGTCGCCCGCGCTGGCGATGCGCGAGAGGACCGCCTGGAAATCGGCGCTCTCGACCGTTGGGCTGCTCTCTGTGATTGTCATCGTCTGCACCTCAGAAGCGCGGTGTTGCGCCGCATGGCTAGAGGTCGAGGCCGAATACGCGGATAGCGTTCTCGCAGTAGATCGCCTCGCGCTGGGCGTCGGTGAGACGCGGGACGGCCTGCACGCTCACGGGCGGCGTGTAGTCGCCCATGCCGAACGGGTAGTCGCTGCCGAGCATGAGCCGCTCGTGCCCGACGGTCTCGACGAGGTAGTTGAGCACGGGCGTGCCGTGCGTGAGGGTGTCGAAGTAGAGCTTGCTGAAGTACTCGGAGGGCGGTCGCGTGATCGGCGTGTCCACCACCAGGTGTTGCCGCCACGCGTGCTCCCACCGGCCCCGCAGCAGCGGGCACGTGCCGCCGCCGTGGGCGAGGACGAACCGCAGGTCCGGCATCTCCTCCAGCACACCGCCGAAGATGAGGCAGCCCGCGGCGACCGCAGTGTCGCTGGGGTTGCCGATGATGTTGTTCATGAAGAACTCGCTGAGCCGGTCAGCGCCGAGGACGTTCTGCGGGTGCACGAACGCCGCGACGTCCAACTCCTGCATCTTGCGGTAGAGCGGGGCGAAGCGGGCGGCGTGCAGATTCTCGCCCTGCACGTTGGTCAGGATCTCCAGCCCCCGGAAGCCCAACTCCTTGATGCAGCGCTCCAGCTCGGCTGCTGCGGCCTCCGGCTCCTGCATCGGGAGCGTCGCGAGGCCGATGAACCGCTTCGAACCCGCTATCGCCTCGGCAGTCTTGTCGTTCATTTCGCGGCAGAGGTCCGGCGCGGAGTTCTGGACGTAGGGCGGCGCGGAGACGAGCTCCACGTCGATGCCGCGCTCGTCCATGTCGGCGAGGCGCTGGTCGAGGTCGGACATGCTGTCGCGCATGTTGGCGGCGGGGCCGAACCCGCCTCGCCGGTTCGCGAGTTCCGGGAGCGTCGCGGGGATGTAGTGGGCGTGAACGTCTATCCGCATTGCGCCGCGTATCCTACCCCAATCCGGCGGCTCGTGCCGCACGGCCGCCGCGCGTCCGCAGACGCACCCACACTCCGGCCCTCTCCGCTTGTAGAGACCCTCGCCCAATCCACCCAGCCCCCCACCAGTTCACCCTCACCCTGGCCCTCTCCCCTCGAGGGAGAGGGCCAGCTCCCCCGGCGCCACACCCCAGTGAGAGATGCCTCGGCTTCGCTCGGCATGACAAAGGCGCTTCGTTCGGCATGACGATGGGCTTCGCTCCGCATGACGATCTTGCTTGGCATGACGATGTAGGATGCGCGCATGACCCAGGGGAAGCCATTGCGGCGTATCGGTGTGCACGTGTCTGCCGGAGACGGGCCTTCGCGGCAGGAGACGCTCGATCTCGTGCGCCGGGCGGAGGAGCTGGGGTACGAGTCGGTCTGGGCCGGGGAGTCGTGGGGGTTCGACGCGTTCACAACGCTGGCGTGGCTGGCGTCGCACACGACGCGGATCGGCATCGGCGCGCACATCGCGACGATGTTCAGCCGCACGCCGGCGATGACGGCGCAGAGCGCGGCGTCGCTCGATTCGATAGCGGGCGGACGCGTCACGCTGGGGCTCGGCACGAGCGGGCCTATCGTGGTCGAGAACTGGCACGGGCAGCGGTGGGAGCAGCCGCTCCGGCGGACGCGGGAGTTCGTGGATATCGTACGCCTTGCGTTGTCGGGCGAGCGCGTGGACTACGACGGAAAGGTTTTCAAACTGCGGGGGTTCCGGCTCAGAGACGAACCACCGCGCTCCTCTATGCCGGTGATGCTGGCGTCGATCGGGCCCCGCAACGTGGAGCTGACGGGCGAGCTGGCCGAGGGCTGGTTGCCCATCTTCCTGCGGATGGACGCGCTGCCGGAGATGCGGGCGTTGCTGGCGGTCGGGGCGGCGCGGTCCGGTCGCGATGCGTCAGCGATCGAGATAGCGCCCGCGATGCTGGCCGCGGCGTCGGAGCGCGCGCCGGAGGCTGCGCGGGGCCTCGCGCGGGCGCACATCGCGTTCTACGCGGGCGGCATGGGGACGTTCTACAACCGGATGCTGCAGCGGTTCGGGTGGGCGGATGAAGCGGAGCGCATCGGCCAGGAGTGGACGCGCCCGAACCGCGAGGGTCGTCCGGCTGCCGCAGCCGCCGTCACCGACGAAATGCTGGACTCGACGAGCGCCGTCGGTTCGCCCGCGCAGGCGAAGGACCGGCTGGAGGCGGCGTACGCGGCGGGGGTCACGCTGCCGGTGCTGATGTTCCCGTTCGGGGCCGACGCTTCGCTGATGGGCGATACGCTGGAAGCGCTCGCGCCGTCGAGGTGGTGAGGGGGGGAGACATAATTGCGCGTGTAACGACTGTGTTGCTGGCAGTGATTGTGTTCACACTCCTCGGTTGTGATAGCACGCCGTCCGCCACGCTACCGACATCCACGCCCGTGCCATCATTCTCGCCGCTACCGACGTCTACGCCGCTGCCAATACCCACACCATTGCCGACACCCACGCCGTCGCCTGCATCTGCGCCGTTGCCTCTGGACACAGTGGTTGTGGTCTCGGGATATCCGATAAGCCATACCCAATTCGCGGAGGCTCGTGAGTTAAGTGCTGACGGTATTACATCGGCGCAGCAGATGTTGTCATCGGGCAGCCGTTCTGCACATGATAGGGAACTCATCGAGGCCGCTGAGCGTTACGGGGTTGGAAACATTGCGCTGGCGTGGCTCATCGTTGACTACGCACTGTTGGCGGCAGCCGCAAGCGCGGACATTCAGGCTTCGGATGAGGAGGTCCAGCAACAGGTCGCACTGTCCCGGGGGGCCTTTGGGAGGGGAGAGACTGGGCAGGCAACCGAGGAGGAAGCGGAGGAGGCAAAGCGGGCTGTCCTTGCGCAGAAGTTCCTACTTGCGGAACTCGACCGGATACCCGATGCGGAAGAAGTGACCAACCTCGAAATGATGGACAGGATCAGGTGGACTACTGCTTCCGCCGCTGATGTCGTGCTAACGGGCGACCCCGCGATAGACGCAACACCTGAGGAGGCCCTGGCCTACCTGGAGTGGTACTGGGCCTGGGTTCTGGGGAAGTAACGCCAAGAGTCTTCACCCTACCGGGCGACCGTGAGCGCTGGCTGCGCATGCGCGCGTTGGCGCCGAGCGTTTGGATTCCAGCCTTCGCACGAATGACGGAAGGTGGTGCGGAATCGACGGAGGTCACCCCATCTCGATGATGGCGCGGCCTACGATGTCGCCGCTGGCGAGCGCGCCGTAGGCGTCGTTCACCTCGTCGAGGGTATAGCGGCGGGTGATGGGGGCGCTGGTGTCGACCGCGCCGCGGCGGACGAGCTCGACGATCTCGGGCATGTCGCTGCGGGCCTTCGCGCCGTAGGAGCCGGTGACGGTGATGCCGCGCCGGACGAAGCGCGTGATCTCCAGCGGCACCTCAACGCCCACCGGCGCGATGCCGATGAGGACGACCTTGCCGCCGTCGCGCACGGACTCGAACGCCTGCCGCACGGTGACGGGTGAGCCGAGCGCTTCGATCGCGACGTCGACTCCGCGCCCGTTCGCCAGTTCTCGCACGCGGGCGGGGGCGTCCTCCGACGCTCCGTTGACGGCGTGAGTGGCGCCCATCTCCAGCGCCTTCTCCAGCTTGTCGCCGCGAATGTCCACGGCGATGACCTGCGCCGCACCGAACGCGCGCGCCATCTGCAGCACCTGCGTGCCGACTCCCCCGACGGCGAACACGGCGACGCTCTGACCGGGGCGGACGTCGGCCTGGTTCCGCACGGCGCCATAGGCGGTGAAGATGGAGCAGCCGACGATGGCGGCGTCCGCGAGGGGAACGCTCTCAGGCAGCGGAAAAACGGACGTGTCCGGCGTCACGGCGTACTCGGCGAGACCGCCCATGCTGTACATGGCGATGGGTTCGCCGTTGGGGCGGTGGAGGCGCGTGGAGCCGTCGTAGAGCTGGCCCTTGAGGCGGTTGTAGGCGAAGAACGTCTCGCAGAGGTCCTCGCGCCCGCGCACGCAGTAGCCGCAGTTGCCGCACGGCATGATGAACGAGCAGACGACGCGGTCCCCCACGGCGACGTTCGTCACGCCGGGGCCGACGGCGTCGACGATGCCGGAGACCTCGTGGCCGAGCACGCCGGGCGTGGGGAAGGCGACCTCGCCC
>DAOUHP010000133.1:0-9949 GCA_034428575.1 Dehalococcoidia bacterium | reverse complement strand
GCTATAGAACGTTGGACCCCCTTTCGAGACCTGCGCCGGTTCGAGCGCACGCACCGCCATTTCGGCGTACCGTACCACTACCCCTACGCCGGGGGCTGCGCGATTCCGCTCGACGTTGAGCGCGACGGCGACGACTTCGTGGTGAAGGGCACGCTGCCCGGCGTCTCGCCCTCGGACATCGACATCACGATCGAGGACGGCATCCTCACCATAGAGGGCAGGACCGCGTCGGAGGGCGAGCAAGAGGAGGGCGGCTACCTCCTGCGTGAGCGCCGCACCGGCTCCTTCCGCCGCTCCGTCCGTTTGCCGGAGACCGTCGACGTAGAGCACGCAGCGTCCTCGTACGAGCACGGCGTCGTGACCGTCAGGCTCCCGAAGGCGGAGAGCAGCAAGGCGAAGCGCCTCACGCTCCACGTCACCGACGAGGCCCCCGCGCCTGACCCCGCCCCCGCGGCGTAACCCCGCCTGACCCCCTCTCCCACAGCACCGTCATTCCCGCGAAAGCGGGAATCCAGAGTGACCCCGGTCACAAGGCGGGATGGGGGCAAGGTGAACGGTCAGATGACAAGAGCCCCCGCGAGGAATCGCGGGGGCTCTTGTCATTCAACCGAACAACGTCTCCGGCATCCCAAGGTGCGTCACCTCGAGGTCCGGCAGCCGCCGCGCCATCTCCACCGCTACGTCCATCCGGTGACACTCGTTGGGGTCCCGTTCCAGGCACATGATGGCAACCGACCCGTAGCGCTCTAGCAGCGCTGCCAGCTCGGGGAAGCCCTCTCCTGGGTCGTGGATGACCACCCTGCCCGCTCCTGTGAACTTCCCCTCGTTCCCTAGCGCTCTCAGGTTGACGTATGCGATGCCGGATGCCCACAGCGCACTCGCCAGGCGATTCTTCGAGAACTCCGGCTTGAACCTGCTGCCCGCCCACATCCGCACGTCCGCCAGCACCGGGATCTCGTGTTCGCGCAGCATGCCGATGAACTCGTCCATGCTCCGTTTCGAGTACCCGATCGTGAACAGTCGCATACACCCTCCGTCGCCGGACGATACCACGCCAACACCCCATTCGAACGCGCAGGCTACGAGTAACGCAGCGCGGCCTGTATACTGATACCCCATGACTGACGCCCCACCCCAGGACGCCGCATCCGTACGCGACGCGGCCCTCGAAGCGCTCGAACGCGCCGGTTCAGCCGACGCGCTCGAAGCATGGCGCGTCGAGTACCTCGGCCGTTCCGGCAGGATGACGCAGGTGCTCCGGGGCGTCGCGCAGCTCCCGCCGGAGGAACGCCGCGCCGCGGGCGCCGCCGCCAACGAGGCGAAGAACGTCCTGGAGCAGCGCCTCGCCGACCGCCGCGCCGAGGTCGAGGCCGCGCTCGCGGAGGGACTCGGCGCGGACGCGATAGACGTGACGCTCCCCGGCAGGCCCGCCCCGAACGGGCGTTACCACCCGTCCACCATCGTCATGCGTGAGATCGAGGCCATCTTCCGCGGCATGGGCTTCCAGGTCGCCGAGGGCCCCGAGGTCGAGTGGGACCGTTACAACTTCGAGATGCTCAACATCCCGAAGGACCACCCCGCCCGCGACATGTTCGACACCTTCTGGCTCGACGCCAACCGCGACCCGGACGGCGGCTTCACGACGCTCCTGCGCACCCACACCTCGCCGATGCAGGCGCGCATCATGGAGGCGCACCAGCCCCCCATCCGCGTCATCGTCCCCGGCAAGTGCTACCGCTATGAGGCAACCGACGCCACCCACGAGTCGCAGTTCCACCAGATCGAGGGGCTCGCCGTCGACAAAGGCATCACCTTCGCCAACCTCAAGCACACGCTCTTCCAGTTCGCGCGGCAGATGTTCGGCCCCGAGACGCGCGTCCGCTTCCGCTGCGACTACTTTCCGTTCGTCGAACCCGGCGTCGACATGGCCATCGAGTGGCGCGGCGACTGGCTGGAGATCCTCGGCGCGGGCATGGTGCACCCCAATGTGCTGCGCGCCGCGGGCTACGACCCGGACGTCTACACCGGCTTCGCCTTCGGCATGGGGCCGGAGCGCATCGCCATGCTCAAGTACGGCATCAACGACGTCCGCCACTTCCTCGCCAACGACGTCCGCTTCCTCCGGCAGTTCCGCTAACCCCCACCCGTCGTTCCCGCGCTTCAGCGCGCGCGGAGAGCAGGAACCTCGCAGCCCCTCCTCCCGTTATTCCCGCGAAACCGGGAATCCAGAGGCCCTGGGGTGGGGCTCCGCGGGGGCGTGCTCCCCAAACCACGCCCCATCACTTGGCGCGAGGCGTATGCTATAGGCATGGCCACGATAGTTCCCGAAACCGAACGCGAGCGGAGCTACTACCGCTGGTACGAGTTGAGCCTGCTCTACTACGACGCCCTCCGAAGGGGTGTCGCCGCACCCGAGGTTGAAGCGACCAAGGTGCTCGCCGACGAGGCGTGGGACGCCTACGTCGACACGATCTCCGACCTGAACGGACCCCGGCAGGAGTGACGTTCGTGGCCACCGACTTCCTCTCCATCGAAGACGTCACGAACGACGAGCTCGTCTGGCTGCTCGACACCGGCGACGCCTACGCCTCGCAGCGTGAGGGCGGCCCGCTGTCGCTGCAGGGCCGCACGGTCGCGATGCTCTTCGAGAAACCCTCACTCCGCACCAAGGTCTCGTTCGACATCGCCGCCTACGAGTTGGGCGGACACGCCGTCTATCTCGGTGCGGACGAGGTCGGACTCGACACCCGCGAGCCGGTCGAGGACGCGGCCAGGGTGCTGGAGCGCTGGGCGTCCGTCATCGTGGCGCGCGTGATGGCACACAGCACGCTGGAGCGCTTCGCAGCGACGGCCTCCGTGCCCGTCGTCAACGCACTCTCGGATGTGGAACACCCCTGCCAGGCCGCAGCCGACCTGCTCACTATCCGCCAGCGTAAGGGCCGCGTCGAGGGGCTGAAGGTGGCTTACATCGGCGACGCCAACAACTGTGCGCTCAGCCTCGGACTCGGCGCGCTCGCGCTCGGCGCGGACTTCACCGTCGCCTCGCCCGACGGCTACGCATTCCCGGACGCCGACGCCGCACGCCTTCGGGCCCGCTCGACCGGCGGCGCGCTCATACTCACCGCCGACCCCAACGAGGCCGCCGACGGTGCGGATGTCCTCTACACCGACGTGTGGACCAGCATGGGACAGGAGGCTGAGACCGCACAGCGCAAGGCCGCATTCCAGGGCTTCCAGGTGAACGAGCGCCTGCTGAGATTAGCGAATCCTGGCGCGATCGTCATGCACCCGATGCCCGTCCACTACGGCGAGGAGATGGAGCACGGCATGCTGGAGCACCCGCAGTCCGTTGCCTACACCCAGGCCGGAAACCGCCTGCACGCGCAGAAGGCCGTACTGCGCCTGCTCGTAGCCGGCGAGTAACACCATGACCGTTACGACGCCCCGGACTGCGGGCGCACCGCCCGCCACGACACTCGTTGCCATCGTCGGACGCCCCAACGTTGGCAAGTCCAGCCTGTTCAACGCGCTGCTCGGCAGGCGCTCCGCCATCGTCGCGGAGGAGTCCGGCACGACACGCGACCGCATGATCGCGCCCGCCGAGTTCGAGGGGCGCCACTTCCTGCTCGCCGACACCGGCGGACTGCTCCCGGAGCCCGAGACCGAGATCGAGGCGCACATCGCCGCGCAGGTCGACGCCGCCATCACGGGGGCGGATGCCGTCATCTTCGTCATCGACGCCCGCACCGGCCCCGCTTACGCCGACGAGTACGTCGCCCAGCGGCTGCGGCAGGCGCGCAAACCAACCGTCGTCGCCGTTAACAAGGCCGACAACCCCAACCAGGAGTCCCTGGCGAACGACGCCTACGCCCTCAGCCTCGGCGAGCCCGTTCCGGTGAGCGCGCTGCATCGGCGCGGACTCGGCGACCTCATGGACGCACTCATGGCCCAGGTACCGTTGGACGACGCCGCGGACGCGCCCGACCCGGAAGCGCCTCGCATCGCCATCATCGGCAGGCCGAACGTCGGTAAGTCCGCGCTGACCAACGCCATCCTGCAGGAGGAACGCTCCATCGTGAGCCCTGTGCCCGGCACGACGCGCGACGCGCTCGACTCGCCATTCGAGTTCGAAGGCGCGCCCGGCGTCCTCATCGACACCGCCGGCATACGGCGGCGCGGCGCCGTGCAGCCCGGCATCGAGAAGTTCAGCGTCCTGCGCGCCGCAGCCGCCATCCACCGCTGCGACGTCGCCCTCCTCGTGCTCGACGCCACCAACCCCACAACCGACCAGGACCTCCACATCGCCGGGCAGGCGGCAGACGCGTTCAAGTCGCTGCTCGTCGTCGTCAACAAGTGGGACCTCGTCGAGCACGACGACCCGCGCCGTGAGGAGCGCCGCTTCACACGGCTCGTGCACTCGCGGATGCGGTTCCTCCCCAACGTGCCGGTTGCGTTCACGTCCGCCGTCGACGGCGGCGGCGTGCCCGATGCGTTGCGCATGGCGTTCGACCTCCACCGGAAGCGGACAGAGTGGGTCAACGGCCCGGCGCTGAACCGCGCGGTGATGGACGCCGTCTCCCGACACCTCCCGCCCACGAGCGCAGCCAAGGGCTCGCTGAAGCTCTACCGGGTGAAGCAGGACTCCATCCGCCCGCCCACGTTCATCTTCTTCGTGAATAACACTGCGCGCATCCACTTCTCCTACGAGCGCTACCTCGCCAACACGATCCGCGAGGAGTTCGGCTTCGACGGCGTGCCGCTCAAGATCGAGTTCCGGGGCAAGGGCGGCGTACACGTCATCGGCGACAACCGGTCCAAGGCCGCCGCGCGCGCCCGGCGCGCGGGCAACAGGCGTCCTTCGGGAGCACGGGAGCGGAAGTAGTCATGGAATGGCTGCTCGTTCCCGCCGCCTACCTCCTCGGCAGCGTGCAGCCGGGACTCCTGCTTGTGCGGCTGGTGACGCGCCGCGACGTCCGGGAGCTCGGCAGCGGCAAGACGGGCATGACGAACGTGATGCGCGCCGCCGGCAAGAAAGCCGCGGCGCTTGTATTCGTGCTGGACGTCGCGAAGGGCGTCCTGCCCGTGCTCGTGGCCGCGGAGGTCTCCGGTGACGCTTGGCTGGAGGCGGCAACCGCCGTCGCCGTGGTCCTGGGCCACGTCTTCCCCGTGTTTGCGGGTTTCCGGGGCGGACGGGGCGTCGCCACCGGCTTGGGTACGGCGTCCGCGCTCCTGCCCTGGGCGGGGGTCGCGGGCATCGTCGTGTTCGTCCCCGCGGTGCTGCTCACGCGCTACGTCTCGCTCGGCTCCATCGTGGGCGTCGCGACCGTCTTCGCGGGCTTCGTCGTGGCGATGGTGGCCTACGAGCTACCGACCCCACACATCGTGTACGCGCTCATCACTGGCCCGCTCATCATCGGCATGCACCGCGACAACATCGTTCGCCTGCTGCGCGGCACCGAACGCCGCATCGGCCAGCGCGAGGAGGAGGGTTAGGACGCTTACGTAGTACGTCGTTCAACAATGCTCCTTCACCCTAGTAATCCACAAAACCTTTCGATCCCATCTACCAAGAGTTTGGAGGACACATTAGCACCGGCCTTCCACGTCGCTGTCGTTCCTGCTGGTACTACTCCCCCCAGCCACTGCTTGATTCTTGGTCCGCAAGGTCTCTATGAGACTCGCGGTGGCGGAGGCGAGCTCGCACTCCCATACGAGTTCGACACGCCAGCCCATGCCGGACAGCGTGGCGGCATTCTGAGCGTCGCGTTCCACGTTGCGCGCTATCTTGCGTTGCCAGTAGTTGGCGTTGGACGACGGCATCCGCGAACGGCGGCAGCCGTGCCAGTGCCACAAGCACCCTTGGACAAAGACCACGGTCTTGAACCTTGCCAGCACGAGGTCAGGATGGCCGGGCAGCCGCCTGTCGTGGAGGCGGAAGCGGAAGCCTGCGGCATGCAGGGCGCGGCGCACGTACATCTCCGGCGTGGTGTTCTTGGAGCGCACCTGGCGCATGATCCGGCTGCGCTCGGCGGAGGAGACAGTGTCGGGACTCACGATCACTCCTCCTTCTCCGCGACGCCTAAGGATCTGGCGGCCCTCCCAACTCGTCGAGGCGGCGTTTCGCCAGATTCTCCAGCCGCCGCGCCTGCGTGAGCAGGGTGTTCCTCAGCCCCGCCTGCACGGCCCGCTGACTGATGACTTCGGCAAGCTTGGCAATGGTGGCGGCCCTGCGCGCGATGCGTACGTCGGGGTGCAGCCGCCGGTGGTAGACGCCGTCTGGAACTATGCGCCAGCGGAATGAAGGAGGCAAGCCTATCTGGGGAGCGGGTGGGACGGGCTTTTCGTTGAGCACTGCCCCGAAGGCAGACTCGGTGATGAGCTTCTGAAAGACAGTGTACTCAGCAGAGTTCAAGGTGTCCTTGACGGTTTGTTCGCTGGGATTGCGCCCTTCGAGTTCCCAGAACGGCCACACCTCGATATCTGCTACCTCGAACGGGTCGAGCACGTTCATAGCGACCGCGTCAGTGCGCTGGTTCGTGAGGTGGCGGCGTATGCGGACGCGCAGTTGCTCCGCCGTCTGCCCAACGTAGATGGGTTCGCCATCATAGTCGTAGAAGGCGTATACGCCGAACTTCGCGTTGCTGGCTGTCCGCCCATCTTCACCGTCGGCGTTCAGCCCTTCCTCCAGTCGCTGGAGGATCAAACTGACTTCCTCGGGAGTGTCCCCTCGTTTCGGCTTGCTATTCGGCATGCGCCAACTCGCGATGCCGAGGAAGAGCGCCCTCAACCGCCAGTTTTCCGGCAACCAGCGGCAGCAGGTAGTTCCGCGCCAGCCAAGCCACGGCAGGCACGCACACCGCGTCTCCCAGCGCAAATCTCGCCTGTGTTTCCGGCATCGTTCCCCACCGGAACGCCGGGGCGCCCTGCAGGCGTGCGTACTCCAGGGCCGTCATCCAGCGGACACGCAGCGCTCCGTCGCCCCCTTCCACTAGTGCCTGCCTGCTGGACCCACCCCGTGTCGTGCGCAGGCAACCGCTGATCCCGTCGCCCCTGATCTCCCAGACCGCTCTCCCCGCACGGGTCCTGCGGTAGGCGGCCCTCCGCGTGATGTGGGCCGCGTGGCGCAACGCATCCGCCCGCTCCTCGTTGATCGCGCTCAGGCTCCCGAGGAACCGCGAGGTGCTCTGAGCGTCCCACCATGCAGGGTCGGTTGTCGACAACTGTTCCGCCAGGTCGTCGAGCGTCTGCTCTGAGTGTGCAGGAAGCGGGGGGAGCGGAAAGGAAAACGTCCGCAGATGAGGGTTTTCTGCCAGGAACTGCGGGACCCACTTGGGGCGCATGGACGCCCACCCGGTGGACGCATAGGGGATGCTCGGCGGATCGATGGCCCCGATGACGAACAGGCGTGGGCGGCTCTGCGGAACGAAACGGCGGGCATCCAGAGCGGCTACGTCGCAGTAGTACCCCAATTCGTTCAGCGCCTCCAGCGTCGTCAGCAAGTCGCGCCCTCCGTTGGACGTGGCGAAGCCCGTGACGTTCTCCAACATCACTGCCGCCGGGCGATCGTCTCCCATCTCTTTCAGTATGCGAAGGAACTCTCCAACCAGGCCGGACTCCCGTCCTGTGAGTCCTGCGCGGTTCCCAGCGAGCGAGAGGTCGGTGCAAGGGAACGAGGCCGTTGCAATTTCAGCCTGCGGAATATCCGCGCCCCTGAGCGCCGTGATGTCCCCGAGGATGAAATCGCCGTCGCCGAAATTCAGCGCGTACATATGCGCCTTGGCAGGCGAGATGTCGTTGGCAAAGACCACCTCAACCCCTGCCTCCTCCAAAGCCATCCGGACCAGCCCCACACCCGCAAAGAATTCAAGGGCTCTGGGTTTGCCAACGGCGTGTGAAGTCGTCATGCCGCGTTGATAGCACAGCCGCGGCTATCAGGCAACGACAGGATGTCGTGCGACACCACCCCTTTCACAATCCCCCAAGCCCGCGTGCGCTGTCTCCTAGTGACGGACGGAGGGCAACATCACTAACCTTGCCACTCACCTCTACGTTGCAGCCGACGCTGCTTCCGCCTTGACCAGTGCGTCTATCAGCGCGAATCGGGGCGCCAGTTGGTCGTACTCACGCTGGAGTTCGGGGTCTTGGCCTTGGAGTTCCTGGAACAGTCCTCTGACGGTGCGCATGATGCTACTCCCAACGATCCGGCCTCGCCGATAACCATACGTCAGTTGCCCCGCAGCACTCCTACCTACGCCAACCGCATCACTCCCGCCGATAGCGCCTGCATCCCTCGCAAGCAGCCGACAGCACGAGCATCCCCAGGAACACGAACACGAAGACCGCCGTCGGCCCCGCCAGCGAACGCACTCCCACGACGCCCCACAGCACCATCCCAATCGCCGCGCCGACACCCGCCACCGCCAACATCCTGCCTCGCACGCTGTCCTCGACTATCCGGCTGTGCAGCCATCGCGTTCTCCCGGAGCGAAACGCTCTTCAGGGGCTCAGGCAGCGTAGGGAGCGTGGCAGCGACCGGGCAATGGCCGCGTGGCACTGAAGTGACGCTTCGCTCCCAACGCCACGAACCGTGGCGCCGACCCATCCTGTCCATCCCTGTGAGTCCCGAGGCGGGTGTAGAATCCGGACATGGCGCGAGAGACCCTGCTCATCGCTACGAACAACGCCCATAAGGTCACCGAGTTCCGCCGGATCCTCGGTGAGTTGGACGTGACGCTGCTCACGCCCGCCGACGCCGGCATCGAGCTCGACGTGGAGGAGACCGGCGAGACGTTCGAGGAGAACGCGCGGCTCAAGGCCCGGGCGTTCTGCGCCGCCAGCGGCCTGCCATCGCTCGCCGACGACTCCGGCATCGAGGTCGACGCGCTCAACGGTCGACCCGGCGTGCGCTCGGCGCGCTACGGCGGCGACGGTCTGGACGACGCCGGCCGCACACAGTTGCTGCTCGACGAACTGGCGGACGTGCCGGAAGAGCAGCGCACCTGCCGCTACCGCGTCGTGCTCGTGCTCGCGAGGCCGGACGGCTCCGAGGAGGCCGTGGACGGCGCGTGCGAGGGCCGCGCAGCCTTCGCGCCCACCGGAGCGAACGGCTTCGGCTACGACCCGATCTTCTACGTCCCGCGCTTCGGCAGGACGATGGCCCAGCTTGACCCCGAGGAGAAGGACGCCATCAGCCACCGGGGGCAGGCCGCCCGCCGCATGGCCGACCTCCTCCGGCAGCAGGCACTGGAAGGGGCCGCGCGATGACCGGGCAGATCACAGACATGCTCGGCAGGCCGGTGCGCGACCTCCGCATCTCCGTCACCGACCGCTGCAACTTCCGCTGCACGTACTGCATGCCCGCGGAGGTCTACGGCGAGCGCTACCACTTCCTCCCCCGCGAGGCCATCCTCTCCTACGAGGAGACCGCCCGCCTCACCCGCCTGTTCGTCGACCTCGGCGTCAGCAAGGTGCGCATCACCGGCGGTGAGCCGCTCGTGCGGCAGGGCCTCGACCAACTCGTATCGATGCTGAACAGCATCGACGGCATCGACGACCTCACGCTCACGACCAACGGTTACCTGCTCGCCGAGCAGGCGGACGCCCTGAGGAACGCGGGCCTGCGACGCGTCACCGTGAGCCTCGACACGCTCGACCCGGTGATATTCGGCGTGATGAACGGCAAGGGCTACAGCCCGCGGGCGGTGCTGGACGGCATCGCCGCCGCCGAGCGCGCCGGCTTCGACCCCATCAAGATCAACTCGGTCGTTGAGCGCGGCGTGAACGACCACACGGTGCTGGACATGGTGCGCCGCTTCAAGGGCACCGGCCACATCGTGCGCTTCATCGAGTTCATGGACGTGGGCACGCTCAACGCCTGGCAGCGCGACAAGGTCGTGCCGTCGGCGGAACTCGTCGAGCAGGTGAACGCCGTCTTCCCCATCGAGCCGCT
>DAOUHP010000132.1:0-39127 GCA_034428575.1 Dehalococcoidia bacterium | reverse complement strand
GGGACATCGAGCCGGAGGTTCACATGCTTGTCGAAGGGAATCTCTCCCCCCGGCTGAATGATTTCCGCAGGTTCGGCGTACTCCCGGACACACCACTCCGCACCCTCCCGGAGGGCAGGGTCATCCGTGGCCTGGCCAGACACGACGACCAGCGACATCGCCGGGTCGGGTCCTTCGGCAAGTTTGAGTTCGTAGCGGCCGGTATCGAGCGAATAGACCCCCGTCCATTCGAAGGGGTACTCCGGTTCGAGGAAGGTAGGACGACGCTCGAGCACCTCGTCCAGGTTGAATGCGCCGAGGTCGAGGACAGTGTCGACGGGTACGTTCGCTCGCTCGCTGCGCACGACTCGCGCCATTCGGTTCATGCCTCGGAGTCGAGCTTCCAAACCGTCGAGGGCCTCGCCGTTGACGAGGTCCGTCTTGTTGAGGAGGAGAACGTCTGCGAACGCGATCTGCTCCGTGCTTTCGTTGCTTCGGCCGAGCTGCTGGTCGATGTGGGCCGCATCGACGAGCGTGACGATCCCGTCAAGCGAATACTCCGCACGAAGCTCGTCGTCCATGAAGAACGTCTGTGCGACCGGACCGGGATCGGCGAGCCCCGTGGTCTCCACCAGCACATAGTCGAACTTGTCGCGGCGCTTGTTGAGATTGTTGAGTACCCGGATCAGGTCTCCGCGCACCGTGCAACAGATGCAACCGTTCGACATCTCGAAGACCTCCTCGTCAGCATTGATGACGAGGGCCTGATCGATGCCGACCTCCCCATACTCGTTCTCGATCACGGCGATGCGCTTGCCGTGCTCCTCAGTCAAGATCCGGTTGAGCAGGGTCGTCTTGCCAGATCCGAGGAACCCCGTGAGGATGGTGACGGGTACTTTGCGAAACGTGTTCATCTAGGGTCCTCCTTTAGACTTTATCGATATGAAGTATCGATATTAGACATGGGAAGGCTACCGCTCTGGCGGTGTCGCTGTCAACCAGGCGGCTTGCTCACGCGCACCCAATTGAGACGCTGTACCTGGAGGCCGATCATCGCCACCACGCCGAGATCGACAATGCCATCCGCGACCTGAAGTACGGCGTCGGCCTCAACCATCTCCCCTCCACCGGTTTTGCCCGTCGCCGACGCTGTGGCCCGTCAAAATCCCCTTCGCGTTGCTGACACACTCAGCGCCCGTCCCAATCCGTCGGGACCAACGCCCTGCCAGCCCCTCCCTTCACCTTTCATACCTCGTCTGATCACTCCTACCGCATCCCTTCGGTGGATTCGGGTTAACAGCTGCTAACTTGACCTTGACGCGCGCCGCTGATAACCATGCAGGTATCACGATTTGGAGGAATGTGCATGGGCAAGTACCTGTTCCAGGCCAGCTACACTCAAGCGGGCCTTGCTGGCCTGTTGAAGGAGGGCGGCACGCAGCGGCGAGCGGCATTGGCGCAGACCATCGAGGGGGCCGGCGGCACGCTGGAGTCGTTCTACTACGCTTTCGGAAAGAGCGACCTCTACATAACCGCCGATATTCCCGACGACGCAACCGCCACCGCCGTCTCCTTGAACATCGGCGCTGCCGGTGCACTCAGTGTAAGCATCATCGTACTCGTATCGCCGGAGACCGTAGACGAGGCGATCAGCAAGAGCATCCCCTACCGAGCGCCCGGGTCCTGAGTGAGAGGGTCCGCATAACACGCGGGCTCCGATTAGAATCTGCTGTGTTATGCGGACACGGGCTCAACCCGCCAACGAACGGTTCTGGACAGCGATAGCCGAGGGACGGTTCGAGTTGCCGCGCTGCGGACTCTGCAGTGCCTGGCAGGAGCCGGACGCGAAATCATGCGAACGGTGTGGAGCGTCCGTGCTGGACTGGGAAGTCGCACCCGGAGGCGGGGTAGTGTTCAGCACCATGGAGCCGTTGCAGGGTGAAGGCCATGGCGCCCACACCATCGTGGTCGTTGAACTGGATGCGGGCCCCCGGATGATGGGAATAGTGGATGGGACGGCCAGAGGTGTGCCTGTCGGGATGCGCATCGCAGCAGTTGTTCCTGCGCCGCCTGGAACAGAACGGCTCCCGATGTTTGCGGAATCCGCCACCCAAAGAGCAGGCGCATAGCTGAAGCCGCAAGATATAGAAAAAATCTATATCTCCGGGCTCCTGCGAACCAGTTCTGCTCTACTGAAGCCGTCCTGCCATTTGCCCGTGGGATGCCAGGGCAAGTATACTGCAGAGCGACTTCCGGCCAGATTCCCCTTGTCATTCGTCCTGGCGCCTTCCGAAAAGGGGAAGCGAAACGGTCGCGAGCAAAAGATTTCTTCTATGGCAGACTACGACGTTGCAGTCATCGGCTCAGGTCCTGGAGGATATCCAGCCGCGATTCGAGCCGCCCAGTTGGGTTTGAGCACGGTCTGTATCGAGCGGGAGGCCATCGGAGGTGTATGCCTCAACACCGGCTGTATCCCGTCCAAGGCTCTCCTCCGGAACGCGGAGGTATTGAGCACCGTTCAAAACGCTTCTGAGTACGGCATCCGCGTGAGCGGAGTCAACGTGGACTACGCCGCAGGGGTGGCCCGCAGCCGGAAGATAGTTGAACGGCTGACCAAGGGCGTTGCGTCGCTCTTCCGGCGAGACGGCGTTACTTACATGGAAGGCAACGCCACGATCACGAGCAGTTATGAAGTCTCCGTCGAAGGCGAACGCATCCCATGCCGGAACATAATCGTCGCCACGGGAGCCCGGCCTGCCCTGCCCTCACCTCTCATCGCGGACGGCGAAGTAGTCGTGACCTACCGGGAGACCATCGTTGATGAACGGGTGCCTGAGCGTGTGGTGATCGTAGGCGGCGGAGCCATCGGCATCGAGTTCGCTTACCTCTACAACGTCTACGGTGCAGAAGTGACGGTGGTCGAGTTCCTGCCGCGCATCCTGCCGAGGGAGGACGAGGAGATATCCCGGGCGCTCTCGCGCGCGCTGGGGAGTCAGGGCATACGCCTGCTCACCAGCGCCTCGGTCGCGGGCATCGCCGTACGGGACGGCGCGGCTCGGGTCACGATAGCGGCAGATGAGAGCACGCTGGAATTGGAAGCGGACCGCGTCCTCGTGGCGACAGGCATCAGCCCGAATACGGAAGGCCTCGGGATAGAGAATGCCGGAGCAGCCCTGGAGCGCGGGTTCATCCGCGTGGACGACTACCTCCGCGCCAATGGAGACAACGTCTACGCCGTGGGAGATGTGAACGGACGCCTTCCTCTCGCTCACGTAGCGCAAGCCGAGGGCGTGTACGCGGCAGAGCATATCGGCGGAATGAGCCCCCCTGCGTTAGACTACCTCGGCATGCCGCGCGCCACCTACTGCAACCCACAGGTGGCGAGCATGGGACTGACAGAGGCGCAGGCACGCGAGCAGGGCTACGCAGTGAGGGTGGGCAAATTCCCATTCCTCGCGAACGGGAAAGCGCTCGCCGTTGGACACAGGGAGGGATTCGCCAAGATCGTGGCCGACTCGTCCACCGGGGAGTTGCTCGGCGCGCACCTGATCGGGCATGAGGTAACGGAGTTGCTGGGTGAGTTGAGCATGACCCGGCTGCTCGACGGAACGGACACCGAGATCGGAAGATTGGTAAACGTCCATCCCAGCATGTCAGAGGCAGTGAAAGAAGCCGCGTTGGCCGCCGTCTAACCCGGGGGCAGCGCGGGACCGAGACAGACGGCCCATAGGCCGAGTGGAGGGATCCATGAGTGACGGGAATTTCGACTTCGCCCTGGCGATAGGGGGGGAAGCCGGTCAGGGTATCGCCACGCCTGGCGACACGCTCGCGCGCATCGTCGTGCGTCGCGGGCTGCACCTCTCTACGTACAACGCCTACCAGTCCATAATCCGAGGCGGACACATCTTCCTCACCGTTCGCGTCTCGGACAGGGAGGTGCGCAGCCATGGCGACAAGCTGGACATGTTGCTGGCATTGAACCAGGACACGATGAGCCGGCACTTGCGACTGCTCGGCCCCGGCGCAGCCGCCCTGTACAACAGCGATACCATATCTCCGGGCGACTATGCGGACGGCGTACAGCTCTGTCCACTGCCGGTGAACGACCTCACCGGCTCCCAGCGGTCAGGGCTGAACCAGAACACCGTGGCCCTGGGCGCGATGATGCACCTGCTCGGCCTCGACTTCGGGCTGCTCGAAGCGAGCATCACCCAGCAGTTCTCCCGCAAGGGCGAGGACGTGGTGAACGAGAACGTCCGGGTTGCCCTAGCGGGTTACACGCACGCGCAGGAGAACTTCACCCCGTTCCCGATGCCGATGCCCGAAGGCGGCGAGCCGCTGGGTGTCTGGTCCGGCAACGAGGCGCTCGCGATGGGCGGCGCCGCAGCGGGTGTGAAGTTCTACGCTGCCTACCCGATGAGCCCATCCACAGGCGTGCTGCACTGGATGGCGCAGAATGCTCGAAACCTTGGCATCATGGTGCGCCAGGTCGAGGACGAGATCGGCGTCGCGAACATGGTCGTCGGCGCTGCCCACACCGGGCCCCGCGCGCTGTGCGCGACCTCCGGCGGCGGCTTCGCCCTGATGACCGAGGCGATCGGCGCGGCGGCAATGATGGAGATACCCTGCGTGTTCATCAACGTGCAGCGCGCAGGGCCGTCCACGGGAGTTCCGACCAAGACCGAGCAAGGCGACCTCTGGCAGGCGCTCGGCGCAAGCCAGGGCGACTTCGAGCGGTTCGTCGTCAGCCCGAAGGACGCACTCGACGCCTATAACACCGTGCCGGAGCTCTTCAACCTGGCTGACAAGCTGCAATGCCCTGGCATCATCCTGTCCGACCTGCTCATCTCTGAGGGCAGGTACAGTGTCCAGCCGTCAGACCTCAACTTCTACCCCACGATCGACCGGGGTGAGCTCATCACGGAGGGCACTTCCAACGGAGGAGCCTACCTGCGCTACAAGGACACGCCGAGCGGTGTCTCCCCACGTGCGGTTCCTGGAACCGAGGGGCATGTACACACCGTGGCGACGGACGAACACGACGAAGACTCGATGCTGCTCTCCGACGAGTTCACGAATCCGCACCGCCGCCGCGCGTCCGTCGAGAAGCGCGCGCGGAAGTTCGAGGCCGCGGCGAGCCTCATCGAGCCCCCGGAGATCGAGGGTCCCGCGAACGCAGAGGTAACGCTCGTTGGCTGGGGTTCCACCGCCGGCGTCATCCAGGAAGCCATCGAGCAGCTGGCAGACCGCGGCATCACCGCGAACCAACTGGCGGTCAAGTGGCTCATTCCTCTGCACGCAGACGAGATCACGGCAGCCCTCACGAGCGCCAACAAGTTCATCATCGTAGAGAACAACTACTCCGGCCAGTTCGCCCGCTACATGCGAAGCGAGACGGGGTTGAGCGCCTACGGGCACATACGCAAGTACGACGGTGAGCCGTTCGCGCCTCACCACATAGCGGACGGTGTCGCGGACCTGCTCGGCAGAGAAGGCGGCGTCTTCGTCCCCTACCAGGAAGTCATCGTCTAGCCAAGGAGAAGAAAATCATGACCACCATCCCACTGACGGCACGCGACTTCAAGGGCAAGATCGACCCCGACTGGTGCCCTGGCTGTGGTGACTTCGGTGTGTTGAACAGCCTGCAGCGCGCGGCTGCCGAACTAGGCCTCCGCCCGCACGAGATCGTCACGGTCAGCGGCATCGGCTGTTCGTCCAACCTGCCGGGCTACATCAACACCTACGGCATGCACACGCTCCACGGGCGGTCGCTCGCGTTCGCCACGGGGGTGAAGATGGCCAACCACGACCTCACCGTCATCGCCACCGGTGGCGACGGCGACGGCTACGGCATCGGGGGCAACCACTTCACCCACACCGCCCGCCGCAACGTGGATATCACCTACGTGGTGATGAACAACCAGATATACGGCCTCACCACCGGTCAGGTTTCCCCAACCAGCAGGATGGGGCAGAAGACCAAGAGCACCCCGTTCGGCAGCGTGGAATACCCCATCAACCCTCTCACCTCCGCCATCATGAACGGCGCGACCTACGTCGCAAGGGGTTACTCCGGCGACGTGAGGCACCTGACGGAGCTCATCAAGGGAGGCATCGAGCACCAGGGGTTCTCCCTCATCGATATATTCAGCCCGTGCGTTACCTTCAACCTGGACAACACCCACAACTTCTTCAAGGAACGCATCAAGAAGCTGGAGGACGAGGACCACGATGCCACCAGTTGGGCCGATGCCTGTGAGAAGGCGATGGTCTGGGGCGATGAGATCTACATCGGCAAGTTCTATCACCTGGAAGGCGAGAAGGAATCGCTCACGGCACTGGAACCCGTCCTGCGCGACGGCCCCGTCGCCAAGCGCACCGGCGGACTGACCGAGGAACAGGCCGATCGCATCGTGCAGCGCATGATGTAGCACACAACGCTACGCCCAGCAGAACGACGGCCCGCGAGTCAGCGATTCGCGGGCCGTTCGCTTGCCGGGAGCCCCACGCCGGCTGCGCTGCGTGTAACATCCATAGTGCGCAACGCGCACGCCAGACGAGATGTCCATCACCCCCGAGCAGCAGGCCGAGATAGACGCACTCCGCGAGGAGCAGCAGGTGACGCGGCGCGCCACCGTGCCTGCCGTCGAAGACATTCTCTACGAGGCTCTTCCCGTGCTCGACCATGGGTTCGTGCGTGTGGTCGACTACATGGGCAACGATGCCGCGATCGTACAGGCGGCGCGCGTCTCGTACGGACGTGGAACGAAGCGTACCCGGGACGACCAGGCCCTGATCAACTATCTGATGCGGAATGCGCACACCTCGCCATTCGAGATGTGCGAGATCAAGCTGCACGTGAAACTCCCTATCTTTGTGGCGCGGCAGTGGATCCGGCATCGAATGGCAAACGTGAATGAGTACTCGGCGCGCTACTCCGTGCTCGACAGGGAGTTCTACATACCTGAAGGCGAGCAGCTGGCGATCCAATCCGCCACCAACAACCAGGGGCGGGGACAGACGGGCGCGGGAGAGCAACTCGCCCTCGGCGCTGTTCCCGCACCGCAGGTTGGGCTGCAGCAAGGAGCTAGGCGCAAGACGGCGAGAGAGCGAACCGCCGAGGCGCAACGCGCCCGAGCTGCCCAAGAGGAAACACGGAGCGTTCAAGAGTCCATGACCGCGGATGCCAATCGGTCGTACAAGGTATACGAACAACTCATCAATGACGGCTTCGCACGAGAACTGGCGCGCATCGGTCTGCCGCTGAGCACGTATACGCAGTGGTACTGGAAGACGGACCTGCACAACCTGCTGCACTTCCTCGCGCTCCGCGGCGACGCACACGCACAGTGGGAGATCCAGGAATACGCCCGCGCCATCCTGGATGTCGTCGAGCGCTGGGTGCCACTCACGGCGAACGCCTTCCACCGCTACCGGGTCGGTGGGGCGCGCCTGAGCGCGGAAGCGCTGAAGACAGTAAGGCGTCTGATCGCTGGAGAGGACGTCGATCCCGCAACGCTGGAGATGTCGCCTCGTGAGTGGCGCGAACTCAAGCAAACCCTGGAGATCGAGTAGGCAGGCCGCTTACGGCAAGGCGCCTTACACGCCGTCCAGCCCATAAGAAAGGCCCCGCTCTCTCGAGAGAGCGGGGCCTTTTTGCTGTCGTATCGCTGGTGCGGTTCTTGCGGCCTAGGCGTATGCCCGCCGGCGAGTGCGGAACACCATCAGCCCGCCGCTGAGCGCGAATGCAGCGCCCAGTACCAGGGCCAGCAGTGCAACCGTCGGCACCAGTGAGTCGCCGGTGGCAGGCGGAGCGCCAACGCCCGGACGGAACGCGCCGAGGTCCTGAGACAACTCGTAGACGTGTACCGCGCCGTAGGGCGACTCAACTCGCCTGGTTACTTGGTCCAGCGCCTGGCCGTCCTGAGCAGTGCCGGAGTGGAGCCGGGACGCCCATGCGAGGAGGTTCTTGGTCTCCTGCTGGACTTCGATACTATCCGCACCCGCACCGGTCACACGCGATGCGGCATCCCGCACTTCGCCCGCAAGCCTGATCACGTTGTTCGATGCGTCGATGATCTCGTTCGCAACGCCTTCGACGTTCTCGTCGCCGCCGCTCGCGGAAGAGAAGAGGAGGTCGCTGGCCACTGACGACGATTCCCGAGCCTGAGCGACGATGCCATCCAGCATGTCCGCGGCCATGCCAGCGTTGGACTGCCTGTCAGCCAGAGACTCGGACTCGAAAGCAGCTTCCGCATACGCCAGTGCGCTCGCAGCCTGGTCGCGCAGTTGCGTGGCAACTCCGTTCGCACCCAGGAGCACACTTACGTGCGAGAGGACGGCCCCGCGAGTCGCCGCTCCGTATGCAATGACCCCGGAGGGACCCGGGTCAGGGTCGTCCAGCGGTTCCACGGTAATCACGAATGTGCTGTAGCGCGCGAGGAGGTCTTCCCCGCTGAGAGAGACGTACTCACCCTGGAGGTAGGGCCCACGGCCAAGCCGACCGGTGCTGACCTTGTTGTCGTCGGCATCTATGAGCCAGCCTTCATAGGTGGAGCCCGGGGAGAGAATAGCTGCCCCACCGATGCCTTCATCGTTCGGCCCGAAATCGACTACGAGGCTGTCGCTCGCCGCATTGGCATCGCGGAAATTGGCGCCGCCGCCAAGGGCAGGTTCCCTCGCGCTCGCGCTGAGAGACATGAGCAGGGTCAGCGCCAGCACCAAGGCTACGCTGATGGAGAGCTTTCGGCGTATGAACATCCCGCCTCCTGTTAGTCCGGTGACTCTTTACGCATCAAGGCATGGCCGGACGCTACTACCGGACAAACCTAATGCATATCATATCCTAAGCCAAGCCGGTAGCCGGTCAGGCTTTGGACGGCATTATAGTACATCATCGCCGTTCCGCCATAGTTTTTACAGCGTCCTCTCATCCAACTTTCGGCGGATGCACGTGCACTCGCGCCTGTTTGACCGCCCGACCCAACGGTTATACCATGCCCCGCAATCGAATAGCGAACGTTCAGGGGAGCCGGACATACGTCCGGCTGAGAGGCCCAATCGGGCGACCCTCCGAACCTGACCTGGGTCATACCAGCGTAGGAAGAGCGATGCAACCGCGTATGTCGCGAAGGGGCCGCTCCTCCAGGGAGCGGCCCTTCGCTATCAGGAGGAGATGCCATGTCCACCGAGGTCTGGGCTCTGGTCGCTGCGATCGTCACTATGGCCGTCATGTCCGCCGCGGGTATCACTTACGCCAGAACAAGGCGGCAGACCATCGAGGACTTCGTCTCCGCGCGTGGCTCCATCGGGGGCATGACCGCGATGGCTACCATGACCGCCTCCCTGCTGGGAGCATGGATCCTGTTCAGCCCCGCGGAAGCGGCCACCTGGGCGGGCGTGGCCGCCCTCATCGGCTACGGCATCGGGCAGGCGGCTCCAATCGTAGCGTTCACGATCGTCGGACCGAGGATGCGGAAACTGGCGCCGAACGGACACTCCCTCAGCGAATTCGTCTGGCAGCGGTACGGCCGTGCGATGTACCTCCTCACGCTCCTCATCATCGTCCTCTACATGTTCACCTTCCTCGCGGCCGAGATGGGAGCGATCGCGCGCGCAGTGGGCCAGATCGCCGACGCTCCACTGGTCCTGACGCTCGTGCTCGTTGGTGCGGCGACCCTCGCCTACACCGTCTACGGAGGTCTCCGCGCCTCCATCTTCACGGACAATATCCAGTTCGCCATCACCATCCCCTTGCTCATCGCCGTCTTCATCGCGACGCTTGCACACTTCGGGGGGTGGACCGCGTCCTTCGACGCCGTGCGAGAGGAGAACGCAGCGCTACTCGATGTCACCCAACTGCACGGAATCGAGTTCGGCCTCACCCTCGTGATCGCCATCCTCGCGGCGAACCTCTTCCACCAGGGGCTCTGGCAGCGTGTGTACGCCGCGCGGACGGACGGCGATATCTGGCGCGGGTTCCTCTCTGCCGGCGCGCTCGTTGTACCGCTGATCATCGTTGCGGGGTTATTCGGGCTCTGGGCTGTGAGCAGCGGGCTGGTGAACGACGACCAACCCGCTTCCATCGCGCTCTTCACGCTGGCACTGGAAGTGCTGCCCGGTTGGGCGCTGGTTTTGCTTGTCGCGCTCGCACTCGTACTCGTGATGAGCAGCATGGACACCCTCCTCAACGGCATGGCCAGCGTCTTCACCACGGACCTCTCCCGCATCCGGGGAGGGCGCGGTCTGCTCCGCTCCACCCGGCTCATCACTGCGCTCCTCATCATCCCTGCGGCTGTCGTCGGCTTCGCGTTCGACAGTGTGCTCTATCTCTTTCTGATAGCGGACCTGGTGTGCGCGGGGGCGATGGTGCCGGTATTCGCGGGCATGTGGAGCCGCCACCTGAGTGGAACTGGGGCCGTGACGGGGACGGTGGCAGGCATCGCCATCGGGGCACTGTTCTTCCCCACGAGGAGCCTTGCCGGCTGGTGGACGTGGGATGGTCTTACGAACGTGTGGCACATCCTTGCTTCCGGGAACCTGCTGGCTAGTTTCCTTCTCGCTGTGGTTGTCTCGTCCGGGGTTACTGCTCTGTTCGTGCTGTCGGCGCGGCGGAGCGGCGCCCGGGAGTTTGACCTCGAAGCGTTAGCGGATGAGATACGCCCACTGGAGAGCGAAGCATGAACCCCCGCGCGCAGACATCGATCGGCTGCGTTCATGACTGAACCGTTGAGCGCACGTTTGAAGGCCGCCGCTGCGAGCGTCTGGGAGGCGCAGCACGACCATCCGTTCATCCGGGGGATCGGCGACGGCAGCCTGGACCTGGCCCGCTTCCGTCACTGGGTGCGACAGGACTACCGCTTCCTGATCGAGTACGCCCGCATGCTCGCGACGGCGTCGGCGCGCGCACCCAACCTTCATGCGATGGAGAAGCTCGCACAACTCACGAACGAGACGCTGAGTGTGGAGATGTCCATGCACCGCTCCTACGCGGCGGAGTTCGGCATCAGCGAGGACGAGTTGGAACGTGAGGAGATGTCCCCCACGTGCCGGGCGTACACGGACTTCCTCGTCCGCACGGCGGCCACAGGCAGCTTTCCGGAGCTCGTAGGCGCACTGCTGCCGTGCATGTGGGGATTCTCGGAGGTCGGGCAGCGGCTCGCCGCCCAGGGGGGGCCGGCAGACCCGCGCTACGCCGCCTGGATAGACATGTACGCGTCCTCGGAGTTCGCCGAACTGGCAGCATGGTGCCGCGATCTGCTCGACGGCATCACTGATGGACTGCCGGAGAGAGAACTCTCCCGTGTGGAGGAAGCGTTCGTCACCAGCTCCCGTTACGAGTATCTGTTCTGGGAGATGGCGTGGAATCAGGAGGAATGGCCGGTATGAACGAGGAACATACGCCCATCGCGCTGACCATCGCTGGTTCGGATTCCGGAGGTGGGGCAGGTATACAGGCCGACCTCAAGACATTCGCCGCATTCGAGGTCTATGGCGCGAGTGCCCTGACGGCAGTTACCGCACAGAACACGCTTGGAGTGACCGCCGTTCACGAACTGCCGGTGGATGTCGTCCGCGCTCAGATAGACGCCGTGGCAACGGACCTCGGCATGGATGCGGTGAAGACGGGCATGCTCTCCAGCGCAGCGATCATCGACGCAGTAGCCGAGCGGCTCCAACACCATGGTGCACGACAACTCGTTGTGGACCCCGTGATGGTGGCGAAGGGAGGCGACCGCCTGCTGCGCGAGGACGCCGTAGCCGTCCTGGTCTCCCGGCTGTTGCCCCTGGCTCTCGTTGCCACGCCGAACGCCGAAGAAGCCGCTGCCATCTGCGGTCATCCTGTAGAAACGATGCAGCAGGCGCGGGGCGCCGCGCAAGCCATCCACAGCATGGGCTGCCGCTATGTCGTTGTGAAGGGAGGACATTTCGGCGAGGACGCGGTGGACGTGCTGTACGACGGCTCTGCATTCACGGAATTCCCGGCGAAACGTATCTCCACCACGAGCACCCATGGCACCGGTTGCACGTTCGCATCTGCAATCGCGGCAGGGCTCGCCCGCGGGAACACCGTGGAAGACGCTGTGTCCGAAGCAAAAGCGTACGTCACCGCGGCAATCGCGGGCGCCCCTCCCATTGGAGGGGGACATGGCCCATTGCACCACTTCCACGCATGGTGGAGTCGGCGGCAGTAGTGCTTCACTGACGCCACCCTGTTCTTGAGACTTCGCGCCCTCTGTACGGACCTATGTCCGTGCTATACTCCCCGCACCACAGGAGCATCGAGGATTCGCCCAGCCTTAATGCGAGGAGGTGACAGGGTGGCAACGATTCGGAAGGGAGACTTGGCGCTGAGAGTCTCACTCGAGCTTGGGGCAACACGTGCCCAGGGAGACGCAGCCCTCAATGCTGTGCTCAAGAGCATCACTGATGCGGTAGCCGCCGGAGACCGCGTTGTCCTCACCGGGTTCGGCTCATTCGAGTCACGTCAGGTGAAGGAGCGGCAGGTAACGGCCATCCGCGGGCCACAGGCGGGGCAGCGCATCACCGTGCCCGGTCACAAGCGCGTCGGCTTTACTGCTGGCGCGGACCTTGCAGGAGTTGTCCGCAAATAACGAAATGGGGAGTCGTTCCCCTTTCCAATGCCGACTCAGGGCCACCTCCCCCCCCCCAAAGGGGCCGGAGGTGGCCTTTTCGTTTGCAGGAAACATCGCCCCATGAAGCCCATGTCAGTCAACCGTTTCCCTCGGATGGCGCCGGGGCTACCATGAGCCCCGTGAACGGCCAGCGATACATCGCCCTCCTGGACCTGGATGCTTTCTACGCCTCCGTAGAGGTGCTCGAAGAGCCGTCTCTCCAGGGAAAGCCGCTGCTCATAGGCGGAAGCCCGCAATCGCGAGGCGTCGTGGCGGCGGCTTCCTACGAAGCGCGCAAGTACGGCTGTCACTCCGCAATGCCGATGTCTCGCGCGGTGCGCCTCTGCCCGGAAGCGGTCATCCTCCCACCGCGCTTTCATCTCTACCGCGAGTACTCAGGGCGTGTCATGGATATCCTCCGCCGCGAGTCCGGCGTCATCCAGCAGATGTCCATTGACGAGGCCTACGTCGACCTCACTCCGGTATCGCGCGACATACAGGAGGCCGTCAGTCGCGCTCACCGCATGCAGGGACGCACCCGCGTTGACCTCGGCCTTCCGTGCTCTGTTGGTGTCGCGAGCAACAAGATGGTCGCCAAGGTCGCCTGCGAAACAGGCAAGCCTGGTGGACTTGTCGTCGTGCAGCCGGGAGCAGAGTCGGCCTTCCTGGCGGACCTGGACGTGCGCTCTCTGCCAGGCGTCGGGCCGCGCTCCACGGAGCGTCTGAAGGCACACGGGTTCCATACGCTCGGCCAGATCGCCGCGGCGCCTCCAGAGGCGCTGGTAACGGTGCTCGGGCCCTGGGGGGCCGCGCTCAAACGGCGCGCTCAAGGGGAGGACCCCTCTCCCGTGAATGCGGAACGGGAAACGAAGTCCGTGAGCGCTGAGGAGACGTTTAGCGAGGACGTCAACGTTCGGGAAACACTTGTCGACGAACTCTGGCGGATGACGGAGCGAGTAGCACGGTCCCTGGAGAAGCATGGGCTGGTCGGACGAACCGTTACGCTCAAGCTCCGCCTCTCCGACTTCACCACGCTCACTCGGTCAACGAGCCGCGATAACGCAACAGCCCACGCTGATGCGATACTTGGCGATGCGCTGCATCTGCTGGACGCCAACTGGGAACCCAGGACCAACGTTCGCCTCATCGGTGTCGGCGTCAGCAATCTACGGCCCGTTCAGGCTCCGGGACAGCTCGCCCTGGATATGGACGACGGAGAAGAGGAGAACTAACGCTTGCTGCTGCTCAACGAACAAGAAGTGCGAGACCTGCTTCCCATGGGCGAATGCGTTGAGGTGCTGGACTCAGCGTTCGCAGAGTGGGCAGCCGGGTCGGTCTCCAACATGCCGCGCTACAGGCTGCCGCTCATACGAGGCGCGCAACAGTTGATGGCCGGCATGTCGAATGACGCTGGAGCAACCGGCCTGAAGACCTACGTCAGCGGTACACGGGGGCCGGGCCGCATGGTTGTACTCCTCTTCAGCACAGAGGACGGCTCGCCCCTTGCCATGCTCGCCGCAAATGCCCTCGGCCAGATACGGACCGGAGCTGCCAGCGGCGTGGCTACCCGCCACATGGCGCGTCCGGACACCAGTGTCGTGGCGATCATCGGGAGCGGTTCTCAGGCGGGTACACAGCTGGCCGCGGTCACCGCGGTGCGGCCCATCGAGCGGGCTCTCGTCTTCAGCCGCAACACGGAGCGACGCGAGGCCTTTGCCCAGCGGATGTCGGCCGAACTCGGCATAGACGTTCGCCCCGCCGAGTCCGCACACGAGGCAGTCTCCCAGGCTGCCGTCGTCTGCGCCATCACCAATTCGCGCGAACCGGTATTCGATGGGGACTCGCTCACCCCCGGGACGCATGTGAACGCGGCCGGGAGCAATCACTGGATGCGCCGCGAGATAGACGAAACGACGATACGGCGCAGCGACGTCGTCGTCGTGGACGACCTTGAGGACGCAAAGATAGAGTGTGGCGAGCTCATCTGGGCGGTCGAGCGCCGCGCATTCCGCTGGGAGAACGCGGTGGAACTGCGTGACGTCGTCGCAGGACGTGCAACGGGCCGGCCGTCGCCGGAGGCGGTAACGCTCTTCGAGTCCCAGGGCCTTGCCATGGAGGACGTTACGGTTGGAATGCACGTCTACCGAAAGGCGTTGGCCAGCGGCGCCGGCAGGGAATTGGAGTTCTAGGGCTGCACCACAGCCTCAGGGCCTGGGCCGGCCCACGCAACCAAGGAGAAACGAAACACACCATGGCAGAGGAGCAGTACGAACCACAGCAGATAGACATCGCGCCGGACGGTCTCCACATCGTCTGGAAAGACGGGGTGGAAACACTCCTGCCTCACCGGTACCTGCGTGGTCACTGCGGTTGCGCCCAATGCGTAGACGAGATGACCCACATGCGCCGCGTCGGTGTGGACGACGTGCCATCGGACGTAACGATAGAGGACTACATGGAGATAGGCCGATACGCCATAGGCCTGCTCTTCAGCGACCTGCATGACACCGGGATCTTCCCTTACAAGCTGATCCGCGACCTCGCGAGCCAGTCCGCCGGTTCTTGAGAGGCCCTCGCTCCCTGGGGGGCCACCCTGCTGCGGCAACCGTCTTACGCCGTCATCCCCATGCGCTCCTTGAGCGCATCCACCGCCTCGTGAGCCCCATAGACCGTCGTCAGCCGTCCGTCCACGCGGATCCGTAATTTCCCGATGTGGCCCGTCTTAGCCAGCAACCAGAGCGACCAGTTCAAGGCGGAGCGTTTCATGCGAGGGAAAGTCCTGATCAACTCGTCGCCCTGGTACTCGAACACCTCGTCCGGGCGGCGCATCAGTTCTTCGTACACCATCGCCTGCAGGGGCGGAAGGCCACCCTCGGCAAGCAAACTGTAATTGGCGATCTGGGAAATCTTCATCGGCGCGTCCCTCTCGACACACGTACCCTCTCTTGAACGCCAAACAGTCTAAACGTCCCATTCGAAGCTCTGGAACCAGATTGGGTTGCGGGTAAGCGCATGTTCGACAGCCGCGCAGCCGCACCCTCAGGTGTGTCTGATACACTGACGGGTGTTCATCCATCTGCCACACACCTGTGTGCGCTGCCAATAATGACCAATCAACCGGAACCGGAACTCTCCATCGCGCAGGTGCGGCAGGTTGCCGCGCTCTGCCACATCGCCCTCACCGACGAAGAGGCCGGGCAGTTGCGCGGCGAGATGGCCAAACTCCTGGACGAGGTGAGCGTCCTGCAACGCATCGACACCTCCGGCGTCGAGCCGACAGGCCACGCGGTTGAGGGGGTCCACACAGTCATGCGCGACGACGTCCCACGACCACCCCTGGAGCAGACCGCCGTTCTCGCCAACGCTCCACGCCGCGAAGGTCCCTACTTCCGGGTACAAGCCGTGATGGACGAGTCCTGACCGATGGGCGACCTGCACTACCAGACCGTAAGCCTGATGTCCCGGGCCCTCGCTGAGAAGGAAGTCTCCTCCGTAGAACTCACGGAGTCCCATCTGGAACGCATCGGCGAGATAGACCCCCGTATCGGAGCCTACCTCGCCGTAACCCCTGAGACCGCACGTACGCAGGCTGCCGAGGCTGACCACCGCATCGCGCAGGGAGGGTCCGGTGCACTTACCGGGGTCCCCGTGCAACTCAAGGACAATCTCTCGACGCGCGGCGTAGCCACGACGTGCGCATCGCTCATGCTGGACGGCTACATCCCTCCCTACGACGCTACAGTAACGTCCCGCCTCGCCGCAGCCGGAAGCACGCTCCTTGGGAAGGGCAACATGGACGAGTTCGCCATGGGTTCCTCCAACGAGACCTCCGCGTTCAAGCCGGTGCACAACCCGTGGGACCTGTCCAAGGTGCCAGGGGGATCCAGTGGCGGACCGGCGGCAGCAGTCGCCGCAGGACTGGCTCCGTACGCCCTCGGCTCGGACACGGGCGGCTCCATCCGGCAGCCTGCCGCACTCTGCGGCATCGTTGGCCTCAAACCGACCTACGGCCTCGTCTCACGCTACGGCCTTGTCGCATTCGCCTCTTCGCTCGATCAGATCGGCCCGCTGACGCGCTCAGTCGAAGACGCCGCCATCGTGCTCAACGCCATCGCCGGTCACGATCCGCTCGACTCCACCAGCATCCCTGCAGAGCCGCCGGACTACACGGCCGGGCTTCAGAACGGCGTACGCGGACTCCGTATCGGCGTGGTGCCGGAGTACCTCGGCGACGGCATAGACCCCGCGGTAGCCGGATCGGTGAAGGCGGCGATCGCCACACTCGAATCGCAAGGCGCGGTGGTCGAAGAGGTCGCCTTGCCCACGTCCCGGGCGGCCCTCGCGGTCTACTACGTCCTCGCACCATCCGAGTGCTCCGCGAACCTCGCCCGCTACGACGGCGTGAAGTACGGCTACTCGGACCAGGAAGCGGACAGTATGTGGGCCGCGCTGGACGCGACGCGACGCAACGGATTCGGGGTTGAGGTACGCCGCCGCATCCTGATGGGGGCATACGCACTCTCCGCTGGCTATTACGACGCCTACTACAAGAAGGCCCAGCAGGTGCGGACACTCATCCGCCGAGAGTTCCACGAGGCCTTCCAGCGCGTCGACATCCTTGCGCTCCCCACTTCGCCCACCACCGCATTCGATATCGGCGGCATCGTCGACCCCATCGTCATGCACGCGAACGATGTCTGCACCATACCCGCGAATATCGCGGGCATCCCCGGCATCTCCATCCCATGCGGCTTCGCGGAAGGCCTCCCCATAGGCCTGCAGCTGCTCGGGCCCCACCTCAGCGAACCCACGCTTCTCCGAGCAGCCTACGCCTACGAACAAGCGTCGGAGTGGCACAACCTGCATCCGGATCTGTAAGGGTGTCATGTTGAGCGCAGCCGAAACATCTCTCGGGGAGACCCGGTGCACGGCGGACGCTTGCCCGAGAGATTCCTCGGCTCCGCTCGGAATGACATCTCCTAGCGCGTGATGTCGCGCCGCTGGAACAGCACCAGCGCAGCCACTGACCCCACGAGTCCCACGCTGAACAGCACCAACACGTCGCGCAGCAACTTCGAGCCGTTGGTTGCTACTGCAAGCGGATCGAGATAGTAGAAGATCGACAGGGGAGCCAACGGTTCCGCCGGGCCCCATATCGCCCCGACGAAGTCCAGGAAGTACATCACCGTCAGTATCCCGGCGGTCACCGACACCGTTCTCCCTCCGTCCGAGCTCACGGCAGAAAGCAGCACCGCGATGCCGCCCGATGCCAGCAAGACGCCCAATACGTTCACCTGCGCCAGCAGGAGTGTCCCAGGCTCTATGTCGTCTGCGACGCCCGTGAGCACCGCTCCTGCGAGCGAACCCAACCAGGCCATCGCGGTGATGACCACAGCTCCCACGACCACCACGGCAAGCTTGGCCGCAAGGTAGCGCCATCGCGACAGCGGAGATGCGAGCAGCATCAGCGCAGTACCGCGCTCGATCTCCCGGGCCACTGCGCCGCTCGATACCGACAGCACGAACGCAAGCCCTGCGATGAAGTAGACCGGATGCCGGTAGTCGGCTGCAATGTAGCTGGTCAAAGAAGGCCCGAATCCCGCCTGAGCGCGGAACATGGCCGCGAAAGGCTCCGGTATCAATTCGTACAGATCGGCGAAGGCGTCTATCCCACCGAATGCGTCGAACGTGTACACGATGATCAGGCTCATCAGGAACAGGCCTGCCGACACGGCGAGCAACCCGGTGCGGTGCGAGCGGAGCGTGTATGCAAAGACGCTACGCACCCTCAAGCTCCCTGCCTCCATCCGCACCGTAGAAGCCCATGAACAAGGACTCCAGGCTCAGCCGCTCGTAGGTCATGTCCGCCACGTCGTGGCTGGCCAGCACCCGCAGCACCTCGTTGATATCACCGGAGACGGCCAACTCCCAGCGGGCGCCCTCGCGGGACAGGACTTCAACGCCCGGTATGAACAGCTCCACGGGGGGCGGTCCCCTGAATTCCACTTCCATCCTCCGTGCTTTACCCTCGCGGAGCGCTTCCACCGACCCCGTTCCCACGATCCGGCCATCGCGGATGAGCGCCACCCGCTCGCAGACCTCCTCCACGTCCGACAGGACGTGGGACGACATGAACACGGTCGCGCCCCTGTCCCTTGTCTCCCTGATGATGGAGAACAGCTCCTGCCGCATCAGCGGATCGAGTGCCTCGGTTGGCTCATCCATGATCAGCACGTCGGGGTCGTGCTGCATCGCCTGGACGAGCCCCAGCTTCTTCGCCATGCCGGAGGAGTAGCCCTTCACTTTCCGCCGAAGCGCCGCTTGCGGCAACTCGAGGCGTTCCAGCAGTTCCGCCTGCCGGGGGAGTCTGCCCCTTATCCCCCTCAGACTCGCCACGTAGGCCAGGAAGTCCTGCCCTGTAAAGCCGCTGGCGAATGCCACCACGTCCGGGAGGAACCCGAGCCTCGCCTTGATGGACACCGTCTCGCTCCAGGAGTCCATCCCAAGTACCCTGGCGCTGCCCTGGTCCGCGCGGATGAACCCCGTAAGGACGCGTATCGTCGTGGTCTTGCCGGCGCCGTTCGGGCCGAGGAAGCCGAACACCTCGCCCTGCCCAACGGAGAGGTCGACTCCTCGCAGGGCCTCTACACTGCCGAAGCGCTTGTGCACGCCTGAGACACTGAGTGCCTGCGTCCCTGTCCCGCTCACGCCGCGTCCTCGGACAGCGCCAACCCTCCGTGAACACGCAGACGGTGGGCGCGGTGCAGGAAGGCGTCTGGCAGGGCGTTTGCGTCGGCAGTCGTCACGATGGTTTGAGGATAGCAACACGCCTCCTCCAGTACGAGCTTCCTCCGGCGCTCGTCGAGCTCCGACAGTGCGTCGTCCAGGAGCAGTAGCGGAGGGTCGCCTCTGCGCTCGGCGAGCAGGCGCGCCTCCCCAAGCCGCAACGCCAGCGCCGCGAGCCGCGCCTGACCACGGGAGGCGTGCCGCGACGCTTCCACGCCGTTCAGCACCAACCGCAGATCGTCGCGATGCGGCCCGACGAGCGTCATACCGCGTGCACGCTCCTGGTCTCGTGATGCGTGCAGTGCGTCTTCCATGGCCCGCACCCCGTCTCCATCTTCCGGTTCCTCAGCCGTTCCGATGTAATCGACCGACAGCGTGTCCTGGGACGACAGACGCTCGAATGCAGACGCAGCAGCCTGCCCTAACGCCGCCATGGACGACCAGCGTTCGCCCAGCACGGCAGAGCCCTCGTTCACCAATGCATCGTCCCAGAACGTGAGTTCTTCTTCTCGCGCCCGCCGTTCCCGCAAGGCGCGCAGCAGGGTGTTCCGCTGCGCCAGCACCCGCTGATAGCGTGAGAGCGCCTGCACGTACCGGCGCGATACCTGTGCCAGCAGCACGTCCAGGTAGCGCCTGCGTCCGCGTGGAGGGCCGAACACCAACTCGATGTCCTCCGCCGCGAAGAGCACCGCGCCCATCATCCCCACCAGGTCGGACGCCCGCTTCGGCGCGCCGTTCACGCGGACCTGTTTCGCGATGCTCATACCATCCCTGCAGTCGAGGCCGACGCGCAGTTCGAAGGGTCCGTTCGCTCCCTCCAGCGCTGCCGCCACGATCGCGTAAGCCCCCGCCTCCGCCGCCTGCCACGAAACGAGGTCCCGCTCCATCACCGCGCGGTACGACTTGCCGATGGCAAGCAGGTAGACCGCTTCCAGCAGATTGCTCTTGCCCTGCCCGTTCTCGCCGCTGATGACGGTGAGGCCCGGCTCCAGCGTCAGGTCAAGCTGCCGGTAGGAACGGAAGTTCGTGAGTGTCAGATTCGTGAGTTGCACGTTTGCAATGATAGCGTCACCACCGAATGGTGAAGTTCGGCACGTGGGCTGGCGTGGCGGAGTCTGCGCTGCCGTCGTCTTCGTGTTCGCGTTCGCCGGGCTGTGAGGTTCCTGCCTCCGCAGGAACGACAGAGCCGCCGTCTTCGTCGCGGGAGGGCGGGGGCACGGGGATGCCGACCGGCGGACGTGCGCCCCCACTGGCACGGGGGAGCAGGAACGATTCGTAGCCGGTCCAGATCTGGAGCGAGGGCGGGGTCATGAACGCGAGGGCGAGCGCGTCGGCGCGGTCGGGCGAGGGGAGGTTCTTCTTGCGCAGTTCCCGCTTGCTCTCCATCTGCACCTGGCCGGAGCTGGAGACGTCGTAGCGCAGGGAGAGGAGTTGCGCGGCGAGCTCCTCGTCGTCCGGCAGCGCGATGAGGCGGTCGTTGATGAGGCGGCGCAACTCCCAGAGGATCTCGGAGCGCAGGTTCGCGAAACGCGTCGGGTGCATCGCCTTGCGCCCGAACTGCACGCCCCGGACGGGCGCTTTCAGCTCGCGCAGGCGGTCGACGACGCCCGCCCCGACGCCGTCCTCGTCCACGAATATGGCCTCCGCCCCGAGCTCGCGCGCCATCAGCGCGGTCTCACCGGCGACGCGCATCGTGTCCATGCGCCCGAACGACTTGATGTCCACGACGCGCTGCCCGCGGCGCGCGCAGAGCACGGACTTGTCGTCGCCGAAGCGGGCGACGTCGACGCCGATGTAGACCGGCTCGCGGGCGTCGTCCTCCTCCAACGGCGCGCCCTCGCCGCTGGGGGCGTCCTCGCGCATCGCCTCCTCGACGGCGGCGCGTCCGACGAGCGAGTCCTCCAGCGTGTCGGGGAACTGCGCGTAGACGGCTGCGATGAACTTGGGGTGGTCGGCGCCCCATTGCAGGGCCTTGTCGGCGATGTCCTCGGCGGTGATGAGGCCGGGCCGCGCGGGCTCCTCGCCGGTGAGGTTGGGGGTCTCGTAAGCGGAGATGCGCATGTGGTGGTACTGGTGACGCTTCGCGTGATGGGACTCGTAGAACGTGCCGGAGGTGGAGAAGGCGTTGCCCGCGAGGAGCGTTTTGGATGCGTTGAGACGGACCGCGGCGTCGAAGTGGGACTCCCGGACGGCGTGGGCCTCGTCGACGATGAGGAGGAGCTCCGGCGAGTGGAAGCCGTGGATGTTGTCCGGGTTGTTCGTGGCGAAGCCGATGGTGAACCGGTCGGGCGAGATGAAGTACTTGCCTTTGGTGAGCTTGCCGCTGAGGGCGTCTCCGGCGGCGTCGCAGACGGCGGCGAGCTCCTGCCAGAGTATCTCGCGCACCTGGCGGTTGGTGGAGGAGAGGACGACGACCTTCGCCTGGGCGCGCGTCTCGACCCACCAGAGGATGAGGCGGGCGAGCGCCCAGCCTTTGCCGCAACCGTTCGCTCCCCCGACGGAGACGCGGCGCGAGCCCGCGACGGCGCTGAGCATCTCGCGCTGCTTCGAGTAGGGCTTCCCCGCCGCGCCCAGGACGTTCTCGACGAACCCGGCGGGGTCGTCCCGGTACTGTGGATAGCGGACCTCGTTGTTCATACAGACCCTCACCCCAGCCCTCTCCCAGGGGGAGAGGGAGCGCCCGTTCGTTGCCGTGCCTTCGTGATGCTTGCGCCGTCCATCAACCCTCACCCCCAGCCCCTCTCCCAGGGGGAGAGGGGAGCACTCGTTCGTTGCCGCGCCTTCGTGGTGTTGGCCTTCCCCCTCTCCCAGGGAGAGAGGGGAGCACTCGTTCGCCGCCGTGCCTTCGTGGTGTCGCAGGGTTGTTCCATTCGGGGAGCGGCAGGCCGGTCCGCGAGCCGCCCCTACGGGAGCCTTCTCCACCGCTTAACGAAAAGAGCCCCGGCCACTCGAAGGCCGGGGCTCGTCCCCGTTCGTTGTGCGCGCCAGCCGGACCTGCCAGCCGGTGCATCTGTGCACATGATAGCCGGTGAGGTGTTGTTTATGCAACTATTGGAAGTCGCTATGTGTACACAAGGGAGGGAGGGAGGGAGGCGCCATGCTAGGATGGGCACATGCGGAGCATCCCACGAGCCATTGTCGCCCTGCTCTGCGCTGCGGCCATCGTTCTGCTGCCGGCGTGCGATAGCGCACCGCCTACGGCTACGCCAACGCCAATCTCCGCACCGACCCCAACCGTCACCGTTGCGCCGCCGTCTGCGACTCCCACGGCAACGGAGATGCCTTCGCCTACCGCAACGCCGGCTCCCACCACTACACCGACGCCTTCCCCAGCGCCTACGCCCACGGCAACAGCCACCGCCACACCGAAGCCGCTCCCAACATCCACGCCAACTGCCGAGGAAGGCGCAGTCTCCCGCCTGGCTGGAATCATTCCCTGGTTCAGGGACCGGAGCGGCGGCGACCAGCTCGAGGCGGCCGGTCTGCTCACGAGGCTGTGGCTGCTCGATGCCGCGATCGGAGAGACGGTAGCCCGCCTGCCATGGGTGCAGGACGGGATAAACGCGGACGAGGAGAAATTCTATCTGGACGAAAACCTGGCGCTGGACTCCATCGTATGGATCACGGAACGAGACCTGCAAGCAGGGCGAGCAGTTGTGGAGATCGAGTGGCTCAGTGACGGGCTGACGAGCGATGAAGAGGGACGCCTTTTATCCATCCGGTGGGCCATCGAAAGCGGCTCCGACACAGACGGGCTCATTCAATCCATCTACTCCCAGGGCGATCCAGACTCCAGCGAGTCGCTTCCGCAGGACCGGACCACCAGTGACTCGCTTCTCCAGGCCTCCTTGACCGACGAGACGTTGGCATCGGCCTTTCTCGAGCATGAGGACCAATGGGGAGATGCGCTGGGAGAGAGCATCGCCTGGGGGCTTGCACGGATGACCGAATCAGGCGGCCTCGGCCAGTTTGCCGGTCAGCCATGGTTCGCTGACGGCTTGAGCGCGGAAGAGATGGTCTTCATGGCCCTGTTTCGCGGGTACCAAACGGACATTCCCCTGGCCTCCATCCCTGGTCAGAGGGGCTTCGCGCAGCGTCGGACCGTTGCTTTACCGTTGACCGGTGAAGTCAGGGTATGGGCATTCCATGACAAACCCCAGGGCAATATGGCACTGATGGAACTGGTGGAAGACAGCATCTCAGTTGCAGAGAGGACAGTGCGGTCTTCCCTCTCTATCAGCGACATCGTGATTCTGGCCGCAAGCAGTTCTTCCCTGGGCTACGCCGGGCTTCATTCCGGTTCTCATTTCATCGTCAATCTGATCTCGGACCACCGTGAGACGCTCCCGCACGAGGTTGGGCACTACTATTTCAGAAGCGGACCCACATGGTTCAGTGAAGGAGCAGCCGAGGTCATACGGTCGTATGTTCACGACCACAGAGGCGTCGAGAGCATCGCCGCCCGCTCATCCTTCCTGGAGACTGAGGTTTCAGACAGCTGCTACGGTATAGTTGCCGTGCCGATAGAGAACATCCGGCACTATCAATACGTTCAAAAGCATAGGACTTCAACCCTTGCCCTGCCTTCGAGATGCGTCTATGCACTGGGAGAGAACCTCTTGCTCAGCGTACGGTCGTTGATAGGAGATGATGCATTCTCGTCGGCGCTCAACCAGCTCTACCTGTGGTACGCGGAAGGCGAAGCCATCTCCGAGGAGAAGATCTACGAAGCACTCTTTGAGAACACGCCGCCGGCAAGGCGGGAGGCCCTCAGGGAACTGTACGGCCGCCTGCATGGAGGGCCGGCATCAGACCCATCCCGTGAGTACGCAGACGACCACAGCGATTCGTGGAGCGCCGCAACTGCTATAGCCGTGAACGAGGAGTCCCACGGCACGTTCGACTACGTTGCCGACCTGGACTTCTTCAGGTTTCAAGCAGAGGAAGGCCGCCGGTACAGAGTCATTCTCCAGCACAAGTCCGTAGGCGCATCCGGCATTTCGTTGTTCGAGGTGCGTGACTCCGTCCTGAGTTCGCTGGACTCAAATGCGACTACCGATTTTGCACTTAAGTCTTCCGGGCCACAGGCGTTGCTCCTGGCGCGGACCACCGATGAATACTACTTCTCCATACAGAATTTCAACGGCGTCACGGGCGACTACAGCGTGCGGGTCTCAGCAGCCGACGTTCCGGGCGATTCGGGCAACACGCCCTCTGCCGCGGATGAGATCACGGTCGGAACCACGGTCCAAGGCGCCATAGACGATGCGGTCGACTTCGACTACTTCCGCTTCTCAGCGAATGAAGGCCAGCGATACCGCATAGAAGTTACGTATCACTATGACATGCCCTTCCGCGTATTCAGGTTGGATGAGCGCAACAACCGGACCAATGTATCCGTTATCTACGGGTCTGACATCTGGATGCCTGCCGTGGAGGGAACGTACTACATCCAATTGAACCCCGGAGACCTCACGGGCCGGGCATGGCCTTACACGCTGAGCGTAACCCCGGAATAGCCCCGCCGCTCCCCGTTCGTTCGAGCGTCAAGGTGGCTTGCGGGCCGGATCCTGTATCCCGTGCTCGCACGGGATGGCGGCCATCTTGCCGGTCCCCCGTTGTCGGAAGGGATCGTACGGCGCCAGCCTGCTACCCAAGAGCAGCGGCGTTCTCCGCACGGTGTGACATCCGCTGGTTGTGCGTTCTCCTTCACGCTCCCTAGTCTTGACCGCGATGCTACACTCACTGAGGAGAGATCCAGCGCATGACCACGCAGCCCACAACCAGCCAGCCCCCGAGCGTTGAAGAGCGCCTGAGCAGACTCGAAGGCGGCTATGACCGCATCGGCGACCTCGTGCAGTTAGTCGCCGGCCTCCGCACGGACATGAACTCCTTCCGTGCGGACATGAACGCGCAGTTCGAGAGCATACGGGCCGAGACCAATCAACGCATCGCCGAGACCAACCAGCGCATCGAAGGCCTGCGCGCCGAGACCAACCAGCAGATCGAGAGCCTGCGCGTCGAAATGGGCAAGAATGCCCGCACGACCTACGTTCTGCTGAGCACTTCGTGGCTGGCGCTCATGCTCACTACCGTCGGAATCAACTTCCTGACGTAGCCTCCGCACCCCAACACGGGCGAGCGCCAAGAGGGCCTGTAAGCCGGATCCTGTATCCCGTGCTCGCACGGGACGGCGGCCATCTATCCGGTCCCTCCGTTGTCGGAAGGGATCGTGCGGCGCCAGCCTGCTGCCCAAGAGCAGCGGCGCTTCTCGCCCGTGTGCCATCCGCCTATTGTGCGTTCTCCTCCACGCTCCCTAGTCTTGACCGCGATGCTACACTCACTGAGGAGAGATCCAGCGCATGACCACGCAGCCCACAACCAGCCAGCCCCCGAGCGTTGAAGAGCGCCTGAGCAGACTCGAAGGCGGCTATGACCGCATCGGCGACCTCGTGCAGTTAGTCGCCGGCCTCCGCACAGACATGAACTCCTTCCGCGCGGACATGAACGCCTTCCGTGCGGACATGAACGCGCAGTTCGAAAGCCTGCGCGCGGAGACCAATCAGCGCATCGAAAGCCTGCGCGCCGAGACCAATCAGCGCATCGAAGGCCTGCGCACCGAGACCAACCAGCAGATCGAGAGCCTGCGCGTCGAGATGAGCAAGAACGCCCGCACGACCTACGTCCTGCTGAGCACCTCATGGCTCGCGCTCATGCTCACCACCGTCGGGATCAACTTCCTGACGTAGTAGCCTCTCCACCCCAGCGCGAACGAGCGTCAAGAGGGCCTGTAAGCCGGATTCTGTATCCCGTGCAAGCACGGGACGGCGGCCATCTATCTGGTCCCTCCGTTGCCGAAGGGATCGTGCGGCCTACCCGGGGACTACAGTCGGGCCCTGCCCTCCGGCGAGCGGAGGCGTCCCCCTATTTGGCCTTGCTCCGGGTGGGGTTTGCCAGCGTCCCAGCTCGCACCGGGACCTGGTGCGCTCTTGCCGCACCGTTTCACCCTTGCCTGTCCCTCACGCGCTTACGCACGTGAGGCCATCGGCGCTATCGTCTCTGTGGCACTTTCCGTCGCATCGCTGCGCCTGGGCGTTACCCAGCACCCTGCCCTGCGGAGTCCGGACTTTCCTCCCCGGCGATGCCGGAGCGGCCGCCCGGCCCTCTTGACGCGTCCAGTATACGCCTGCGGGGAATCGACATCGATGCACACAGGATGGGGGCAGGGCTACGAGGTTCCTGCCTCCGCAGGAACGACGAGGGACGCCCGAGAGATGCTGCGCGCTGAAGCGCGGGCTCCACTCAGCATGACAAGAAGGGGTTGCCAGCGAAGCGCGACCGGCATGAACGGGGCGAGTGCGCGCTGCCCGCGCGCTCTGGATTCCCGCCGGTGCGGGAATGACGGTGGTTCTTAACGGAGCGTGACCTCCACCTTGCCGCGCTTGACGGTGACCTTCGAGACGACGGACCTCAGCAAGTCGCGGCGCTCGGCGTCAGGGATGTCGTCCCACTCCCCGAGGATCTTCGCGACGTTCGCCTCGAGCCGGACCTTCGCCGCCGCACTGTCGCACGCCTGCTTCACCTGCTCGCCCAGCTCCTTCTTGATCACACGCAACTGCTCTAACCCGCCGCGCAGGGTCGACAGCGACATCGTCCCGTCAGCCGCGCGCTGCACGCCCTCCATGAACTGCCGGTCCAGCGACTGTATCGCCGCCTCGGAGCGCGCCCGGTCGTCGGCCAGCCAGGAGACGTCGCCCGGGTCGTCGCCGCGCTCGCCCGCGGCGAGCCGCTCGCGCACGATGCGCACGACTTCCTCCTCCAGTTCGCCGGCCCGCATGGTGCGGTAGCTGCACTGGTTGCGGTTGATGCGGGACTGGCACTGGTAGTAGCGGTACTCAGCGCGTGCGCGCTCCCCATCCCTCCGCCGCCACGTCTGACGGCGCACGATGCCCATCATCCGCTTGCCGCAGTGCCGGCAGTAGAGCACTCCCGCGAGCATGAACACGGGCGCGGGGCGCGAGGTGCGCTGCGACGGGCTCCGCTCCTGCAGCCGGTCCTGCGCCTGCCGGAAGTCCGACGCCGAAACGATGGGCTCGTAGCTCCCCGGTATGCGCATCCCGAACCGGTGGTAGGTGCCGATGTACGCGGCGTTGCGCAGGACGTCCCGCACCGTCACGAGGCTCCATCGGCGCCCGCTCCTCGTTCGCACGTTCCGTGCGTTCAGCGCAGCGGCCACCGAGCGGACGCTCCCGCCCGGCTCCAGGTAGAGGCTGAAGATCTTCTTGACGACCACCGACTCTTTCCCTGACACGTGGAATGCGCCATCCGCGGTGATGTAGTACCCGTAGGGCGGTTTGCCGAGCCCCAGGCCCAGCGCCGCCTTCGCCATCATCCCCGCCCTGATGCGCTCGCTCCGCTGCGCCGCCTTCCGGGAGCCGCGCAGCGCGTTCTGCAACGGGTCCGGCAGGTCCAGATCGTCGCACACCACCTTCGAGGCAAGCGCGTCCATCTCCAGCACACGCTCCACCTGCTCTTCCAGCGTCGCACCGAGGTGGGCGGCATCCGGCGTCACGACGAGGTAGCCCTGACGGTTCTCGCGGATGAAGTCCGCCATCTCCTGCCAACCTTCGCCGCCGCCCTCTCCCTTGAGGTCGGCGAACGTGCCGTGCGGGATGTGCCGTCCCGTCCTGCAGTACTCCTGGAAGGCGTGGGACAACCTCTCGGCCGACAACCCGCCGCTCCGAGTCTCCGGGTCCACGGTGAAATAGCCTATCGCTCGCATCGTCTCTACTCCACGCTGTCTTCCTGTTCAGACTCCTTCGCACACCCCACGCACCACCTCCGATTCACCCTCACCCTAACCCTCTCCCCTCAAGGGAGAGGGGATCAGACACCTCCCCTTCCACCCCCACCAAGGTTATGCAAGGGTCTCCTCAAGGGAGAGGGGATCGAAGGGCATCGGCTTACTCGGGCAGCAGGATGCGGCCGCAGTTCGGGCATCGAACCGGGGCTGAAGAGGTGCGCACCTCCTGCGCCGTGCGCATCGGCACCCCGACGCGGCACGCGTTGCATGCGCTGTTGTGCATCTGCGCCACTGGGGTCGTGTGATTCCTGCGGACCTGCTCGTAGAGCGCGACCTCGGGCGGGGGGATACGGGCGACGATGTCCGCGCGCCGGTGGTCGAGTTCGGCCGTTTCAGCCTGCAGTCGGCCCTGCTCCTCGGTGAGCGACCGCTGCTCGGCCTCCCACGACGTCTTCAGCGACTCCAGTTCCTTCGCCGATGCATCGCGCTTGCCGCGCGCCGTATCGAGCTCAACCATCACTTCGAGCAGCGCGTCTTCCTCATGGCCTCGCTGTCGCTTGATCATGTTGACGTCGGCCTGCAGGTCCTGGAGTTCGCGGGGGTTGACGACCATGCCGCTGTACAGCCTGGCTTCAGCGGCGTCCACGCGCTGCGTGATCCCGCCGATGACCGAGTCCAGTTCCTGCTGGCGGGAGAGCGCGGCGTCGACCTCGGACTGCTCCGACGCCAGGCGGCGGGCCAGCGCCCGCAACGCCGAGTCGTCACCGAGCAACGGGGCGATCGCGCTCAGCCTCGCATGGCGCACGGCAAGGTCGCCGTCCACCGATTGCAGTGCGAGCAGTTCGCGGGTCGCGGGCATGGACAAATTCTAGGAAGCGGCAACCTGCCTGTACATGAAAAAGGGTTGCGCGTTAGCGGCTAACGCACGTCGGGGGGTGTCATGCTGCGCGGAGCCGAAGCGTCCATCGAAGAGGCACCTCGTTCTCCACGGACGTTCCCCGAGAGATTCCTCGGCTGCGCTCGGAATGACAACTATAGGCGGGCTGTGCTCCGCTCGGAACGACAAGTCGCCCGTTTCGGAACGACAAGTCGCCCGTTTCGGAATGACAAGTCGCCCGTTTCGGAATGACAGGTCGCCTGTTTCGGAACGACAGGTCGCCCGCTAACGGGCGCGCCACGCTATGCCGAGCGATGCGCCCAGCGCCTCCGCCGCGACGTACGCCGCCTCCTTCAGGTCCGGCGCGCTCCCCAGGAGCGCGTGCAGCGACGTCACCGGCCTGTCGCCGATGCCGCATGGCACGATGACGTCGTACGCCTGCAGGTCGGTCGCGACGTTCAGGGCGAAGCCGTGCATCGTGACCCCGCGCGAGACCTTCACGCCTATCGCGGCGATCTTCCCTTCCGGCGTCCACACGCCCGTGAGACCTTCCTCCCGGCGCCCCTCGACGCCGAACTCCGCCAATGCCGCGATCAGCGCTCTCTCGAGCGCCTCCACGTACCGCTTCGGCCCCAGGCCCAGCCCCGCAAGGGACACGATGGGATAGCCGACGAGCTGCCCCGGCCCGTGGTACGTCGTCTGCCCGCCCCTGTCAGTCTCGACGAGCGGAGCGCCCAGTTCTGCGATGACGTGCTCCGGCACGGAGCGCCGCCCCGCCGTGTAGACCGGCGCGTGGCCCATCAGCAGCAGCGTGTCCTCACGCTCTCCGGCAACCCGCTGGGCGAGCAGCTCCTGCTGCAGTCCCCACGCCCACGCGTAGTCGATGCCCTCGCCCAGCCAGTGCACTTCGCCGTGCCTAGACACTTGTCAGAACCCGGGCCAGCCGGGGATGGCTGCCGCCTGTCGGACCCACTCCGCCATCTGTTCCTCGTCGAGCCGGCCCTCGTAGACGTCTATCCAGCGCGCGTCCGGGTCCTTGCTGGCGCCGGGTGGAGGGGGCTCCAGCGTGGCGCCCCGGAAGAAGGTCACCTTTACGCAGCGGGTCAGGACGTGGACGCTCAGGAACCATCCCTGGCCCTCGACGCCGTAGAAGGGCGAGTTCCATCGGACCGCCTTGCGCACGCCGGGCACGTTGCGTTCTATGAGAGCGTCGAGGCGGCGCCCGACCTCGCCCTTCCACTCCGGCATCGCCGCGATGTAGGCCTGCACGGGAGCGTCGCCGTCCCCTTTCGGGACCTGCGGGTTGCCGCCTGAGAGGAGGACAGGTCTGCCGCCGGCCGGCCCGCTACTGTAGGCCACAGCCTCACGCACCAGCGCCTCGAGCGCGGGGGCCTCTACGGCGTCTCCCTCCCGCAGGTCTATCGCCCGCATGTCGTTCCCGCTCGACGTCGCGCTGAGGAGTTTCCCGGGATCGGGAAGATCAGCACCGTGGGGAAAGGTGAGCCTCACCTTGTCCTTGAGGACCCTGGCGACGGCGAATACCCCTTCTTGCGACCACACGGCGGACCCCATCCACTTCCATTCCTCGACCACGTCGGGTGCAACCTCGTGGACGAGCCTGCGGACTTCGCTGAGTTTTCCGCCTCGCCAATCGCCCAGCCCAGCGATCTGCTCGTCGATCTTCCGGGACCCGCTCGAGGGGCGTGATGACGTCCTGCCAGCCATTGCGTTCTACTCCGGTGCGTGCGACGCAGAAGTGAGGGTACTTTGCGCGGCGGAGCGTCGCAACGGCGCTACACGACCAGGAGCGCGCCTCTGCCGGGGCGAGGTTCCCACTATCGCGGCATAAGAGGCTCGTCCCACTTCTATCCCGGTCCACCCTCACCCTCTCCCCTCAAGGGACCTTGCGTAACCGTCGCGTACCCCTCGCCCCGCCAACCCTCACCCCAGCCCTCTCCCGCCATCGGGAGAGGGGGACGACCATCCCACCACCCTCCGCCGTTTACGCAAAGGTCTTCTCAAGGGAGAGGGAACCACCCTAGTGGTGAAAGAGCCGGACGCCGCTGATGGCCATCGCGATGCCGTACTCCGCGCACGCGGCGGCAACGTCGTCGTCGCGCACCGATCCGCCAGGCTGCACGACGTACCTCACGCCGCTCATCGCCGCGCGGTCGATGTTGTCGCGGAAGGGGATGAACGCGTCCGACGCCATCGAGACGCCTGTCAGCGAGTCCAGCCACTCGCGGCGCTCCGCTGGGGTGAGGCGTTGCGGGGTCTCCGCGAACGACGCGCGCCACACCTCGTCCTCGGCGGGCGAGAGGTCGTCGCGCAGGAAGCCGTCCACCGCGTTGTCGCGCTCGGGGCGTCCGAGCCCTTCGCGGAAGCGCAGGCCCAGCGTGGACGGGTGCTGGCGCAGCCACCAGGTGTCCGCCTTGTTGCCCGCGAGCCGTGTGCAGTGGATGCGCGACTGCTGCCCTGCGCCGTTCCCGATCACCTGACCGTCCAGCGCGAGGCACATCGAGTTCGACTGTGTGAATTTGAGCGTGACGAGCGCAACAGTCAGGTCGCGCCGCGCCGGCTCCGGCAAGCCCTCGTCCGCGCCTGTGACGTCGGAGAGCTGCGCGGCCCAGTCGGAGGCACCGTTGCGCCCTTGCTGCATCCGCACGCCGAATACGGTGCGCGTCTCCTCATCCGGCGGCTCGTAGCCGGGGTCGGCCTCCAGCACGCAGTAACGCCCGCCCTGCTTGGCGGAGAGCAGTTCCGCCGCCTCCGGCGTGAAGCCCGGCGCGATGATGCCGTCCGACACCTCACGGCGTATGAGCCGCGCCGTCGACTCGTCGACTTCGTCCGACACCGCGATCCAGTCGCCGAACGACGACACGCGGTCGGCGCCGCGGGCACGGGCGTAGGCAGCCGCCAGCGGCGATAACGATGCGCTGTCGACGAAGTACGCCTGTGCGAGCGTGTCGCTGAGCGGCACACCGACGGCCGCTCCGGCGGGGCTCACGTGCTTGAACGACGCGGCGGCGGGCAGGCCGGTGGCGGCGCGGAGCTCCCGCACGAGTTGCCAGGAGTTGAGCGCATCCAGCAGGTTGATGAAGCCGGGCGAGCCGTTGCGGACCTCGAACGGGAGTGTTCCCTGCTCGACGAAGGCCCTCGCCGGGGTCTGGTGCGGGTTCATCCCGTACCGCAGTGCGATCTCGGACTCGGCCATCACTACTCCTCATCAAGGTTGTGAGTGTAACCATACGCAGCCCTACCCCGGAGTACCCTCACCCCAGCCCTCTCCCCTTGTAGGGAGAGGGGGCCAGACGCTCCCAGGCGAGGTCCCTGCCTCCGCAGGAACGACGGACGTGCGCGCCCTACCCCAGCCCGATGCTCTCGTCGATGACTTGCAACCGGGCCTTGACCGCGCTGAGGAACGCAGCCGCCTCGGCGCCGTCGCACACCCGGTGATCGAACGTGAGGCAGAGGTTCATCATGGAGCGCACGGCGATGGCGTCGCCCTCGACGACGACGGGACGCTTCACGATCGCTTCCGTCGTCATGATCGCGGCCTGCGGGTGGTTGATGATGGGCACGGAGACCACGGAGCCGAGCGCTCCAGTGTTGTTGAGTGTGAACGTCCCGCCCTGCACGTCCTCGATGCCGAGCGTTCCGGCCCTTGCACCGTCGGAGAGGCGCCGCAACTCGGCAGCGATGTCCGCGATGCTGAGGGTGTCCGCGTCCCGGACCACCGGGACCATCAGCCCGGCCTGGGTCGCGACGGCGACCGCGATGTTGACGCGGTTGTTGAGCGTGATGTGGCCGTCGTCCCAACGGGCGTTGAGCCGCGGATGCTCACGCAGCGCGGCCGCAACCGCGCTGGCCGCGAACGGCAGGTACGTCAGCGGGATACCGTGCTCCTGTTCGAACGCGGCCCGCAGGGCGTCCCTCGCCCGCACCATCCGGGTCACGTCCGTCTCCACCATCGCCCACGCGGCGGGTATCTCCCGCGACGAGCGGGCCATGTGCTCCGCGATGATCCTGCGGACCGGCGTCAGCGGCAGCTCGGAGGTATCCTCCGCAGCGGGCTGCACCGGAGTGGTCCCGGCCGCCGCTTCCTCTGCCTCTTCTTCTGCCGCGACCTCCTCCGACACGGGTCCCACCTCGGAAACTGCCCATGCCGGCGCTTCCCAGGCTATCTCTTCCTCTTCCTCGACGGCCTCGTCCGCGACCGCCTCCCCGGTGTCCTCGTCCTCGACCGGTCCAGCTTCCGGCATCACATACTGTGCTTCGCCCTCTACCGCCTCTTCCTCCTCGGCCTCTTCTTCCGCCACCGGCTCTTCCGCAATCGCCTCTTCCGATTCGGACTCAGGCTCAACGGCTTCCTCTGCCGCCGTCTCCTCCTCCGTGGGGCCTTCGTCCTCTTGTACTGCCAGTCCGGTTCCCCAAACGGATTCTTCCTCCGCCGGTTCCTCCGCAGCCTCCTCCCCGGTCTCATCCCAGGCAGCTTCTCCGGCGACGGGTTCCTCCACAGCGATCGCCGACACAGGCTGCTCTGCCTCCTCTTCCGCCTCTTCCTCCCCGGTCTCATCCTGGGCAGCTTCTCCGGCGACGGGTTCCTCCACAGCGATCGCCGACACGGGCTGCTCTGCCTCCTCTTCCGCCTCTTCCTCGCTCGCAGGCTGCTCTGCCCATACCTCCGCCGGCGCTTCAGTGCCCTCACCCTCGCCCTCTCCCAGAGGGAGAGGGGATTCTTCTTCGTCCTCAGGTACAGCCTCCGCAACCGATCCCGCGTCCTCCTGCGCAGCGTCCTCCGGCACCCTCTCTTCTTGCGCTGCGTCCTCTGGAGCGCTCTCTGCTTGCGCAGCGTCCTCCTGCGCAATGTCCTCCGGCGCGCTCTCTTCTTGCGCCCCGGAGGTAAGCCGGTTCACGGCCTCGAGCAGGTCCTTACTCGTGATGCGGCCCCCTGTGCCGGTGCCCCGAAGCGTCGAGAGGTCTATGCCGTACTGCGCCGACAGCCTTGCAACGAGCGGCGAGATGACGTAGCTGCGGTCCGGTCCCGCGACGCTCGGCGACGCGCTCTCGTGTTCGCCGTCCTGCGCGTGTTCGGCTATGGCCTCGTCCTGGAGCGCGTCGGGGCGCCCCGCTCCACCCTCGCCGGAGCCTGTGGGGCCGACGCTTCGGACGCTGTCCATGAACTCGAAAGCAGGTTGCGCAGCTTCTTCGGCCCCCTCACCCTGACCCTCTTCCTGTGGGAGAGGGGGTGCTTCCTCGCTGTTCGCCGCGGGCATCGCCCACGCGCCGCCGACCCGTCCGGGGTCTTCCGCAGCGGCCTCGTCTTCACTCTCGCCCTCTCCCTGAGTGAGAGGGGGTTCTGCCTCGGCATCCACGTCCATCCCCGAGAGGGGCGAGGTCCCTGCCTCCGCAGGAACGACGGGTTCTTGCTCGGCGTCCACGTCTACCCCCGAGGGGGGCGATGTCCCTGCATCCGCAGGGAATACGGGGGACGGCCCTTCGCCGTCGACGTCCATCTCGCAGATCGGCTGGCCCATCGGAACGGTCTCGCCTTCTTCGGCCAGCGCACGGACGAATACGCCCGTGTACGGCGACGGCGCCTCCATGCTCACCTTGTCGGTGACGACCTCGACCAACGGATCGTATTTCTCGACACGCTGGCCCGGCTCCACCAGCCACTTGCCGATGACGCCCTCCGTCACCGACTCACCCACCTGCGGCAGTTCGATGATCCTGATCATATTCAGCATTCCCTCTGCGCTACCGGTTCGCCATTCATCCGTGGTAGAGAAGGGGGAAGCCCCCACTCCATACCCCCGAGTACCTTCACCCTAACCCTCTCCCCTTGTAGGGAGAGGGGATCAGAGACCCCGAGAGGATGCTGTGCGCTAAAGCGGGCTGCGCTCAGCATGACAACTATGCACGGGTCTCCTTATTGGGAGAGGGGATCCTCAGTACGCAACCAACTCCCTGAGTTTCGCCGCAATCTTCTCCGCCGTTGGCATGTAGGCCGCTTCCAGCGTCGGCGCGAACGGCATCGCCGGTATCTCCGGCCCCGTGCATCGCATCACCGGAGCGTCCAGGTACTCGAACGCGTGCTCCGCAATCAGGGCGCTCACCTCCGAGCCCACCGAGACGGCCCCGTTGTCTTCGTGCACCACCAGCGCCTTGCTCGTCTTGCGCACCGACGCCAGCAGCGTTTCGGCATCGAGCGGCCGAAGCGTGCGCAGGTCGACGACCTCAACGCTCACGCCCTCGTTCTGTAGTTCAGCCGCGGCCTGCATCGAGTAATGGAGCGTCAGCCCATACGTGATGATCGACGCGTCCGTCCCTTCCCGCTTGACCTCCGCCGAGCCGATGGGTACGACGTAGTCCTCGTCCGGCGTCTGGCCGCGAACGGAGCGGTACGTCCGTTTGTGCTCCAGCACGATGACCGGATCCTCGTCGCGGATGGCTGCCTTCAGCAGGCCCTTCGCGTCGTACGGGGTTGCCGGGGCAACGACCTTCAGCCCCGGCGTGTGCGCGAAGTACGATTCGACGCTCTGCGAGTGATACAGCCCGCCGCGCACGTGTCCGCCGTACGGAGAGCGCAGCACCATCGGCACGTGCAGCTTCCCGTTGGAGCCGTAGCGTATGCGGGCGGCCTCTCCGATCATCTGGTTCACCGTCGGCCAGATGAAGTCCGCGAACTGCACCTCCGCGATGGGCCGGAGGCCGGACAACGCCGCGCCGACCGCGATGCCTGCGATCGAGGCCTCGGCCAAGGGCGTGTCGAGAACCCGGTCCTCGCCGAACTCGTCGATCAAGTCCTTCGTGGCGAGGAAGACGCCGCCGCGGCGGCCAACGTCCTCGCCCATCACGAACACGGACCTGTCGCGCTCCATCTCCTCGCGCATCGCGGCGCGTATCGCCTCTATGACGGTGACCACTGCCATCGCTACTCTCTCACGCTAGTCCTTCACGCTTACCGCGCCGATCCACCCTCACCCCAGCCCTCTCCCCTCAAGGGAGAGGGGATGGAACACCCCTCGCGTGCCCTGCCAGGCACTCTGGATTCCCGCTTTCGCGGGAATGACGAATGGGAGCGGGCATGACGGGTGCTGACGGTGATTACGGCCATCGTTACGTCTCGCTCGTCACATGGCGGAACACGTTCTCGTCGCTGGGGAACGGAGCAGCCTCCGCGGAGTCCGTCGCCAGGTTCACCTCGTCGCGCGCCCGCTTCTTCATCGCCGCGTCTCGCTCGTCGGAGAGCAGGCCCGCTCCCGTCAGGAGCGCATGCAGCTTCTCCAGCGGATCGCGCTTCTTCGCCTCCTCGATCTCCCCGGGGTCCCGGTAGACGCTGTCGTCGTCGTCGCTCGTGTGCGGGAGGTAGCGCTCGACGTCGAACTCGACGACGCTCGGCCCTCCGCCTATCGCGGCGAGCTGGACCGCTGTCGCTGCCGCAAGGTACGAGGCGCGCACGTCCGTGCCGTCGACCGTAACGCCCGGCATCGCGTAGCCCTCGGCCCGCAGCGCGTACCGCTCGATGGCCATCTGGCGGGACATGGGAACGGAGATGGCGTACTTGTTGTTCTCCACGAAGAAGACGATGGGCAGCTTGTGGATCGAGGCGAAGTTCATCGCCTCGTGCACCTCGCCCTGGCTCGTCGTGCCGTCGCCGAAGAAGCACGCCACGACCGTGTCCTCGCCGCGCATCTTCACGCCCAGCGCCCAACCGACAGCCTGGGGAACGTGCGTGCCGATGACATTGGACAGGTTGACGAATTTCAGATCCGGGGCGGCCCCGTGCTGGGGGAACTGGCGCGCGCCGGAGAGCGGTTCGCCGTCCCGGGCGAGATAGCCCCGCAACGAGTCCTCCGCCGTGAGGCCGAGAGCTGTCGTTACTGCAAGATCGCGGTAGTAGGTGAAGCAGAAGAAGTCCGGCGCATTCTTGCGCAACGCCCAGACGGAGGCGAGTTGCGCGCCCTCGTGGCCCTGACTCGACGCCACGATGGCGGCCTTCCCCTGGCGGTTCATCGCCCATACCCGCTCGTCCAGCGTCCGGACGAGGAGCATCGTGGCGTAGATGTCCAGCAGGTCCTCTGTGGTCAGCGAATCTGCCGGCGCATCCGGGAGGTCGGTCTGCAGTTCCGCATCTGCCATCGCATGTCGATTATCCCACACCCGCCATGCTGTGCCACGCATGATGCAGGACGTTTTCGGGGCATTCCCCACCCCTGCCCGCCCAGCCTCAGTTGCATAATCGCACTTAAAGGTGCGATGCTCTGAACCATGCGTTACGAGTATCCATGCAACATCGTGCGGGATGAAGAAGAAGCACGATCCTCCGGGAGGGAGGCCTATAACGTGACCTTCCCGGACGTGTACGGGGCCAACACGGGCGGATGGTCATGGGAAGAGGCGATGGCGATGGCCGAGGACTGCCTTGAAGCCGCCCTGGGAATGTACGTCGAGGACCATGAAGACATTCCCGTTCCAAGCCCGCTCGAGGAGGGGCAGATTCTGATCTCCGTACCGCCTATCGTCGCGGCGAAGCTTGCGCTCTATACGGCGATGCGGGAGCAGCGCATCACGAACGTTGCACTCGGAGAACGCCTGGGGCTCAGCGAGTCCGCGGTGCGAAAGCTGGTGGACCCCGATCACCGCTCCCACATCAGTTCGGTGATGAAGGCGCTGCGCGCGGTCGGGCGCAACCTCGTGGTCGAGGACCGGGCTGCCTGAGGCGCAGGGGTCAGCAAGCGCGTGCTGTTAGCGGACGCTTCCCAAGGGGATGTTGCGCGCTAAAGCGCGGGCTGCGCTCAACATGACAACCTCGTCCCTGCCCCCTGCCCCCTGCCCCGTGCGCGAATCGCGCACGTGTGACTTGACGGTCACTCTGGATTCCCGTTTTCACGGGAATGACGGAGAAGGCGGGAGTGACGGAGGGAGCAGAAATGACGAGGGCTGAAGGCTGCGGGGTGCGCGCCAGGCGCGGGAACGACGAGGCTGCGTACCGACCGCTACAATCACTCCTCTACCGAGATCTTGCATACCCGGGGCGCCCCCAGCCGGTTCACCCTCACCCTAACCCTCTCCCCTCAAGGGAGAGGGGACAACCGCCACCCCTTTCCAAGGCGCCCCCTCCAAGTTACGCAACGGTCTCCTGACAGGAGAAGTGCCAGGGTGCAGCAGCCGCGTGACGTGCTCGTCCGGTTCCACGAGATCGGACTGAAGGGCAAGAACCAGCCGATGTTCGTGCGACGCCTCGTCGAGAACCTCGAACGAGCGACCGCCGGGCTCGGCGTCGAGCGCGTGTGGGCGACCCGGATGCTGGTGCGTATGCGCCTCGCGCCGGAAGCCGACTGGGACGCCGTCCGCGCTCGGGCCGCCACCGTGTTCGGCGCGGTCAAGTTCAGCATCGCCGCGCGCACCGAGCCCGCGTACGAGCACATCTCGGCCCTGCTCAGCGAGACCGCGAGCGCACGCTCCTTCGCCACTTTCCGCATCTCCGCCAACCGGACCGACAAAACGTTCCCCCTCACCTCCCACGACCTCAACGTGCGCCTCGGCGACGAGATACGAGAGGCCACCGGCGCCCGCGTGGACCTCAGCCGGCCCGAAGCCGACTTCCGCGTCGAGGTCGGGCGCGACGACGCGTTCGTCTACGCGGACGACTATCGAGGCGCGGGCGGCCTGCCCGTCGGCACCGGGGGGAAGGTCGCGGTGATGATGTCGGGCGGCATCGATTCACCCGTCGCGGCATGGCGGATGATGCGGCGCGGGTGCAAGGCCGTGCTCGTGCACTTCCACTCCTTCCCGCTCGTCGAGGGCCGCTCGCGCGACAAGGCGAAGGAGCTCGCTGAATCGCTCAACGGCTGGCAGTACGACACCCGGCTCCACCTCGTGCCGTTCGCCGACGTGCAGCGGCGCGTGATACTGGAGGTCCCGGGCCCGCTGCGCGTTGTCGCGTACCGGCGCTTCATGGTGCGCATCGCGGAGGCTATCGCCTGGCGGGAGGGCGCGCAGGCGCTCGTCACCGGCGAGAGCCTCGGGCAGGTCGGCTCG
>DAOUHP010000131.1:0-28809 GCA_034428575.1 Dehalococcoidia bacterium | reverse complement strand
AACGTGAAGGGCTCCGTTTTCCTCACCCGTCCCTCGCTCGAACGCTACACCCGCACCCGCGAGGAGCTGGAGTGGCGCGCCAGCGACGTGTTCGGCTGGATCGCGGAAGGCGCCCTGCAAGTACGGATCGGCGGGAGGTTCCCATTGCCGGGGGCGGCCGAGCCGCACCGCCTCATCGGCGGCCGCCTCTCGACCGGCAAGCTGCTGTTACTCCCGTAGGCTGCCGAGGTGCAGCACGGTGGCGATGCCGCCTTCCTGCGCACGGGCAGTCGGCTCCACGGACCCAAACGCGTCGAGACCTGGTGCACCCCTGTTGAGACTCGATGCATGGGATGAACGTCGTAAACTGGAATTGAGGCCTACGAGCCAAAGGGGGTGAACGATGAGTGGTTTGTGGGACAGCATCCGCAGGTACCGTGGGCGGCTCATCGTCGCCGCCGTGATCGTGGCGATACCCGTGCTGGCGCTGGCGTGGTGGCTCGGTTCGCCGCTTTTCATCAACAAGACGGTGGACGAGGAGTTCCCCTTCAGTGTCAGTGCCGTCGTGCCGGAAGGCATGACTCGCGCCCAGGTGGATCAGACGATGGAGACGATGGCCATGATGGACTCCCCGGTGTCCGAGGCTATGCCAGAGGCTGCCGCACCCTCCGGGTCGTCGGGCGACATGATGGGGGCGATGGACAACATGACGCCGGCCATGATCGCCGGTGCCATGCAGGGTATGACGCCTGAGATGATGGCGGAGGTCGCCGAAGCGATGGCAGAGGTGGTCCCGGGTATGACGCCCGAGACGGTCGCCGAGGCGATGGAGAGCATGACGCCTGAGATGATGGCAAGCGTCCTGGAGGGCATGACGCCCGAAATGAGGGCGCAGATCGCCGGGATGATGCCTGAGATGATGGCGCCCGCTGCCCCGGTTGTCCTCAAGAGCGGTGCATTCCGCGACGCCGACAGCTTCCACAACGGCGAGGGCTCCGCGACCGTCTACGAGTTGCCGGACGGCTCGCACGTGCTCCGGTTCGAGGACTTCCGCGTGACGAACGGGCCCGACCTGCGCGTGCTCCTTGCCACCCACCCCGACCCGCAAGGGCGGAACGAGGTGCAGGGGCCGGGCTACGTGGAGTTGGGCAAGCTGAAGGGGAACATCGGCAATCAGAACTACCCGTTCCCGGAGGGCGTATCTCCAGATGACTACGGCTCGGTCGTCATCTACTGCAAGCCGTTCCACGTCGTGTTCAGCGTGGCGCCGCTGTCGGATGGATAAGCCGGTACAGCGGCGGTCCTGTCCGATACCCCGGGGGGTCTAGTGTGACCAGCTTCAGGGTCATAGGCCACCCGGCGGGCAGGACCGAGGGGCCGGACAAGACGACAGGCAGTGCGCTCTATGCGTTCGACGTCTGCCCGCCGGGTACGCTCTGGGCGAAGGCGCTGCGCAGCCCCTACCCCGCCGCCCGCATCAAGAGCATCGACGTCTCCCGCGCCGTCGCGGTTGCGGGCGTCCGCGCGGTACTGACAGGAGCCGACGTCGCGGGCCGATTCCAAGGACGCCAGGTGCGCGACGTGCCGCTGTTGGCACAGGACGTCGTTCGGTTCGCTGGCGAGAAGGTTGCCGCCATCGCCGCGGATGACGAAGAGACGGCCCAACGGGCCGCGGGCATGGTCGTGGTCGAGTACGAGGAGATGACGCCCCTGCTGGACGCGCTGAAGGCGGCCCGTCCCGACGCACGCCTTATCCACCCAGGCATGGGCGCCTATGAGGGGTTCCGCCGTCCGCCTCCCGAGCCGTCCAACACGTTCTTCAGCGCATCTTTCGGCATCGGCGACGTGGACGCGGGTCTCGCCGAGGCCGATGTGGTATTCGAGGACGAGTACCTCTGCGGCAGGACGCATCCGGCATTCTTCGAGCCGCGCTCCTGTGTCGTTTCCGTGGAGGGTGACGGACGCGCCCACGTGTGGTCGTCCAACAAGACGCCGTTCGGCCTCAGGCAGGCGCTGGCCCTCGCGGTAGGGATCGAGGAGGAGTCTATCGTCGTCCATCCCGTCCACGTCGGAGGAGATTTCGGATCGAAGACCGCTCCCTTCGATGAACCACTGGCATATCTGCTTTCCGTAAAGACAGGCCGTCCCGTGAAGATGGTGATGGACCAGGTGGAGGAGCTTGGCGCGGGCAATCCGAAACATGCCGCCGTCATGCGGGTCAGGACCGGCGTGACGAGCGACGGCCTGATTACGGCGCACGTGCAGGAGATGTACTTCGACAGCGGCGCGTACGCCGGGCTGATGCCGCTGGGCGCGCTGGCCGGCGTCGACCGCATCGCGGCCAACTGGCACATCCCGAACGCTCGCTTCGACCAGCACCACGTCTACACGAACAACCTGCCGGGCGGCTACATGCGCGGTCCGGGCGAGGTCCAGGGCTCCTTCGCGATGGAATCGCACTTGGATGAAGTAGCGCGGCGGCTCGAGATGGACCCACTGGAGTTCCGCCTGAAGAACATCCTGCGGGAGGGGCAGCGAACGCCCATGAACGAGCTCTTCGCTGAGGTCCGCGCCGAGGAGACCCTGCGCGCGGCTATCGAACGAAGCGGCTACGACGCCCCCAGACGCCCAGGCACGGGAAGAGGCATCGCGATGTGCGCGCGCCCCGCGGGCGGAGGCGAGTCCTACGCGGAGGTGGTCCTCGACGCCGATACCTCGGTCGTCGTCAGAACGCCGATATTCGAACCGGGGACGGGGGCCTACACGATGTTCGCGCAGGTCGCCGCGGAGGTGCTCGGCGTGGACGTCGGCGCCGTGGACGTGCAGGTGTGGGACACCGACGCCGTTCCGTTCGACTCCGGCGTCGCGGGAAGTCGAACGACGCGGATGGCGCTCCCCGCGGTGCACGAGGCGGCTGAGGCCGCGCTGAGCGTACTGCTGCAGGCAGCGGCCGTGCATGCCGGCTGGCAGGTCGGGGAGTTGACGAGCCTGGACGGACGGATTTGGAACGGCCGGGGCGACTCGATATCCTGGGCGAGCGCTATCGAGGCTGCGGGCGGGCCCGTCAGCGGTCGAGGGCACTCGCAGGTGACCGGCCAGCCGGAGCACACAGCCTTCGCCGCGCAGGTGGCGGAGGTTGAGGTAGACCAGGAGACCGGCCAGGTCACCGTCACACGCTTCACGAGTGCTCATGACGTTGGCACCATCATCAATCCGATCGCCCACCAGGGCCAGATAAACGGGGCCGTCGTGATGGGGATCGGCTATGCGTTGCAGGAGGAACTGCTGACCGATGGGGGGAGAGTCACGACGCTATCGCTGGCTGATTTCAAGCTGCCGAACGTGGCCGACCTCCCTGCCCTGGAGACGACGCTCGTTGCGTCCACCGCCGGAGCTGCTCCGTACGATGCAAAGGCCATCGGCGAAGTGCCACTGCTCGGCGTCGCTCCCGCCATCGCCAACGCCATCAGGGACGCCACCGGCGTTCGCATGACGGCTCTTCCCATTACGGCAGAACGGCTGCTGACAGCGCTCAGGGAGCGGAGCGCGGGAGGCTAAGGTCCCTTCACCCCTGATGGGGAAGGCCGGGATGGGGATGGGACGGCCTACGTCACTCTCGCTGATTCAGCAACGTGACGAGCGCCGATATGTCGCTCTCGCTCAGTCCGCTGTCCATCGCTTCGTCGAAGAGGGAGCGTGTTCGTTGCACGAGCGGCAGCGGGACGCCGAGGTCATTCGCGGCGTCCTCGATGAGGCCGAGGTCCTTCGCGAGCAACCGCACCGGCGCGAGCGAGCCGTAGTCACCGGAGAGCAGCATCGGCCCGTTGCGCGTGAGCATGTTGCTCGCACCCCACGAGGTCGACAGCACGTCGATCAATTGTCTGCCGTCGGCACCTGCCGACGTGCCGAACAAGAACGCTTCGCACGCGGCCAGCGTGTGGATGCCGACGAGCAATTGGTTGGTGAGTTTGACCACGCTGCCCTGCCCCACGGGCCCGACGAGGTTCAGGCTTGCGCCCATCGCTTCGAGCACCGGACGCGCCGCGTCAAAGTGCCGCGCTTCGCCGCCCGCCATGATCGTGAGTGTTCCGCTCTCGGCGCGCTCCACGCCGCCGGAGACCGGAGCGTCGAGGTAGCCGGCGCCTCGCTGGGCCGCTGCCTCACCCACCCGCACGGCGAGCGACGGGGCTATCGTGCTGTGCTCGATGAGGACCTGTTCTGCCCGGGCATGTGCAGCGAGTCCATCAGCGCCGATGAACACAGCCTCTGAGGTCGGGACGTCCGGCAGGCACGTGCAGACGGCATCGGCGCGCTCGGCCATGTCGGCCAACGACGCAGCCTCCATGGCTCCTGCCGCGACGAGTGCCTCAACCGGAGGCCGCGAGCGCGACAGCACCAGCACCTCGAAACCTGCGCGCAACAGGTTCAGCGCCATCGGTTTCCCCATGCGTCCCAGCCCTACGAATCCGACGGTGGTAGTCATGGGTTGAGGATACGTGAACAGCGACACCCGCGCTTTGACACGCTACGCCCGCTCCCTTACAGTTACCCTCGCGTATCACTCAGGAGGAGCTACCCATGGCAACCGCGCCCGCACAAGCACAGCAGCAGTCCTACATCCGCAGGCCGCAGTTCTACGACAAGTGGATGGAAGCGCAGGGCATCCCCATCTACCGTGACTACTACATCGAGGACGGACGCACCGTTGAGCTCGGTTACTGGAAGGAGCGCGGTCACAACGCGGCATTCCTGCAGCTCGCCGGCCAGGAGGGCGTCTCCGAGGCACGCATAACTGAAGTCCCAGCCGGCGGCTCCGTCCCCCCGTTCAAGATGACGCTGGAAGACGTCGTCTACGTCCTCAGCGGGCGCGGCGTTACCACCATCTGGAAGGACGGCGGCGAGAAGCACTCTTTCGAGTGGACGGACCACGCCATGTTCCGCATCCCCGGCAACTACTGGGTGGAGTACGCGAGCATGTCCGGCGGCCAGCCCGCGCGGCTGCTGCACTACAACAACATGCCCATCGCGATGTCCGCCGCCAAGGACGCGAGCATCTTCTTCAACACGCCGCTCCAGCCGATGGAGGAGTTGACGTCCTCCGACGAGTTTTACTCGGACGCCGTCGTCGTGGACAACGACCCGTCGGGGCGCGGTGCGGTGCGCCAGTACTGGGTGGGCAACTTCTTCCCGGACATGCGCGCGTGGGACCGGCTCGTTCCGTTCAAGGGACGCGGCGCCGGCGGCACGACCGTATTCGTGCAGTACCCCGGCTCCGAGCTGACAGCCCACATGTCCGTCTTCCCCGCGAAGACCTACAAGAAGGGGCACCGGCACGGCCCTGCCTACGTCATCGTCATTCCAGCGGGCGAGGGCTTTTCGGTCATGTGGCCGGAGGGACACGACAAAGTGTTCATCCCGTGGCATGAGGGCAGCATCTTCGTGCCGCCGAACCGCTGGTTCCACCAGCATTTCAACGTGGGCGAGCAGCCGGGACGCTACCTCGCGTTCCACCCCCTGCCCCAGTTCACCGGCTTCGTTGGAGAGCAGGTAGACCGCTCCGGCGACCAGTTCGAGTACCACCAGGAAGCGCCGGAGATCCGAGAGCGATTCGAGGCGGAACTTGCCAAGCGAGGACTCCGAAGCGAGATGCCGCCGGAGTGCTACACCGACCCCAACTACAAGTTCGAGAACGAGAAAGACTGACCCACCACTAGGATCAGCGGAATCGTCGAGAGGGGCCGGTACACCGGCCCCTCTCTTTTTGTCCAAGGAGGTTCAGGATGGCAGGCGAGGTTACATTCGAAGCAGTCCCACCGGCCCATCCGGATGCGGAGGCGCTGATGGCCATGCTCGATGCGGAGTTGGGTGAGATATACGAGGATTTGCTCGATGAGATTGGCAAGCTGAGCGCTGAGATGAAGGCAGCCTTCAATGGCGTCTTCCTCGTTGCCAGGCGGGACAGCGTTCCGATCGCTTGCGGAGGGATGCTCTTCCTCGACGATGCGACAGGCGAGGTCCGGCGCGTCTACGCCAAGCCTGAGGAGCGTGGTTCCGGAACGGCGCGGGCGCTGATGGCCGAGCTGGAGCGGGCCGCGTCCGTGCGCGGCTGTTCCCGGATACTGCTGGAGACGGCCATAGGCCAGCCCAGGGCAATGCGTTTCTACGAGGCGCTCGGCTACAAACGCATACCGCCTTACGGCAAGTACGTCGGGAACCCGTGGTCCGTCTGCTACGAGAAGAGCATCCTGCCGGCAGACATCACGTTCGAGGAATCATCGCCGGACGCGCCGGAGGTCGCGGGGCTCCTCGCTGCGTACGAGAAGGAATTCCTGTCATTCAACACTCGCGAGGAAACGGGCTGGCGCGGAGAGGCCGCTCACCAGGGCTTGGCCATGCTGCTCGCCCGCCGCGACGGCAGGCCGGTTGGCTGCGGCGGCATACGGATGGAGGACGCTGCAACCGCCGAACTTAAACGGATGTACGTCATTCCGGATGAACGTGGCAAGGGCATCGCCACGGAACTCGTGGCCCGGTTGGAGCGCATCGCCGCAGAACAGGGCGTGACACGCATGGTGCTCGACACAACGCCCCGAATGGAGAGCGCCGTCCGTCTCTACGAGCGGCTGGGGTACGTTCGCACGCAACCGTTCCTGCGGCACAACTCCGGGGCAGGAATGCCTGCCCTCGTCTACTTCGAGAAGCGCCTGGCCTAGTCGCGGATGTCCTGCAGGAACATGGATGTCGGCATCTCGTGGCCGAGCCCCATCTCGCGCGCCTTGTCGTAGACCACCCTGCCCACCGCAGCGAACTGCAGGCCCTGGTTGCCGCCATTCAGGTAGAGCGTGATGTCGTCCCGCGACGTGCGCCCTTCGACGACACCGTTCACAAGGTCGGTGAACGATGGCAGAGTCGCGCCGGAGCCGAACTGCTGCATCCGCCTGCCGGCGGGAGGCAAACGCTTCATCTCCTCCTCGTTACCGGCGACGAACGCCACCGGGCTGTGGCCGCGTCCGTACTGGATGCGTGGGTCCTCTACCAGCCGCGCGCCTCCGATGCCCTGCCGGATGATGACGTTCGCCTTGTTGAAGACGGCCTCGTCGAGCTCGTAACCGCCAAGGTTGGTGACGTGCATCCCCGGCTCCAGCCATTCGCCATTGAACACGGGGCGCATCGCATCGGTGCACGTGGAGACGATGTCGGCGCCGCGCACGGCGGACTCGGGGTCGTCCACCGGCTCGATGTCGATATCGAGCAGGTCCATCATCTCGGCGGCGTACGCCTCACGGTTGCGTTTCGTGGGGCTGTAGACGCGCACCTTCTCGATCGGGCGCTCGTTGCAGAACGCCTTGAGGTACGTGCGCGCCATGCCGCCGGAGCCGAGCATCCCCACCACCCGCGAGTCCTCCCGCGAGAGGTAGCGCACGCCGAGTCCTCCGCCCGCGCCAACGCGCATGTGCTGGAGTTCACCGTCGTTGATGATGGCGAGCGGTTCGCCATTGACGGTGCTGAACAGGAAGATCAGCCCGCAGTACGTCCCGGGCTCGACGCAGTACTTCTCCTCAGTCCAGTTGCCGTTCTCGTCCTCCGGCCACGAAACGACGTCCGACTTCATGCGGATGGCGAACACGCCCAGGTCGCGGCTCGCGCCCTCCATCGTGCCCCAGCGGTAATAGTCGTCGTCCCTGCCGGTGGGGACGTACATGTCGATGCGCGGTCGATGGATCGCCGCGCCGTCCACCAGTCCACGAAATGCGACGTCCTGCGAGTTGATGGCGTCGTCGATCGTGAGGATCTGCTGGACGGTCTGGTTGTCTATGAACAGCATGTCGTGTGCTCCTTTTGCGTTCAGCCAGGGCGCCGGGCCGAAATCGTTCTCGTGCGGGTGTCCCGCTCTGCCGAATGGCTCGGCATGAACTACACGAGGCCGCACCTCTGCGGAATTGTCGGCTCTCTTTCTACTCCCCTTGACTGATTCTCACAAGCGGACGGGCAGTATCTCGATCACAGGACTCCCCCGCCTGCGCCGGGTTCGTTAGAATGGAGATAGCACCCCTGTCCCGTGGAGGCGGCATGACGACCCGGACGAGCGCTCCCCCCGATGAACTCTGCATCAACTCCATCCGCTTCCTCTCGATAGACGCCGTCCAGAAGGCGAACAGCGGACACCCCGGCGCGCCGATGGGCGCAGCCCCCATGGCTTATGCGCTCTGGGACAGGTTCCTCAAGCACAACCCCGCCGACACTTCGTGGCCGGACCGCGATCGATTCGTGCTCTCCGCCGGCCATGCCTCCATGCTCATCTACTCCCTGCTCCACCTCACCGGCTATCCGGTCACGCTCGACGACATCCGCGAGTTCCGTCAGTGGGAGAGCCGCACACCTGGCCACCCGGAGTACGGCCTGACGCCCGGCGTGGAGGTCACGACCGGCCCGCTCGGCCAGGGGTTCGCGCACGGCGTGGGCATGGCCTACGCAGAGCGACTGCTCGCCGATCGCTATAACAGGCCCGGTCACGAGATCGTCGACCACTACGTGTACGGCATCGTCTCGGACGGCGACCTCATGGAAGGCGTGGCATCGGAGGCTGCATCGTTCGCGGGGACGCATGAGCTCGGCAAGCTCATCTATCTCTACGACGACAACAACATCTCGATCGAGGGCAACACGGACGTCACGTTCCTGGAGGACGTGGGGGCTCGCTTCCGTGCCTACGGCTGGCACGTCGTCGGGCCGGTGGACGGCATGGACCTGCCGGCTGTCGAGGCGGCGTTGCGCGAGGCGCAAGCTGAGCGCGTGCGCCCGAGCCTCATTGTCGCGACGACGACCATCGGCTACGGCAGCCCGAACAAGGCGAACACCGGTGGCGTTCACGGGGCTCCGCTCGGCACGGACGAAGTTGCGTTGACCCGCCAGACGCTGGACTGGCCGTACGAGCCGTTCGTCGTACCTCAGGAGGCCCTGGACCACATGCGGCTCGCCCTCGAGCGCGGCGCCGGCGCACAGGCTGACTGGGAAGGGCGCTTCGCCGAGTACCGCGCCGCCTACCCTGCCGAGGCAGAGCAGCTGGAAGCCGACCTCAACGGCGACCTGCCGGATGGATGGGCCGATGCGCTGGACGACCTCTTTGCGAACGAGGAGAAGCCGCTCGCGACACGCGAGGCAGGCGGCCGCGTGATGAATGCGATAGCCGAGCGGCTGCATACGCTCGTTGGCGGCTCAGCGGACCTCGCGCCGTCCACCAACACCCTGCTCCGCGAACGCGTGAACGAGGATGGCGAAAGGGTGGCGCCGCACAACATGCACTTCGGCGTGCGGGAACATGCGATGGGCTCCATCGCCGGAGGGATGGCTTTGCACGGCGGCGTCATCCCCTACACCGCAACCTTTCTCATCTTCTCCGACTACATGCGCCCCCCGATGCGGCTGGCTGCACTGATGGGCCTGCGCGTGGTCTATGTTTTCACGCACGACTCCATCGGGCTCGGCGAGGACGGCCCGACGCATCAGGCGGTCGAGCAACTCCTCGGCCTGCGCAGCGTGCCGAACATGGTGGTGTTGCGTCCGGCAGAGGCCACGGAAACCGCGATGGCATGGCGCGCCGCGGTCGAGCGCAGGACGGGCCCGACTGTGCTGATCTTCACCCGGCAAGGCCTGCCGGTGTTGGACAGGAACGTCTTCCCGTCTGCGGACGGCGTGCTGAGGGGCGCGTACGTGCTCTGGCAGTCCTCCGAAGCGCCGGAGGTCATCCTTATCGGCACGGGGTCTGAGGTGCAGATCGCGCTGGACGCGGGCAAAGCGCTCGCGGAGCAGGGCATCGCGGCGCGCGTCGTTTCGATGCCGTCGTGGGAGTTGTTCGACGCGCAACCACGGGAGTACCGCGACTCCGTACTGCCCCCCGGCATCGCCGCGCGTGTATCGGTCGAGGCCGGGCGGACGCTGGGCTGGGAGCGGTATGTGGGTACAAACGGCGTCTCGATAGGAGTGGACACGTTCGGCGCTTCTGCGCCCTACCAGCGCATATACCAGGAGTACGGCCTCACTGCGGATCGAGTGGCGGAGGCTGCGTCATCGCTCGTGCGCAGCCGGGTGTAAGCCTCTTGCAGAGGATTGCTCTATACTGCGCCCGCTCTTGATACAGAACCAGTAGACCAGCGAGAGTCATGACACAACGAACGCACCCCCCCACGTCCCCCCTCGGTCCGCACCAGAAGAGTGTCACCGCCGCGCTGACGCAACTGGCCCGCGACAATGTCGTGGCTCGTATCTGGGACAAGGACCACACCGTCTGGAAAGACGACCCAACGGAGATCACCGACCGGCTCGGCTGGCTCACGGTCTCACGCGACATGACGGAACACGTAAGCGACCTGCAGTCGTTCGCGGAAGAGGTGCGGGCCGAGGGCGTCCGTGACGTGGTGCTGCTGGGCATGGGCGGTAGCAGCCTCGGACCGGAGGTGCTGCGGCAGTGCATTGGCAGCGCCCCGGGCTTCCCTGCCCTCACCGTGCTCGACTCCACGGTGCCCGCGCGGGTGGGTACCGTGACTCGTTCCATCGACCCGGCCCGGGCCCTCTTCATCGTGTCGTCCAAGTCCGGCGGCACCATAGAACCGAACTCGTTCTACAAGCACTTCCGCAACATCGTGGAGACCGCTGTCGGCGCGGAGCGCGCCGGAAGGCATTTCGTGGCGATAACGGATGCCGGCACTTCGCTGGCTGCACTCGGCGCCGTAGAGGGGTTCCGACGTGTGTTCGAGAACCCGCCAGACCTCGGTGGGCGGTACTCGGTCGGTTCTTTCTTCGGGATAGTTCCCGCCGCACTCTGCGGCATGGACTGCGGAAAGCTGCTGGACCGCATCTCTCAGATGGCCGCCCGCTGCGAGGCGGGCCCTGGCGTGCGGAACAACCCGGGCGGCTGGCTCGGCGCAGCGCTCGGTGCACTAACGCTGGAAGGACGGGACAAACTCACGCTGACTGCATCCCCAGAGATCGCGAGCTTTGGCCTCTGGGTCGAGCAACTCATCGCCGAGAGCACCGGCAAAGACGGCAAAGGGATCGTCCCCGTCGTCAATGAGCCGTTGCTCGAACCCAACGCATACGGCGATGACCGGTTCTTCGTACACATGCGCCTTTCGGGCAGCGACAACGCGGCCGCCGACGTGGCGCTCGAACGCCTCAGGGATGCCGGACATCCCGTCGTCACGCTGGAGATGGACGACGTATACGACGTTGGAGCGGAGTTCTTCCGCTGGGAGATGGCGACCGCCATCGCTGGGCATCTCCTCTCTATCCATCCCTTCGACCAACCGAACGTGCAGCAAGCGAAGGACGTGACGAACCGCGTGCTGGAAACGTATGCGAACGAGGGAGCACTGCCGGACGCGGAGGAAGGTTCGCTCGTCAATCTGCTCGGCCAGGCGCTGGAAGGCGACTACCTCTCCATCATGGCATACGTGGAGGAAACCGACGGTGTTACGAACGCTGTGAACATGCTCCGCCAGCACGCTATGCGCAGACACCACATCGCGACGACGCTCGGCTACGGTCCTCGATTCCTTCATTCGACGGGGCAGTTGCACAAGGGCGGCCCGAACACGGGGCTCTTTCTGCAGATGGCGAGCGACGTGCGCTCGGACATCCCGATCCCCGGCGAGCGCTTCGGCTTCGGTACGCTCGCAGCCGCCCAGGCCATCGGCGACTACGAGGCGCTCAAGGAGACCGGGCGCAGGGTCGTCCGGATCAACCTTGGCGGGGACGCAGAAGCAGCGGTGCTGCGCCTGCTCGGACGACTCTGAACCGGCGCCCATGACCAGCACGACCATCGTCATTTTCGGCGGTACCGGCGACCTTGCACAGCGGAAGCTCATCCCCGCGCTCTACAACCTGCGCCGCAAGCGGCGTCTGACCGGCGAAGTGAACGTCGTTGGATTCGCACGCGCCCTGCATGACGACGACTCCTACCGGGACCTGTTGCGTGATGGCACGCGAGACCTCGGCGGGCTGCAGACAACGCCTGAGGATTGGGAGGAGTTTGCACACTGCATGCACTACGTCTGCGGAGACCTGGGCGACGCAGGATCGTTCGAGGAGTTGGGGCGCAAGGTCGCCGGGCTCGAGGGACCGGACGGGGCGAACCGCCTCTTCTACTTCGCCATCGCCCCTTCCCTGCATCAGAGAGCGGCGGAAGGGCTGCGCGACGCGGGGCTTACCACGGAAGAGAGTGGCTGGCGCAGGGTCGTCATCGAGAAACCGTTCGGCAAGGACGAGGAATCGGCGGGCGAGTTGAACCGCGCGCTGCACGCCGTATTCCGCGAGGACCAGACGTTCCGCATCGACCACTACCTCGGCAAGGAGACCGTGCAGAACCTGCTGGTGCTGCGCTTCGGCAACGCCATCTTCGAGCCCCTCTGGAACCGCAACTACGTCGACAACGTGCAGGTGACGGTGTCGGAAGCCGTGGACGTCGAGGGCCGCGCCGGCTACTACGACGCCTCCGGTGTCGTGCGCGACATGATCCAGAACCACCTTATGCAGTTGTTGTGCCTCGTGGCGATGGAGCCGCCCGATTCGCTTGCTCCCGAGTCGGTGCGCGACCGGAAGGGCGATCTGCTGCGCGCGGTGCGTCGTTGGACCCCGGAAGAGTTCCGCGAGCATGCCGTGCGCGCGCAGTACCAGGGCTATCGCGATGAACCGGGCGTCGCGCCGGGATCGGTCACTCCAACCTTTGCCGCACTCCGCCTCTACGTGGACAACTGGCGGTGGCAGGGCGTGCCATTCTACCTCCGCTCCGGCAAGGCCATGGAGGAGAAGGTGTCCGAGATCATCATCCAGTTCAAGAGCCCTCCTCTCGCGATGTTCGAACGCCTTGGCGGAAGGGGGTTCGCGCCCAACATTCTCTCCATCTGCGTCCAGCCGGACGAGGGCGTCCACCTCCAGATCGACAGCAAGGCGGTCGATGCCGGGTTCATCACGCATCCGGTGGACCTGAGCTTCAACTACAAGGACGAGCTCCGGTTCGGACAGGAACTGCCCGAAGCCTACGAGCGGTTGCTGGAGGACGCGATGGAGGGGGATGCCAGCCTCTTCATCCGAGCCGACCAGATCGAAGAGGCATGGAACATCGTCGACCCGCTCCTGAAGTGCTGGGAATCGCCGGATTCGACCCCCCCGGAGACGTATGAGCAGGGCTCGTGGGGCCCGTCAGGTTCGGCGCGTCTACTCAGGGAAGACGGCTTCCTCTGGCAGACGCTCTGCGGCGCACCCTAGCCACGCCGTGCGCCGCGCATCCACAGCGAAGGCACGGCCGCGAGCACGACGAGCACCAACCCCGACCTGAAGAAGAGCCTGAAGACGTCGAAGGACGCGGTGGAGATGCCTTCCTCGTACACAGCGACGCGCTCCGAGAATGCCGCCGCGCTCTCGCCGGGGAGCTGTATCGGCACCGGCAACCCCCCCGCGAGCGACTGAAGGTAGTCCACGCCCAGCGCGGACATCGCCGCAAGGCCCGCCGTCATCCCGAACATACGGGCCGCCGTTATCCACGCGGCGGCGGTAGCACGGTACTCGTTGCCCGCAGCCTCGACCGCTGCCACCGTGAACGGCGCGATGAGCAGGCCGAAGCCGAACCCGCCGACGACCAGGTGCAGCGTGAGCCGAGGCTCCGCTATCGTCTCGTCCCACGTCGTGAGCAGCGCGAAGCAGACGGCCGCGAGCGCGAGCCCCACCAGCGCCGGCGCCCGGACGCCGATGCGTGAAGCCGCATAACCTCCCAGCAGCGCGCCGACGGGGATCGCCCCGGTGAAGCGCATCAGCCGCAGGCCGCCTTCCAGCGGCGGTTCGCCGAGCACCGTGTCCGTCATCAGTGGAACGGTGACGAGGATGAGCACCAACGCGCCGCCGGCCAGCAGTTGCGCGCTCATAGCCGCTGCGAAGCTCCGCGCTCGGAAGAGCGCCATACTCACGATGGGGGCCAGCGCACGTCGCTCCGCGAATGGCAGTGCGGCCAGCAGCAGCACACCCGCGCCGATGAGGACGTACGGCAGCGCCGAGCCGCCGCCGAACAGCGAGCGCTGCGCGAGCCCGCCCGTGAGCAGCGACAGCCCGCCTGCGAGCAATACGCCGCCGGTCAGGTCCAGTCTCCCACCCGAACGCCCTGCTTCAGGCATTCCGAGCAGCGCGACGGCCAGCACGCCCACAACAGGCAGGTTGCTCCAGAATATCCAGCGCCACCCGATCCAGTCGACGATGAGGCCCCCGTAGAGCGGGCCGAGCACACCGCCCGCCTCAGCCGAGGCGCCGACGATGCCGAATACGATGGCCCGCCGCGCCGGAGGCAGTCCTTCGCCCGCGAGCGCGATCGCAGCCGGAACGAGCGCGCCGCCGCCCACGGCCTGCACGACACGCGCCACGATGAGCCAGCCGAGGTCCGGGGCGAGTGCGACAGCGGCGGAGCCCGCTCCGAACAGGAGCATCGCGCCGAGGCAGAGCCGGCGGTAGCCGTACACGTCCCCTGCCCGCCCCAGCAACGGCATCGCAACGGTGAAACCGAGCAGATAGGCCGTTACGACCCATGCGAGGTCGTTGAGCCGGTCGATGCTCACACCCAGGTCCACCATCACGGCGGGAAGCGCCGTAACGACCGACGTTTGGTCCAGCGACGCGAGGAATACACCCGCGCAGACGACCACGAGTGTGGCGCCGGGCGAAAGGCGGAGTGGCGTTCGAATGGACTCCCGAGAGGCCATGCGTTGCCTATGCGGGCGGTTCGATGGAGACTGGTTCGTCGAACCGGGAGAGTTCCAGTACGCGGACGATGTCTGGCGGGTCGGCGGCGAGCAGCTTGCCGCTCAGCCGCACCTTCCGCACGAGGTAGTCGTCTTGCCCTGTCCAGACTTCGAAGCGCAGCGTCTCGCCTTCCGGGGCGCCTGGTACGAGCCCACGCATCGACGATGAGTCAGACGTTCCGGTGAGTTTGTGCACGGGAGCGCCGCCTATCGAGCCGCCATCGGAGAGTTCGAGCTCACCGAGCGACGCGAGTGCGTCCGCGATGCTGCCGTTGATGTTGAGAAAGTTGATGGCGAGCGTTCCCGGCGGGAGGTTCTGCCAGACCATGCTTATACGGTCCCTGAGGTGAGTTGTTTCGCCGAACTGCACGACGTCCAGCTCCAGCGTTGCGTTGCCGAAGAGGGCGCTGGTGGCCTTGGCAACGAATTTCGCCTTGTCGGGGAAGAGGCCGTCACCTTCCGCCTCGGTGAGCGTGCTCGAGAAGCCGATGTCGGTACCACCCTCTTCGTGCGTCACGAGGAAATGAACGGTGGAGAGGTTGCGCAGTGCCTCGGCTGAACGATCGCGCACGTCCTCTGCCGTGATGGCCGGCGTTGGGGTTGGCTCGGACCCGCAGGAAACGGCGAGCAGCACGGCGGCCACCGCGAGGATGGCCGCCGTTGTTCCCTGCTGCAGTGCTGCCCGCACCTACTCCTCGCTGCTGCCGGAAGCCGTGGCCTGCGCGCCTTGCAGGAACGGCTGCAACATGGACGTGAACTCCATCGGGAAGATCCACTTGGTGGACGGACTGCCGCCGATGTCCTTCAGCGTGTCGAAGTACTGCAGGCTCATCGTGCGAGGGTCGGCCTGCATCGCCGCCTGGTTGATGCGTTCCATGCCGAGGCTGAAGCCCTCCGCCCGCAGGATAGCGGCCTCCCGGTCGCCCTGCGCTTCGAGGATAGCGGCCTGCTTGGCGCCTTCCGCGCGCAGCACGGCGCCCTGCCGTTCACCCTCAGCGCGGTTGATCTCGGCGTCGCGTTCACCTTCCGCCTCGGTGACGGCGGCGCGGCGGGTGCGCTCGGCGGAGAGCTGGCGGTTCATTGCGTCCTGCACGTCGCGCGGCGGCTCGACCTCCTTGATCTCAACCCGTGTCACCTTCACTCCCCAGTTGGCCGTGACCTCGTCCAGCTTCACCTGGAGTTGTGAGTTGATGCGTTCGCGCTTGGAGAGCACATCGTCCAGGTCCATCTCTCCGACGACCGCACGGAGCGTCGTCATGGAGAGCGCCTGAGCGGCTGCGCCGAAGTCGCTCACGTTCAGGATGGTGTCCTGCGGCCGGTCCTCGATGACGCGCATGTAGACGAAGAAGTCGATGTCGATCGGGGCGTTGTCCCGTGTGATGCTCGTCTGCCGCGGGATAGGCACGGGTACCTCCCTAAGGTCTGCAGTGGATGAGCCGTTGTTGACGAACGGCCAGAGCCATCGGATGCCTGGCCCGCGCGTCCCGGTGTACGAGCCGAATGTAAACACGACGAGTCGCTGATACTGCTTGATGACATTCAGACCCCAGTTAGCCATGCGCTTACTCCTTCTCCGTTTCCTCTGCTCGCCTTGGTCCTACTCGTTCCACTTCCAGCAGCGCGCCGTGCTCCGTCCGTACCACAACGGATGACCCGCGTCCGATGTGCGAGCCGTCCAGCGCACGGGCGTTCCATGTCTCGCCGCGTACGCGCACCTTCCCTTCCGGTGCGAGCGCCGCCGATACCATACCAGTCATGCCGATGAGGATGGGCTCGGGCGTACCGTGCCTGAACTGTTCACGGCGCACGCGTCCCACCTCCCGCGAGAAGAGCAGGACGCCGATGCCCATGGTAACCGCGACCGGCGTGATGGCCCACCAACTCACGCTGATGTCCGGGAGCACGGGCGACGGCGTGCCGAAGTGCGAGAAGAGCAGGATGCCGCCAAGGACGAGGCTTGCGATGCCCAACGCGCCGACTACACCGAACCCGTCTATGTTGAACTCGACGCTGAACAGCACGAATGCCAGCAGGATGAGCGCCACGCCTGCCCAGTTGCCCGGCAGGCTTCCCAGCGCCGCGAGCCCCAGCACGAGCGCGACGAGCCCTGCAACACCGGGGAAGATGAGCCCCGGGTTCCAGAACTCGACGAACAACCCGAGCCCGCCGAGCGATATGAGCAGGAAAGCGACGTTTGGGTCGGCGATGTAGGAGAGGATGCGGTCGAACAGTCCCATGCGGATGTTCCGCACCGGCGCGTCCGCCGTATGCAGTGTCACGCTCTGGTCGCCGTCCGCCGTGACGATGACGACGCTCCGCCCATCGATCTGTTTCAGCAGGTCGTTCACGTTCACGGCCAGGACATCCACGATGCCGAGCTCGAGCGCTTCGTCCGACGTGTACGATCTCGCTTCCAGCACCGTTGCCTCGAGCGGTTCGGAGGGCCTGCCCCGTGCCTCGGCGATGGCGCGGATCTGTGCCGCCGTGTCCTCGAATACCTTGTCCTTGATCGTCTCGTCCAGGCCCTCGCCCTGCGCGCTGATCGGGCTGGCCGCCCCGATGTTCGTTCCGGGAGCCATCGCGGCGACATGGGCCGCTGCCGTTATGAACGTTCCGGCGGACGCCGCGTGCGCCCCCTGCGGCGAGACGTAGACGACCACCGGCACGGGTGCGGCAAGGAGCGCCTCCGTGATGTCCCGAGTCGCGCTGAGCAATCCGCCCGGCGTGTCGAGAGTGATGACGACCGCCTCGGCGCCGCTGCGCTCAGCCTCTTCCAGCGCACGTGTTATGTAGCGGTCTGTGATGGGGCTGATGATGCCGTCCACCTCGACGACGTGCACCTCGCGGGGCTGGACCTGGGCCAGCGCGGCGCCAGCGATACCGACGGCCACCATCAAGACGCTCATGCCGAGCCACGTCACCCGTAGCCATGCCAGGGGCGTGGGTCGTTGTGGGGAACGGACTGCCGGCCGTTGCGGCATGGAGGGGCCTCCGTGCGAGGCAGGCGCTCTTGCGCTGTCAGGACGCCCGCTGCCTTCTATTGTAAGGCCTTCAGGCCCGCCGTTCCGCCATCGCGTGTCAGTTCACGTTGAAGTAGAGCGTGTCCGGGTTGTCAACGAGGATCTGCTTCTGGACGGCAGGGTCGTCCGTGTACATGCCGAACAGGTCGACGAGGTGCCCGTCGTTCGGCATGTGGCGCACGTTCGGGTGCGGGAAGTCGGTGCCCCAGAGCACGCGGTCCGGTGCGGCGGCGATGAGCGCCTGCGCGAACGGGACAGCGTCCGTGAACGGCGGGCCGTCGGTCGATACCCGCTCGCCGCCGCATATCTTCACCCACGCGTTCAGGCGTTCCATCAGGCGCAGCAGTTCCTGGAACGGTGTCTGCTCCAGTCCGTCGCTCGCCTTCACCCGCGCCATGTGGTCGATCGCGAACGGCACGGGCAGGCCGAGCAGCAACGGCGAGAGTTCGACGATGTCCTCGGCATCCAGGTGGACGACGAGGTGCCATCCCATAGGCGCGATGCGCTCCGCCATCCGCCGCACGACCTCCGGCTCCGGCACGCTCTCCAGGTGGCGCACGAAGTTGAAGCGCACGGCGCGGATGCCGCCCTCATGGTAGCGGCGCAACTCCGCGTCGGTGATGTCCGGGTCGACGATGCTGGTGCCCCGGTAGGCCCCGCCCGACCACGCAATTGCGTCGAGCGTGGCGTCCATGTAGACGCCGTGGCAGCTCGCGTGGACGATGACCGCACGGGCGATACCGAGGTGGTCGTGCAGTGCCTTCAACGTCTCTTTCGACGCGTCGGGCGGCGTGTACGACCGGTTGGGATGGTAGGGGAAGACGTCACCGGGGCCGAAGATGTGGCAGTGTGCATCGCATGCGTTCGGAGGCAGCGCCAGGTCTGGCTTTTTGGGGTTGGGGTCAGGGCCGGGGATCATGCGTATCTCGCGCTCTGTCATCGTGCGGTTGCCTCCGCGAGTTCGCCCTTGCCGGTCCAGACATCGGCCGGGATGTAGACCTCGCCCTCCATCAGTTTCCGGGCGGTCCGCAGCAGAGCGGCTCGCTCGATGGTCGGCTCTTCGTCCGTGCCGCCCACCTGCAATTCAACCGCGAAGTCGCCGGTCGGGTGCTCCAGCTCCAGCATCTTGCGGCGCCCCTCGGGCCGGACCGCGTAGTCGTAGGCGGTGGTGCCGGGGAAGACGGCGGCAGTAGCGACAGTCACCGCGGCGAGAACCCCGATGGAGGCGTGCGCCACCTTGGGGATGTACGAGCGGGTGCAGAGGGCGCCCCCGCTGACCGGAGGAGCGAGCAGGAACATCTTGGGGACGACGTTGTCGGTCACGTCACCGAGGTTCATCAGGTGCCCCGCCTGCAGGCGGATGCTCTCGATGCGTTCCTTCAGCTCAGTGTCCGCGTTCAGTTCGTCGCGTGTCTCGTAACCCGTGCGGTCCAGGTCCTTGGCGCGCATCGCGACGACGGGCATGCCATTGTCCATCAGCGAGCACTCGATGCCGTCGATCACGTCGGTGCGGTTGCCCGTGGGGAAGAGCGCACCGCAGAACGAGCCAGCGGTGTCCTCGACGTCGATCATGATGGGGGCGGACGTGCCTGGGACGCCGTCGATGCGCGCGGCGCCCTGGTATTCCACCTGTCCGCCCGGCGTCATGATGCGGGCGATGGCCCTGTCGCCGGAGTTGACCATGTGGATGCGTACCTCGGTCTCGCCGTCCGCCGCGGGAATGAGGCCGTGCTCGATGGCGAAGGGTCCGATGCCCGCGAGCATGTTCCCGCAGTTGGGGCTCACATCCACGACCGCCTCGTTCACGACGACCTGCGCGAACAGATAGTCGACGTCGCAGTCCTCGCGTGTGGCGGGGCTGACGATGGCGACCTTGCTCGTGAGTGGGTCCGCACCGCCGAGGCCGTCTATCTGGCGGTCGTCGGGTGATCCCATCACCGCGAGCAATACCTTGTCGCGCGTTTCAGGGTCGCTGGGCAGGTCGGACGCGAGGAAGTACGGCCCCCGCGACGTGCCGCCGCGCATGAATACGCATGGGATGGAAGTCTGCATCGTCAACAACCTCCTGTGTGTTGTCTCTGCCCCTCACCCTGACCCTCTCCTCCAGGGAGAGGGGATTCCCGCTCTGCATCCCGCCTCTGCTAAGTCACGGAAGGTCTCCAACGGACAGAGGTAGGGTGAGAGCACTGGGATGTGGCCTACACCCTGCTTTGCAGCTGGTGGTAGCGGAACTTCTCGCGGGCTGCGTCCAGGCGTCCGCCAAGCGCGATCTCGTTGCGAATGCGCTCCTCGGCCTCGTCGATCTCCAGCGCAGCCTTCAGCACGTCCTGCTCGTGCTCCTGTGCGATGACGAGCACACCGTCACCGTCGCCGAGCAGCAGGTCACCGGGCAGCACGCGGACCTCGCCGAGCGACACCGGCTCCTGGTACGCGTCGGCGCGGACGCGGTCCTTGCCGGTGCGCATGTACGTGCCGCGGGAGAAGATGGGGTAATTCAGTTTGAGCGCGCGGTTGGAGTCGCGGCAGACACCGTGGATGACCGTGCCGCCGAGGTTGTTGCGGTCGGCCATGATGGTGAGGATGTCTCCCCAAACGGTGGCGTCGAGCCGCCCGCCGTTGTCGATGACGACCACGCCGCCGGGCGCCACTTCGTCGATGTAGTCGCCGACGCTCTCGCCCTTGTGTCCTGCGGTCATCGGCTCGTTGCGCACCGTGTGGGCGCGTCCGCAGAGCGTGAAGTCGCGGTCAACCGGCTTGATGCCGAATACCTGGCCGCCGAGGCCGAGCCTGTCCATCGCGTCGCTGACGGGCGTCGTACCGAGTTTCGCGAACGCCTGCACCACGGGGTCGTTGGGGTCGAGATAGCCTGCCATGTCACCTGCTCTCGTTGTGTGATTACTCTCTCACGGCGACCGCGAGGAGCGGTGCTAGGTTCCTACGAGCGAGCGTGCTTCGTCAAGCGCGAATCGCCTCCAGCGCCCTTGCCGCGAGGTCCTTCGCATCAGGGCTCCACGCGATGCGGGCATCGGTCGCCTTGAACCACGTTGCCTGCCGACGGATGAGGCGGTGCGTCGCGTTCTTCACCCGCTCCGCTGTCTCATCGATCGTCATCCTGCCCTCCACGTACGCGGCGACCTCCCGGTAACCGACACTGGAGAACGACGGGAGCTCCGGGCCGAAGCCCGCTGCCAGCAACTGGCGCACTTCCTCAGGCCAGCCGCCGCGGAGCATCGCGTCCACCCGTTCGTCGGCGCGTTGGCGCACCACGGCACGCTCAGGCGCGACGCCGAGCACCGCAGGCTCGAACCCCGGCGGTGACTTCCGGCGCTGGCGTGAGAAAGGGGCGCCTGTCTCGTGCCACACCTCCAGGGCGCGTACGACGCGCCGCACGTTGCGCGCGTCGATCGCGCCAGCGGCGTGAGGGTCGACGGAGCGCAGTCGCTCGTGCAGCGCCTCCGGCCCGTGCTGTCGTGCCTCTTCCGCAAGCTCGGCGCGGAGCATCCGGTTGGGGGGTACGGCGGGTGCATGCCAACCCTCGACCAGCCCCCAGACGTACTGGCCCGTGCCGCCCACGACGACGGGAGCTACGCCCTGCGATGCGACGTCTGCGATGGCGTTGCGCGCCTCCGTGAGGAAGCGCGCGAGGTTGTACCGCTCGTCCGGCGCTGCGACGTCGATGAGGTGGTGCGGGACCGAGGCGAGCTCGGTGGGCGTCGGCTTGCCCGTCCCTACGGACATACCCCGGTAGACCTGGCGGCTGTCCGCGTTCACGATCTCGACCCGCGCATCGGACGCAAGCCGGAGCGACGCGGCAGTCTTGCCGCTTGCCGTGGGACCGACGATGAAAAGCACGCGCGGCGCGGCCATGGACGATCAGGCCGGCGCGAACGCTTTGACGATGGCGGCGAAGTCCGCTGCGACGAGGCTCGCGCCGCCCACGAGCGCGCCGTCGACGTCCGGCTGCGCTGCGAGTGAGGCCGCGTTACTCGGGTTGACGCTGCCGCCGTAGAGCGCCGGCATGCCGTCCGCGGCGCTGACGCCCAAGGACGCTCCGGCCTCCGAGCGCACGAAGGCGCACATCTCCTGCGCTATCTCCGGGGTCGCCGCCCTGCCTGTGCCGATGGCCCACACCGGCTCGTAGGCGATGACGATGCGAGCGGCCTGCTCCTCGCTCACGCTTGCCAGGCCCGCCGACACCTGCCGGCGCACGACGGCCTCCGCCCGGTGGGAGTCACGCTCGTCCAGCGTTTCGCCGACGCAGAGGATGGGCGTCAGTCCCGCCGCGAGCACGGCGCCGACCTTCGCGCTCACGAACGCGTCAGTCTCACCGAATAGTTGCCGCCGTTCCGAGTGCCCGACGATAACGTACGTGCAGAGCCCGACGAGCATCCCCAGCGGGACCTCCCCGGTGAACGCACCCTTCGCTTCGGGGTGGGCGTTCTGCGCGCCGACGCCTACGCCGGAACCGGAGAGCACTTCGGCAACGGCCGGCAGTGTCACGAACGGCGGACAGGCGACGCGCGTTACGCCGTCGATGCCGCCGATGGCTTCCACGAGCTGCGAGGCGAGCGCCTCGGCGTCCGCCACGGACGCGGGGTTCATCTTCCAGTTACCTGCTACGAATGGCGTGCGCACGGAACCTCTACGCGCTGACCGGCTCGGCAGGCCAAGGCTGGGACAGGTCGACCTGGTGCTGCTGGGTTTCCTCAAGGCGGTCCTTGTAGACCACGGTGGCAAGGATGATGAAATTGTTCAGGCTTCGGCCTTCCAGCGCAAAGCCCCCGTCAGCGTCGGTGACTGTCCTAGAAGGGAAGGAGAATGTAGGCGGCAGCGTGTAGATGACGGACTCGATCTTGTCCAACACGTGAGACGGCTCGTCCACGAACACGCGCCATTCAAACAGGTTTGCCTCCGCGCCGTTGCGAGACGCCCTCGCGTAGTTTCTGTATCGCAGATTCATTGTTCACCTCCATCCCGGTCTGTTCGGCCGTCTGCTCCCACTTGCACGGCGGAATGCCGACTGAAGCGGGGTGAGAAGTATCGCACCTGCCATTCTACCCCCGTGGTTTCCCGAAATTGCAGCAGGACCCTGTCGGATAACCCAATTTTCTGGGGAAGGCGGCAATACCAGCCTACACTTGGTGTGCCTTCAATGAGGATGACTTGACTTCTACCTGCCTGCCCTCTTTCTTCATCCCATACTTGAAATCGCCCCTCGGGCTCCAAATCGACGTTGTCGGGGAAATCGATCGCCACGAAGAGGTCGACACGAGGTGTGAACAGTCCCTTGAACGCAGCAACCACAGCCCCGCCGACGCTCACCAGGAACGTGCCTACAGCCGTTCGCTCTATGAATGGTGACGTATCCCAAGGCCAGGTCCCGCTGAACACACCCAGCGACACCACCGCTGCCGCCACGAACACAGCCAGCACCACCCAAAAGAGGACTGCTCGTTGAAACGGTGCCACGCGCGCTCCTACGCGTCGTATCAGTGTGCGTCCTGGACTTCATCCAGAGCCGCGACGCCGGGCAACTCCTTGCCCTCCAGGAACTCCAGCGACGCGCCGCCACCCGTCGAGACGTGCGACATCCGCTCCGCGAGCCCCAGGTGTGCGACAGCCTCCGCGGTCGAGCCGCCGCCGATGACCGAAACGACGCTGCCGGACGCGATGGCCTCCGCCACGACCCGGGTCCCCTCGTGGAACGGCGGCACCTCGAACACGCCCATCGGCCCGTTCCAAACCACCGACCCCATGCCTGCGAGCCGTTGTGCGTACGAGGCAGCCGTCTTCGGCCCGATGTCGAGCACCATGGCGTTCGAGGGGATGTCGCCGATACCGACGACGGACGTCGGCACTTCCGGTTCGATGCGTTCCGCGACGACGACGTCCTCAGGCAGTGTGATGGGTGTCGAGGCCGCGGCGGCGCGCTCCATGGTCTCCGCGCAGAAGCCGATGAGGTCCTCTTCCAGCAGCGATGCCCCGATCTCGTAGCCCTGCGCCTTGAGGAATGTGCCGGCCATGCCGCCGCCGACGAACAGCTCGTCCGCGTGGCCGATGAGCCGCCCGAGCACCTGGAGTTTGTCACTTACCTTTGCTCCGCCGAGCAAGGCGGCGAGCGGGCGCGCGGGGTGCTCCAGGACGCCGCCGAGGAACGTGATCTCCTTCTCCATCAGCAGCCCGGCCATAGCCGGAAGGCGGTGGGCAACGCCCTCGGTCGAGGCGTGCGCGCGGTGCGCCGTGCCGAACGCGTCGTTCACATAGGCGTCAGCCAGCGAGGCGAGCGCGCCGGCGAAGTCGGGGGCGTTCGCTTCTTCGCCCGGCCAGAAGCGGATGTTATCCAGCATCAGCACGTCGCCCGAAGCCAGGGCTCCGGCGGCAGCCTTCGCGTCGTCGCCCGGCGCATCGTTAACGTAGCCGACCGGCGCGCCGAGCAGTTTGCTCAGTCGTTCGACGATGGGCCCGAGCTCCAGTTCAGGTACGCGCTTGCCGTCCGGACGTCCGAGGTGGGTGCAGAGGATGACTGCCGCGCCCTGCCCGCGCAGGTGTTCGATAGTCGGCACCGCCTCACGGATGCGCACGTCGTCCGAGATCCGCGTCGTACCTCGCTCGAACGGCACATTGAAGTCGACGCGGACGAGCGCCCGCTTGTCTTGCCAGTCGAAGTCCCTGATCGTTCGTTTCATCCCCATGGCTCACCCGTGAGTCCGTTGACGATCTCACCCCAGCCGTCGATCTGGATCATTGTAAGTTCGGTCTTCTCGAGCGCCTCGATAGCGCTCCGCTTCGTCTCGTCCAGCCTGGTCCGCGTCCGCTCCCGTGCACCGGACTCCTCGAGCACCGCTCGGATCCCCGCGAGGTCGTCCGGCTCCATGACGCGCTTGAAGTAGTAGCCCCCGAGCGCCCGCTTCTGTGCGAGCGTGCCGTGTTGCAGCGCGGCGACGACCGGGTAGAGCTTGCTCTTGTTCAACGCGCGGCCCGCCTGTCCGCCGTCGCCCCAGAAGAGACGCTCCTCGCTTGCGATAAGCGACGCCACACCCATCTCGACGCCGGCCTCGCGGAAGGCATTGATCGTTGCCTCGTCCGCTCCCGCAGCGACGGCGCCCAGGGCCAGCGCGCCGCCCACGAGGGCGCCGTATTTCCCGCGCGCCATGCGCATGTACTGCTGTTCCGTCACGTCCACGCGTTCCTGGAGTTGGAGATCGTGGAACTGCCCCTGGTAATACTCGAGGGCCGCGGTATCCAGTTCCATGAGCGTTGCGGGCAGCCGCGTCGCCGCGTCTCCGCTGAGTGTGTCGAGTATCGAGAGGCGAGCAAGCGCGTAGAGGCCGTCGCCCGCGTTGACGGCCTGTGCCGGGCCCCACACCCACCAGACCGCATCCTGCCCTGCCCGCTGCTGCGTGGCGGTCTGCATGTCCTCGTGGACGGCGGCAGACTCGCCCAACAGTTCGATGGCCGCGGCGTTGGGCGCCGACTGCTCCGGTTCGCCGCCGAGCGCCGCCGCCGCCTCGAGGCAGAGCGTTCCGAGCCACCGGAACGTCTCGGCGCTGCGTTGCTCGCCTGCGGCGTCGACCCAGCCAAGTTGGTAACGCATCATCCGGTACAGCGGGAGCGTGGGGTCCTTCGGCAGGTCGAGGCTCGCGCGCAGCGCCCGCTCGACGAGCGGCTGATGCGCGAGCAGGCTGTCGGGTGTCCAAGGTGCGCCAGGCATGGGTAAGCGTCAGCAGGCGGGCGTGTCCGGCCCTGCTATCTCGCAGACCTCCTGCATCTGTTCAACCGACACGCCGCCGAGCCGCAATACCTTGGGAGGGTGCTGCGTCGTGTCGACGATGGTGGACGGCACCGCCACGGGGCTGTCGCCGCCGTCCAGGATCATGCTGAGCCGGTTGCCGAGTTGCCGCTGCACCTCCGCCGCGCTCGACGGCTCCGGGCCGTTGTGCCGGTTCGCGCTCGTGCCCGTGATCGGCTTGCCAAGCGCCTGAACGAGGGTCTGCGGGCACGGGTGGTCGGGTAGCCGCACGGCGATGGTGTCGCCGTATCCAGCGACGAGCGCGGGGACGTTCAGGTTGCGCGGCACCACGAGCGTGAGGCCGCCGGGCCAGAAGCGCTCAGCGAGCGCATAGGCGCTGTCCGGAACCTCGGAGGCCACTTCCGGCAGCTGAGACTCGGAGGCGATGAGCACGGGCAGGCCCTGGTCCCGGGCACGGTTCTTGATGACGAAAACCATCGAGACCGCCGCGTAGTTGAACGCCGACGCCCCGAGCCCATAGACGGTGTCCGTGGGGAACGCGATAACGCCGCCCTCGCGCAGCAGGATGGACGCCACGGAGCGGTTGTTGGGGTTGTCGGGGGCGAGAGGCATCAGGGGACCGTCCTTACGGATACGACGGCTCCGAGTATAGCACCGGCCTCCTTCATCCCATCCCTTGCCCCGGAGCGCGCCCCGTGGATGGACAGCCCGCGATGAACCTTTCCGGGGGAAATGCTGCTCATTTCTGTTCATCCACCCTGGTTTCGCCTCTGGACGCGCCCTTACGCATGAGCAGTCAAACCGTTCATCACTGCTCATCCGCTGCTCATTCACCATCGGAGCCTGCTCTTTCCTATCCATTACTGCTCACCTGCCACCTGCAGCGGCTACAGCCGTCTGCGCCGGAGGCAGCGTACGCGGGCACGGCGCGACCGCAAAAGGGCCGCGTGTCACAAATCGTGGAAGGCGCGTTTGACCGGCTGCCCTGCGGCATATACATTATGAGACACCGCATGGACTCGCCGAACGACAACGCCCCACCGCCGCTCACCGACGGGACGCACCGGGTGTCGACGAGCGGCGACGTGGAAGTCTCCACCTACCTGGGCATCGCGCAGGAGCGCGAACAAGCCTCCGGCGGGCGCCGGAGCATCGGCGAGTCCGAACCCCTGAAGCCCGAAGGCATCGCCGTCATCGACTACGGCTCGCAGTACAGCCGGCTCATCGCGCGCCGCGTCCGCGAGCAGAACGTCTACTGCGAGCTCATCTCCCCCACCGCACCCCGCGCAGCCGTTGACGGCCTCGATCTGAAGGGCATCATCCTCTCCGGAGGCCCCGCGTCCGTTTACGAAGACGCCGCCCCCCTCGCCCAGCCGTGGATATTCGAGAGCGGCGTGCCGGTCCTGGGCATCTGCTACGGCATGCAACTGCTCGCGCACCAACTGGGCGGCAGCGTCATCCCCGCCACGGAGCGCGAGTACGGCTTCGCCGTCGTGCACAAGAACGACCCCAGCCCGCTCTTTGACGGGCTGGACGGCGAGACGGCGGTGTGGATGAGCCACGGCGACCGCATCAGCGCCATGCCTCCCGGCTTCCGCGCCATCGCGTATACGGAGAACTCGCCTATCGCGGCGATGGCGAACGACGCCGGCATGTACGGCATCCAGTTCCACCCGGAAGTTGCGCACACGCCGCAGGGCGCGGAGGTCATCCGCAATTTCGCCTACAAGGTCTGCGGCGTGTCCGGCTCGTGGACCCCGGGCAACTTCGTAGCGGAGACCGTCCAGCGCATCCGCGACCAGGTGGGCGACGGCCGGGTGATCTGCGCGCTGTCTGGGGGCGTGGACTCGGCGGTCACGGCGCGGCTCGTCCACGAGGCCATCGGCGACCAGTTGACGTGCATCTTCGTGAACAATGGACTGCTGCGCCGCGAGGAGCCGGAGCGCGTCCGCGCCGTGTTCGAGCGCAACCTGGGCCTCAACCTGGTCTACGTCGACGCCACCGAGCGCTTCCTCTCCGGCCTCGCCGGAGTGGTCGACCCGGAACAGAAGCGCAAGACGATCGGTGCGGAGTTCATAAACGTGTTCGAAGAAGAGGCGCGCACGATGGGAGCGGTGGACTTCCTCGCGCAGGGCACGCTCTACCCGGACGTCATCGAGAGCGAGACGGCGGAGCACAGCACGTCCCACAAGATCAAGACGCACCACAATGTCGGCGGGCTGCCGGAGCGGATGCAGTTGGACCTCGTGGAACCGCTGCGCTACCTCTTCAAGGACGAAGTACGGCTCGTCGGCGCCGAACTCGGGCTGCCGCCGGAGATGATCAACCGCCAGCCGTTTCCTGGCCCCGGCCTTGCGATCCGCATCATCGGCGACGTGACGTACGAAAAGCTGGAGACGCTGCGCGCCGCAGACTGGATCGTCATGGACGAGATCAAGGGCGACGGTCTCTACGACCAGCTCTGGCAGAGCTTCGCCGTCCTCACCGACACCCGCACGGTGGGCGTCATGGGCGACCTGCGCACCTACCAGCACGTCGTGGCGCTGCGGGCGGTCACGAGTGAGGACGCTATGACCGCGGACTGGGCGCGCCTGCCCTACGAGACTCTCGCGCGGATCTCCAACCGCATCGTCAACGAGGTGCCGAGCGTGAACCGCGTCGTCTACGACATCACGAGCAAGCCGCCCGGCACCATCGAGTGGGAGTAGGAGCGATGGGTGTCGTCAATCTCAGACGCGCCGTCCGGACAGTCTTCGGTGCGCTGGGCCTCACGTTCATCGTCGGCGGCCTCGCCATGGGCATCGCCGGCGAATGGGACGTGCCGACAGTCTTCATAGCGATGGGCATAGGCATGGTCTGTCTCGTCATCGCGATCGTCATGTTCCGCCAGCCGAGGGACAGAACGTGAGAGTGCTTGTCGTCGGGAGCGGCGCGCGCGAGCACGCCATTCTCTGGAAGCTCGCTCAGAGCCCGCGCAACCCTGAACTATTCGCTGCGCCGGGCAACGCCGGGACATCTGCCATCGCCGCCAACCTCTCCATCGCCGTAACGGACCTCGATGCGCTCGTGGACGCTGCACACGAGCGCGGCATCGACCTCACCATCGTCGGGCCGGAACTGCCGCTCACCCTCGGCATCGTGGACCGTTTCCGCCAGGAAGGGCTGCGCATCTTCGGGCCGACGCAGGCTGCCGCCCGCATCGAGGGCAGCAAATCGTTCGCACGACACATCATGCGCGACGCCGGAGCGCCGACGCCCGCATTCGAAGTCTTCGACGACG
>DAOUHP010000130.1:0-4851 GCA_034428575.1 Dehalococcoidia bacterium | reverse complement strand
GTCGTCGTACCCGGCGACCTCGAGCGCCCGGTCGAGCACCGGCTCGTAGCTGCCGTCCACGTATGGCGTTCCGGCGGCCGTCGTGTACGGGAACTGGTCCGGCGGGATGAGGTTGCGGCGGCGCAGGTCCACGGGGTCGATGCCCAGCTTTTGGGCGATGAGGTCGAGGATGCGCTCCATGCAGAACGTGGCCTCCGGCTGCCCCGCGCCCCGGTACGAGGTGATGGGCGGGCGGTTCGTCATCAGGCAGACCTGGTCGCCGTCGTATGCGGGGATGTGGTACGGGCCTGCGAAGCGCTTCGCCGCGTTGTCCGGCGACGTGAACGCGCCGCTGATCCAGTATGCGCCGAGGTCAGACAGGAAACGCGCCCTGATCGCGAGGACGGTGCCCTCGTTCGTCACGGCGGCCTGTACGTGCGCCTCCAGGCCGCGAGCGTGTGACGAGTGGATGTTCTCGCTGCGCTCCTCCACCCACTTGACGGGGCGTTGCAGCCGCATCGCCAGCAGGATGGCGGCGACCTCCTCCGGGTAGACGTGGTGCTTGTGCCCGAAGCCGCCGCCCACGTCCGGCGTGACGACCCGCACGTGGCCCGGCAGGGTGATCGCCTCCTCGATGTGGTGGGCGGTGTCGTGCGGCGATTGGTTGGACGACCAGAACGTGAGATCGCCGGACTCCTCGAACCTTGCGATGCACCCCCGGCCCTCCATCGCCATCGGCGCGAGACGCGGGATGACGAACGACCCCTCCACGACCCGGTCCGCGGCGGCGAACGCGCCGTCCACGTCGCCGTCGCCTGTACGCTGCGACGCCCCGACGTTCGATCCGATCGCGGCGTGCAGCGTCGGGTAGTCGCCGTCGGCTGCCCGCTGCAGGTCGTTGACCGCCTCCAGCGGCTCGTAGACGACCTCGACGCGAGCGGCGGCGTCGGCGGCCTGCGCCGCGGTCTCCGCCGCGACGGCGGCGACGGCCTGACCTGCGTAGAGCGCGCGTTCGATCGCGAGGATGGGGTGCGCGCCGCCCCGGTTGACCTGCAGACCCGGCCTGCCGATGCTCTCCAGCACCGCGCCGTCTTCCACGTCGTCCGCCGTGATGACCGCGAGCACGCCCGGCATGGCGAGCGCCTCGCCTGCGTCAATGCGTTCGATGCGGGCGTGGGCGTGCGGGCTGCGGACGATGGCGCAATGCGCCATGCCGGGGAGCGTCATGTCGGCAATGAACGTCCCGTCGCCGCGCAATAGGCGGTCGTCCTCAAAGCGGAGGATGGATTGTCCGGTGTAGGGCGCGCCGGTGTGGGGAGTTGTCGTTGTCATACGCGGGATTCTATCCGTCCTTCGTCGTTCCTGATTTCCTCATCGTTCTTGTGAATAGCGTCCGTCATTCCCGCACCGGCGGGAATCCAGACGCGCGACTGTGTCGCGCGCATGCGCAGCAGCGCACACTCGCCCCGTTCTGCCATCCCCCATCACAGGCCGTAGAACGTCGTTGGATTGTCCTCGAGGACCTTGCGCTTCACCGTCTGGCTGAACTCTCCCTCATCTGCCCTGCGCCGCAGGATGTCTATGGCCCCGATCTCGGCAGACATATCCGCGTGCGAGTAGTCGGTGCCGATCATCAGGTGGTCCTCGGTGCCGAACCGGAGGAGGTACGGGATGTCCTCCTGCGACTGGCAGGTCACGTAGAGGCGGTGTTCCCGGAAGAGGTCGCTCATGTCGTCCGAGTAGTTGAACGTCTTGAACGCCCAGGCCATGCGCTCCCGGCGGGCGTCGAGCCTGTCGACGACGAACGGGATCCAGGAGGCGCCCGCCTCGATGAAGCCGAACCGCAACTTCGGGAACCTGATGGCGAGCCCGGAGAAGACGATGGCGTGGAACGCGTCGATGACGTTCGTGCTGCCGACCCCGTCGCCCAGGAGCGGTGCGCTGCTGCCGACCGGCGGGTCGCCCGAGCCGGTGTGCATGCAGAGGGGAAGATCGAGGTCGTTCGCCTCCTGGTAAACGGGGAAGAAGTAGGGGTCGGTCGCGCGCCTGTCCAATTCCGTCGCCAGCTTGAAGACCCCGCAGGCCCCGTGCTCGCTCGCCCAGCGGAGCTCGTCCACCGCGGCCCCGATGTCCAGCATCGGCAGCACCGCCACCCAGCGGAGGCGCCCGTTACTCTCGGTGGACCTGTCGGCCATCCAGCGGTTGTAGCTCTTGCAGATGGCGACCTGTGCCTGCGGGTCGCTCGTCAGGTAGGTGAGGAACATGGTGGGGTACATGACGTGGACGTCCACGCCCATCTCGTCCATGTGCCGCAGGCGGGTCTCGACGTTCCTCAGCTCGCGGGCGTCGATGGTCGTCCCGGTGCGCCGGTCGTCGCGGATGCGGCGGATCGACAGGTTGTTGCCGATGAGCCAGTGCCTCGTGTAGCCAGGGGCTGGAGCGCCGGCGCCCATGTCCTCGACCGGGACGACCGTGACGGGCTTGTACCGCGCGTCCTCGGGAGCCATGAAGCGCCAGGTCTCTTCGCATTCGTCCACGTGCGTGTCGGCATCGATGACAGCCATGCCCTCACTCCTTCCCGCACCCCGGCTCGATACTCGTCGGTCGATGGGAGCATAAGCCGGGCGCCCGGCGGTGTACAGTCCCGCGGGCATCCTGCCGGACTGGAAGATCAACAGGACCCATCTGTGAGCCGCAGCGGCCACCAGCGGCCCGTCCCCTGCGGGGAACGGCGAGGTTCGGGGTGGTATCATCTTCGCTATTATTGATACGAGGTATTGACAATATGTAGACGCGTCTGGTTCTATCTATGCCATCACGCCGTTCGGGCACCGGGCTGAAACTGCATCATGGACTCATGCTGGATGCAGGTGCGCAGCAAAGGTCGCGCAGGTATCCCTGTGCACGGACCATGTAAACCCTTGTGGAGGCGATAGAATGAGACGAAGTATTACTAGTGTGTTTTTGCTGCTCATCGTCACGGCCTTGGCCCTGGCGATAGCGGCCTGCTCGGAAGAGCCCGAGCCTACGAACACTCCCACCAGCGCCCCGGAGCCTACCAACACCCCCACCAGTGTCCCCTCCGAGCCGCTGTCGGTGGTCGCGAGCATCTACCCGATGCAGTACTTCGCCGAACGCATCGGCGGCGACCGGGTGGAAGTCGAGACCCTCGTGCGGCCCGGCGCCGAGGCCCACGGTTTCGAACTCACGGCGAGCGACCTCCGCAGGATCGCCGGGGCCGACGTCGTAGTGACGAACGGCCTCACTCTGTTGCCCTGGCTGGATCGTGCGCTCGAGTCTCTGGGCGACGACCTCTCCGGCATCGTGGTCGAGGCTGCGTACGCGGAGGCGGCACTGCCCGTCGAGGAAGGCGCAGACCCACACGGCCACATGGAAGAGGGCGAGCACGGCGAGGACGAGTCGGCCTTTGACGGACGCCTGCTGGTCGCGGACCTCGAGGCGCAACACCTCTCAGTGATCGACCTCTCAACGGAGGAGGTGGACGTTGGCGCCTTCGAGATCAGTGCTCCGCCGGCCGCGATCTACGCCAGCCCGACGCACCGCTACGCCTTCGTCCTCGCCAGGGGCCCGGGTGAGGCGGATGACGGCATCCACCTCTTCGACGGCGGCATCTTCCTCGTGGAGCACGACGACCACTTCGACCTCGTGCGTGAGCCGGTCTCGCGTCATCCCCTTGTAGTGACGGATGAACGGCCGATCCACTTCGCCAACAGCTACGGCTGGACGGCAGTGTTCGCCGACGCTCTCGGCCACGCCTACCTCTACAACGAGGACGAGCTTGCCAGCACGCAGGGCGACTACCAACCGGTCGTGCTCGACGCCGGCCCGCAGCACGGCGCCGCCCTGGCGATCTCCCCCGACCACATCGCCGTGACCACGAAGAACCCCGACTACCCCGAGAACTCGGACGACAGCCTTCCCGTGGGCGTTGAGGTCCGCAATCTTGACGACGAAGTCGTCTATGACGCGAGCAACCGTTCCTGCCCCGGCCAGCACGGCGAGGCGCACAACGAGGAAGGCGCGGTCTTCGGCTGCGTCGGCGGTGTGCTCTTCCTGCACCCGCACGACGGCAGCTACGACTACGACTTCATCGAGAATCCGTCCGGTATGCGCGAGGAGTCGCGCATCGGCTCCTTCTTCGGACACGAAGAGCTGCACCATTTCTTCGGACGCGCCTCCTACTTCGACGGTCAGGGTTTCGCCAACGACGGCATCTGGCTGATCGACCCGGAGTCCGGCGAGTTCCGGCGGGTCTTCAGCGAGGCGGTCGCGGCTGGCGGCGTCGGCGCGCACGCGGAGCGCCTCTACCTGCTCACCTCCGAAGGCGAACTCCACGTGCTGGATGCCCACGACGGCGATGAGATCGCGCACCTCCACGTCATGGACCCGGGCGAGGATGGGCGGCCCCGCCTCATCATCGTCGGCGAGACGATGTTCCTCACGAACCCGGCCCAGGGTGAGGTCATCGCGCTCGACCTCGAACACCTCGAAGTGGAGGAAGCCTGGGACGTCGGCGGTTCGCCCACTGGCATCGCCTTCGTTGGCACCCTCGGTGAAGGCGAGGGCCATGAGGAAGAGGACGAGCATGGTCATGAGGAAGAGGATGAGCATGGTCACGAGGAAGAGGACGAGCACGGCCATGAGGGCGAGGATGACCATGGCCATGGGGAGTTCGACCCGCACTTCTGGCTCGACCCGCTGCGCGCCGTCAGCCAGGCGGAGCGCATCGCAGAGGCGCTGATAGAGGCGGACCCGGCGGGCGCGGACATCTACCGGGCGAACCTCGCCGCGCTCTCGGCAGACCTCCGGGCGCTGCACGCGGAGTTCGAGGCGGGCCTCGGCTCGTGCGTC
>DAOUHP010000129.1:0-2922 GCA_034428575.1 Dehalococcoidia bacterium | reverse complement strand
GTCTTCGACCTGATCGAGCCGTTCGCGGGGTATGCGTTCAACAAGGCGCACAGCGTGAGCTACGCCGTGGTTGCCTACTGGACGGCATACTTCAAGGCGAACCATCCCGTGGAGTTCATGACGTGCGTGCTCAACGCGTACCAGGGGAACGACCGGATGGGGCCTGCAGTGGCGGAGTGCGTGCGCCTGGGCATACCGGTGCTGCCGCCGGACGTGAACCGGAGCGGGGTGGACTTCAGCGTAGACTGGGCGGAGGACGGGCGGGAGGCCGTGCGGTTCGGGCTCGCGTCGATCAAGAACATCGGGGCGTCTGCCGTGGCAGAGCTGGTGGAGGAGCGCGAAGAGAACGGCCTGTTCCCGTCGCTGGAGGACTTCTGTCGGAGGGCCGGGTCGGAAGCTGCAAACCGGCGCGTGATCGAGAGCCTCGCGCGCGTGGGAGCGCTCGACGCCTTCGGGTCCAGAGGTCAACTTGCCGCGAGTGCGGACAACATCGTGCACCTGATGCAGCGCGAGGCGCGCCTGCGGGACAGCGGTCAGTCCACGATGTTCGACATGTTCGGCGCGTCCGCGCCGACGCCCCTGGGGGAGATCGAACTGTTGCCCGCGCCGGAGCCGACGGTCCGGGAGTTGGTCTCCTGGGAACGCGAACTGATAGGCGTCGCGCTGGGGAGGCGTGTGCTCGACCCGGTGAACGCTCCGGAAGGGGCTGCCCTGTCCCGCGAGGAAGTGGAGTCGTCCCCCGAAGGTGAGAAGGTGCTTCTGGCCGGGGAAGTGGCGTCGGTACGTCTCACGACCGACAAGCAGGGAAGGCAGATCTGTTTTGTGGGGCTGGAGATATTCGACGGCTCTGTCCTGGACGTTGCAGTGTGGAGCCGTGTATTCGAGAAGACGGCCGAACTGTGGGCGGAGGGCAACCTGGTCCAGGTGAGAGGAGTCGTGCGCCGGCGGGGCGACGAGACGTCGATACACTGCGACGAGGCGGTCGAGTTCGAGGTCGGGGAGACAACGCCAGTTGCTTCACCTGGTCTGGCGGCAGCCCCCGCGACCCCGAAGGTGGAGGAATGGAGGCCACCGCCGGAGGAGCGGGGGAGCGTTCTGCAAGGGCCGGGGCTGAACGGGGCTGAGTCTACCTCGTCGAACGGGGTCGGCCCTTACATCGAAGCGGGCTCGGCAGCCCAGGACTACGAAGCGGGGCGCAAGGTCCTCGTCAAGATGAAGGAGACTGACCAGCCCTCCGAGGACAACCGTCTGCTCAAATCGGTCCTGCAGACGCTGATGGACTATCCCGGCACGGACGAGGTTGACCTCGTTATCGAGAGCGGCGGACAGTTCTGGCGCATCAGCATGCCGATCATCCGAACGCAGTACAGCGAGGAACTCGCAGCGCACGTCAACGCGATGCGGGATGCCGGCCTGACAGTGGAATTGGAGAGCACGGCAGCCTGATCAGGCTGACGCCGCCTCCAGGTTCAGCAGGCGCTGTTTCATGGGCAGGCCGGGGCCGCCGAACCCGTGCAGCCCGCCGTCCTTCCCGATCACACGGTGGCAGGGGATGACGATGGGAATGCGGTTGCGAGCCATCGCCTGACCGGCGGCGCGGACCGCCCTGATGTTTCCGGCGGAGGCTGCGAGCCACTCGTACGTGCGCGTTTCTCCGCGAGGGATGGAGCGGCACGCGTCCCACGCTCGCCGGAAGAACGGAGCCACGCCCTCCAGGTCCAGCGGCACGTCCCATGTTGGGGCGTCGCCCCGTAGGTACGCCTCCAGTCGTGTGCGGTAGGGATCGAACGCATTCGGTGCGTACTCGGGAAGCGGACCGCGCATGCTGCGTTCGAGGTCTTCGAGGGCGCTTTCGGGAGTCGGCTCCGGCAGAGTAGCGTAGCGGATGCCCCTCGCCGAGCCGGCTACCGCCACCCATCCCCAGTCGGTTTCGAAGATGTCGTAGTACAGACCCATCAGTTGCACCTTCCTCAGTAAGCTGCGTGGATTGTAAAGTATGGTAGGGTATGCGACAGCCATGCGGGATCGGGAAGAGCCCCGGCTGACATTTGAGCGTTGACGGAGAACATTGGTAGAGTTGCATACTGAGCCTCTGAGGGCTCGCAAACACTGGTAGCAGGGGAGAAGACATGGAGCTCAAAAGCACACGGGAAGGCACGAATCTCATCGTGGACGTGGAAGGCCGCGTGGATGGAACGAACGCGATGGACTTCCAGTCGGCGCTCGAGGGAGCGATCCAGCAGAGCGACCAGGGCGTGATCATGGACATGGGGCAGTTGCAGTACATCAGCAGCGCCGGGCTCCGGGTCATCCTGCTGGTCGCCAAGTCGCTCCAGAAGCAGAATGCCAAGCTCCTGGGCTGTGCGCTCTCCGAGTCGGTCAGAGAGATATTCGCAATCAGCGGGTTCGACAAGATCGTGCCGGTCCATGAGAACCGCGCGGACGCGCTGAAGGCGCTCGAAGACTAACTCAGCGTTGCTAACCGGGCTGCTGAATCACGACTGCTGAGTCTCAGGGGCACAGTGTTGCTCGTTCGTTTTGCCCCTGAGGAAGGGACACGAGGAGGCGATGGCAGAATCAGAGGCGGAATCCTACAGGATACTCGTGGTTGACGATGAACCGGACGTGGAACCGCTGGTGCTGCAGCGAATGCGGCGCCATATCCGTTCCGGGCGGTACTCGTTCGTCTTCGCCCAGAACGGGGTCGAAGCGCTCGAGGTGTTGAACAGCGATTCGGACATCGACATGGTGGTCTCGGATATCAACATGCCCCGTATGGACGGGCTCACGCTGTTGTCCCAGATAGCCGAGTTGAATCCAGACCTTCGTGCGGTGATCGTCTCTGCATACGGAGACATGAAGAACATCCGCACTGCGATGAACCGGGGTGCGTTCGACTTCGTCACCAAACCGCTCGACTTC
>DAOUHP010000128.1:0-23185 GCA_034428575.1 Dehalococcoidia bacterium | reverse complement strand
CTTTCGGCGTCGTGGGTTGCAGCCCGAACGGCGAAACCGCGCGTTCTGCCGGCGATGCCGTGGCGGTCGAGATCGAGCGGAACGCGCTGGATGTGCGTGATGCCCTCCTGGAGAACATCGAGGCCGGATGCGCCCTCACGTTCACTATGGAGTACAACTCCGCCCCGCGTACGGACCGGGCGGAAGGCGACGACGCTCGCGACCTCCTCGCATGGTTCGTAGCGATCGCAGGGATAGCGAACCCTGAGAACGAGAACGGCGATGACAGTGCAATGGGGGTGCCAGGCGGCGAGTATTCGTACGCAGAGGAGGCCGAGTATTCGTACGCAGGGGAGGCAGAGCTACACGGCCGCGCGGGCGTACGTTTCGAGCACACAGAGGTGCGGGCCAGTGAGTCCGGACTCACGAACTACCGGAACGTATTGGAGTTCGTGCGGGAAAACCCGCTCCTCTCCCGCGCAACCGTCTATGGCGCGCTTCTCCCAGATGGAACTCCCGTCATGGTCCACCGACAAGCCGTGTCGAGTCTCGCAGCCGATTGCGGGTGATGGAGCGGATCATCCCGGGAACATCGCGACGATCTCGTCGATATTGGGGTTATAGGCCTGGTGGCTGTGGTAGATCGCCCGAGCCTGGTTGCGGTCCGGCGTGTAGTAGAGCTTCTCCTGCGTCATCTCGATGCACTGGTTCGTCGCCGGGTCGCGGAAGACGTTCATCGGGTCGCCGCCATCCGCGACCGTCGCCATCGCCTCGTTCAGCATCCGGCGGAGCATGATGACGCCCGTGTCGGACTCGCCGAGCTTCTCGCGGGTGCGGTCGGCGATGGGCGTCTGCGTCACCCACGCCATGAAGTCCTGCACCAGCGGCACCGCCACGTTCAACCCGCCGTTCGCGTCGTAGAGGGGTATCTCGTAGTAGGGCACCGACTCTTGCGGCGGGACGTGCACCTCCGGCGGGAACTGGTAGCGCGTGTAGACGACGTGCAGCGTGTTGTGGTCGTCGACGGGCACACGGATCTGGAACTCGGTGCTCGTCGTGCCGGTGGTGGAGCGGAGGATGTTGGGGAACACCCACGGGTGGCCGACCTTCCAGATGTCGTCGTCCTCGGTACTGCCCTCGACGATGCGACGCTTGAAGACGCCGTTGGCGAACTCCGTGAAGCCGATGCGCTGGTGGGGGCGCATCATCGCCTTCCGCCACGTCGGCACCTCCTCGCCCGTCTTCTGCGCGAGGTACCAGCCGTAGACGCCGTGCAGCCACTCGGCGTGGACGGGGTCGGCTGAGTTCTCCTGGCACTGGAGCCAGTTGCAGGGCAGCATCGTGAAGCCGATGTCGCGCCACGCGTGATCGGTCACGAACAGGTCCCAGCGCGGGACGAGCGGGGCGGGCAGCGGGCCCATGTAGGCGAACAGCAGGCCGCCGAGCTCTTCGACCGGGTACGCGGCGACCTTCACCTTCTCCTTGAAGCGCCCGTCCGGGTGGACGGTCTCCTCGAACGGCTGCTCGATGCACTGTCCCGTCTCGTCCATCATCCAGCCGTGGTACATGCAGCGGAGGCCGTGCTCCTCCGGTATGCCATACGACAGGTCGACGCGCCGGTGCGGGCAGAAGCGGCCGAGCAGTCCCAGCGTGCCGGACCTGTCCTTGTAGAGGACGAGGTCCTCACCGAGCAGGCGAACGGGCTTCGTGGGGCGCTCGTCCATCTCGGCGGCCGCGGCGATGGGGTGCCAGTAGCGGCGCATCAACTCGCCCATCGGTGTGCCGGGCCCCACGTGCGTGAGCCGTTCGTTCTCCTGCTGCGTGAGCATCGTAGCCCCCCTATCGACGGAACGCTGCTGCTGCGCGGGATTGTAGCGCACACGCGCTCCTCTCCGTCGTTCCCGCGCCTGTGTCCGTCGTTGTTATGGGAATAGCGCCCGTTGTTCCTGCGGAGGCAGGAACCTCGCCCCCCTGCCTTGTCATGCTGAGCGGAGTCCGCGCTTTAGCGCGCAGCATCCTCTCGGGCGCGCCCTGCCGGATCCCCTCTCCTACGAGGGGCGAAGGCGAGAGTGAGGGTACCGCAGGGGTGGTAGGGGAGCGATGTCCGGCTCCCTCTCCCGATGGCAGGAGAGGGCTGGGGTGAGGGTTCGCGGGGCTGGACGGTGCTCCATGTGACATCCGCCCCTTTCGCGGTCGACCCCGCGTCCCCTACGCTGATTGCATGACCGTCGCCCTGCCAGCACCCATAAACCACGTCTATAGCTCGGCATCCGACTATAGATGGAATCTATGGCTCCGGGGCGAACTTTTGAAATCGTTGAACACCTTGTTCCCTTGTTGCCGGAAGCAGGCCATGGCCTGCCGCACGCCATCACAAGGTGCTCAAGGTGCTCAGATGGAGCACCCGGTTTACTCGTAGCGCCTTGAACAAGGTGCTCAGATTCCGCCCCCCTTTGGTCACCTTGTTCGCGGACGTATAATGCGCCCAACCAAGGGGCATAAGGAGGCAGGCGATGGCTACGTACGGGTTCGAGGACCACAGTTGGAAGGACGTGGTGAGCGCGGAGGACATCGAGCTGTACAAGCACTACCAGCGCGAGCTGTACGTCGGGCGGCGTCCGGCGATACTGGCGATCGACCTGTACAACTCGGCGTACCAGGGCGGACCGCGCCCGGTGCACGAGGTCGCGAAGGAGTTTCCGAGCGCGTGCGGCGAGTACGCGTGGAAAGCCATTGAGCCGACGAAGCAGCTGTTCGCGATGGCGCGCGCCCGCGGCTTCCCGGTCGTCTACACGACGGGCGAGGATAGGCCTGAGGCGCGCCCCAACCGCCTGCGCTCGACGAACCGCCGCAGGGCGAACCAGGGGGAGAACCCGTTCGGCATCTACGAGGCGTTCGCGCCGGAGCCCGAGGACCTCATCATCTACAAGCAGCGTGCGAGCGGCTTCTACGGGACGCCGCTGGTGGCGCAGCTCGTGCAGATGGGCGTCGACACGGTGCTGGTCTGCGGCGAGAGCACGAGCGGCTGCGTACGGGCATCGGTCGCCGACGCCTACTCCAACGGCTTCCACGTCGTGATCGCCGAGGAGTGCGTGTACGACCGCGCCCTGCTGTCGCACAAGGTCAACCTGTTCGACATGCACCACAAGTACGCGGACGTGATGCACCTGGACGAGCTCGCCGAGCACCTGGAGGCCTTCCCCGAGGCGTAAGGGGGAGTGGGGGGCTACAGCGATCTGGTCGGAGGCACCTCTACCTCGATCCGGTGGATTCGGGGTGGTGACGAGGGAACGGGCGGCTCGAAGTGCAACTTCAGCGCTTCATGCAGGTTTGCGAGCGCCTCGTTGGCCGATTCACCTTGGCTGGCGACATCGGCCTCCAACGCCTGCGCAACGAGCCACGGCCCTTCCTGCGAAACGGTCGCTGTGAACGTTCGCTTCATCGCTGGGCGCCCTGCACGCGGAACTCACGGCCTCCCCACTCGCGCTCGCGCAGCACGTACTTCTGTATCTTGCCGGTCGCGGTCTTGGGGAGGTCGCCGAACTCCACGTGGCGCGGGGCCTTGAAGTGCGCGATGCGGTCGCGGCAGAAGGCGATGATCTCCTCCGCGGTGAGCGTCGCGCCCTCACGAAGGGTGATGAACGCCTTGGGCGTCTCGCCCCAACGGTCGTCCGGCACGGCGACGACGGAGACCTCCAGCACGCCGGGGTGCTCCATGATGACCTTCTCCACCTCCTGGCTGGAGATGTTCTCGCCGCCCGAGATGATGACGTCTTTCGCCCGGTCCTTCAGCTCGATCTGGCCGTCCGGGTGCCAGACGCCGAGGTCGCCGGAGTGGAACCACCCGCCGGCGAACGCCTTCTCGGTCGCGTCCGGGTCGTCCAGGTAGCCGGACATCACGCCGTTGGAGCGCATGACAACCTCGCCCATCGTCTCGCCGTCGCGGGGCACGTCGTTCATCTGCTCGTCGACCACCCGGAGGCCGGTGCCCGCATGGACGTAGGGAACGCCCTGCTTCGCCTTGGCGAACGCACGCTCCTCCGGCGTCATGTCGTCCCAAGCGAGCTGAGGCACGCACAGCGTTATGGGGCCGTAGGTCTCGGTGAGGCCGTAGAGGTGGATGATGTTCGCGCCCATGCCCTCCATCGTGCGGACGACCTGCGGCGCGGGCGGCGCGCCGCCGGTGGCGATGGTGAGGCCCGAGAGGTCCTGTCCCTCCGCGGCGGGAGAGGAGTACATGCCGGTGAGCACCGTAGGCGCGCCGCACATGTTGGTCACGCCGTGCTGGTCGATGAGACGGTAGACCTCGGCGGGGTCGACGCGCCGCAGGCAGACGTGCGTGCCGCCGACGGCGGTGACGGCCCAGGTGTGGCACCAGCCGTTGCAGTGGAACATGGGGAGCGTCCAGAGGTAGACGCTGCGCCAGTTCAGCCCGGTCTCGATGACCTCGCCGAGCGCGTTGAGGTACGCCCCGCGAGCGTGGTACTGCACGCCCTTGGGCATACCGGTGGTGCCGGAGGTGTAGTTGATGGTGATGATGTCCATCTCCGAGGCGATGGGGTCTCGGTGCTCGCCGTCCGGAGCCGACGCGAGGAACTCCTCGTACTCCGGGCCGGGGATGTCGTCGGCGCGCGGGACCTCGTCCACGACCTGCACGTAGAGCGAGATGCCGGGGACCTCGTCCTGCACCTGCCGGACGGTGGGCGCGAACTCGGAGTCGAACACGAGCACCTTCGCCCTGGAGTGGTTGAGGATGTAGGCGATCTCCCGCGGCGAGAGGCGAGTGTTGATGGCGACGAGCGCCGCGCCGATGCTCATGGGACCGTAGTGCGCCTCCAGCAGCGGCGGGAGGTTTGGGACGATGAACGCGACGCGGTCGCCCCTGCCGACGCCGGCGCTCTTCAGCGCTCCGGCGAGCCGGTTCACGCGGTCGCGCAGCTCGCTGTAGGTGTAGACGCGGTCCTTGTAGATGACGGCGGGCTTGTCCGGGTAGACGAACGCGCTCCGCTCCAGGAACGAGAACGGCTCCAGGTTCTGGTAGAAGACGCTGTTGTCCATGCGCAGGACCTCCGCGGGTCGGCAAGATGCGGCGCTATTCTACGCACCGCGGGCGCGGTCGTGGGGCTGGTCGAGCGGGGTGCTATCATCGTCGTACGGGGCAGGTTGCCCCGATCTCCCATCGAGGTGTTGCGCCGTGTCAGTTGCCGAAGACCGTTTGCAGGAGTTGGGTCTGGAGTTGCCGCAGGTGTCGACTCCGGTAGCGAATTACATCCCCGCCGTGCGGACGGGCAACCTGCTGTTCGTGGCAGGGCAGGTGCCGCGCAACGCGGACGGCTCGATGATCACGGGCAAGGTGGGCGCCGACATGGGCGTCGAGGACGCCTACGCCGCGGCCCGCAACTGCGGGCTGAATGCGCTCGCGGCGGCGAAACGGGAGCTCGGCGACCTCGACAACGTCGTGCGGGTCGTGCGGGTGATGGGGCTGGTGAACGCGACGCCGGACTACACGCAGCAGCCGCAGGTGATCAACGGCTTCTCCGACCTCATGGTTGCGGTCTTCGGCGAGGCGGGACGGCACGCGCGGGTCGCCTACGGCGCAGGGTCGCTGCCCGGCGGCGCGGCTGTGGAGGTCGAATCGCTGTTCGAGGTCCGGTAGGCCTAGAGGCTCTCCCCCGCGGAGAGACGGGCCGCACGCAGCGTGTTCGTGAGCAGCATGGCGATGGTCATGGGTCCCACGCCGCCGGGCACCGGAGTGATGGCTGACGCCTTCTCCGCAACCGCCTCGTAGTCCACGTCTCCGACGAGTCGGTAGCCGGACTTACGTGTAGCGTCGTCCACGCGGTTGATGCCCACGTCGATCACGACCGCGCCCTCCGCGACCATGTCCGCCGTGAGCGCGCGCGGCCTGCCTATGGCGGCTACCACGATGTCGGCCTGGCGCGTGAGGGACGGGAGGTCGCGTGTGCCGGTGTGGCAAACGGTCACGGTGGCGTTCGCGCCAGGCGCCTTCTGCATGAGCAGCGTAGCCAGCGGTTTGCCGACGATGTTGCTCCGCCCGACGATGACGACGTGTTTCCCCGAAGGGTCGTTGCCGGTGCGGACGAGCATCTGCTGTACGCCCGCGGGCGTCGCCGGGAGGAACCGTGGATTGCCTTCCATGAGACGTCCACCGTTGATGGGGTGCATCCCGTCCACGTCCTTGTCCGGGTCTATGGCGAGGATGACCTCCCGCTCCTCAATGTGGGGGGGCAGGGGGAGCTGAACGAGGATGCCGTGGAAGCGGGGGTCGGCGTTGAGTTGCCGCACGAGGCCGATGAGCTCTTCCTGCGTGGTCTCGTCCGGCAACTCGAACGTCTCGCTGAACATGTCCGCCTCGTCGCAGGCACGGCGCTTGTTCCGCACGTAGACGGCGGAAGCAGGGTCGCCTCCCACCAGCACGGCGGCGAGGCCGGGAGTTACGCCGAGGCGTTCCCTGAGCGCGCGCGTCTCCAGGGCGACCTCGCCGCGGATCTCCTCGGCCATCTGCTTGCCATCTATAACGGTCGCGGTCACGGACCTCTCCTCGGGCGGGGATGTGTCAGATGATAGCAGCCGGTCGCCGCCGGGGGCTGATATGATGCGGCACGCCTGATGTAGACGGAGGGCCCCATACATCCTCCGTGTAGCAGATGGAGGAGGCAGGTGCAGGACATCTGCGTGGGCGTGGACATGATCGAGATAGAGCGCATCGCGGCGGCGCTGGAGCGTTTCGGAATGCGGTTCCTGGAGCGGGTCTACACGCCGGGTGAGATAGCGTACTGCCGGGGGCGCGCGCCGCAGCTCGCCGCCCGGTTCGCGGCGAAAGAGGCGACGATGAAGGCACTGGGGACGGGTACGCGCGGCGTCGGGTGGCGGGAAGTGGAGGTAACGCGGAAGCGCAGCGGCGAACCGGAGATAGCGCTGCACGGCAGGGCGGACGCCCGCGCGCGGAAGCTGGGGATAGACCGCCTGGCGGTGAGCCTGTCTCATTCGCGCTCGCACGCAGTGGCGTCGGTAGTGGGGCGTCTGTCTTGAAGGTCGTTACGTCTGACGAGATGCGGCTGCTGGAGTCGCGTGCGGCGGAGGCGGGAGTCCCGGCGGAGTCGCTGATGGAGAGCGCGGGCCTTGCGGTTGCCCGGAGCATCGCGCAGCGGCTGGACGGGGTGCGGAGCAAGCGCGTCGTGGTGCTGGTGGGGCCGGGGAACAACGGCGGCGACGGCATGGTCGCGGCGCGCTACCTGGCGGACTGGGGTGCGGTGGTGACGCTCTACATGACGACGGCGCGGCGCCGCGAGGACAAGTTCGAAGAGTGCCGCGAGCGGCGATGCCGCGTGGTCGAGGCGTCCGAAGACCTCGAATGTTGGCAGCTGGGAAGCTACGTTTCGCTCGCCGACCTCGTGCTCGACGCAGTGCTCGGCATCGGCGCGCATGCGGGGCTCGACCCGGTGCTGCGCGCCATCTTCGAATCGGTGGGCGAGATGCGAATGCACGCCCAGCGGCCACTGTTCGCCGCGCTTGACCTGCCGACGGGCGTCGATGCCGACACGGGCGAATGCGACGAAGCCTCCTTCTCCGCCGATGTAACGCTCGTGCTCGGCGCGCCGAAGGTCGGTCTGCTGCAGTTTCCCGGAGCGGAGCGCACAGGAGAGCTCGAGACGCTCTCCATCGGGTTGCCCGAGGGCGTGGACGGCGGGCTCCCGATTGACCTCATCGACCCCTCGCTCGCGGGCGGCCTGCTGCTGCCCCGGAGCGCGGACAGCCACAAGGGAAGCTTCGGGAACGTGACCGTCGTAGGCGGCCACCGGCGGTACGTCGGCGCCCCCGTGCTCGCGGCGTCGGCGGCGTATCGCGTGGGGGCGGGGCTCGTGAATCTCGCCGCGCCGGAGAGCGTCAGCCGGATCGCAGCGGTGCAACTCATCGAGCAGGTGCATGCCCCTCTGGCAGAGACGCCGGACGGTGGAGTGTCTGCTGAGGCGGCGGGCGCCGCTCGAGAGGTGCTGAACGCAGCGTCCGCAGCCGTGGTCGGGCCGGGTCTGGGAACGGGCGAATCGTCGGCAGCGTTCCTGCGAGCGCTGCTGCTCACCGAGCCTCCCATCCCCACGCCCGTGGTTGTCGACGCGGATGCGCTGAACATCCTCGCCGACGCTTACGGCTGGCCGTCGATGCTCGCCGTCCCCACCGTGCTGACCCCGCATCCGGGTGAGATGGGACGGCTGCTCGGCAGGCCTGCGCACGAGGTGCAGCAGGACCGTAAGGGCATCGCGATGGCCTCGGCGGAGAAATGGGGGCAGGTGGTGGTGCTCAAGGGGGCGCATACCGTGGTCGCTGCCCCCGACGGGCGCGTCTCGCTCAGCCCGTTCGCGAACCCGGCGCTCGCCACTGCGGGGTCCGGCGACGTTCTGGCAGGCATCATCGGCGGCCTGCTGGCGCAGGGGATGGAGCGCTACGAGGCGGCAGTGGCGGGAGTGTATCTGCACGGGGCGGCGGCGGAGCGCTGGAGCGCAGCGAACGGCAGCGGTGGGATGCTCGCGAGCGACCTGCTTGCGCTGCTGCCCCGCGTTACGGAAGACGTGCGCTCCCGGTGAGTAGCAGCCTATCCCGTCGTCACGGAGTGGACGATCCTGGTGGCGGGAACAAAGTCTTCACGGCGGACGCGGATGGATGCGTGGGGCCGAGTGAATGGGCGCAGCATGGTCTCGAATGATCCGGAGGTCGTGAGCTTCGCACGGATGCCCTGGCGGGTCAGTTCGTTGTAGATAGCGATCGCACGGTGCTGGGGGTCGACGCCCCACGCAACGTGGACTTCCGTCCACATGCGGGCCTCGCGATATGCCCTGTAGTACAAGACAATGCCTGCGACCGGGACACCGATCAGGGCGACGACGAACAGGAGTTCCATCGCTATCCCTCTGTCGTACGACGCGCGTCCAGCAGGCCCACGACACGGTCCAGGATCGCCATCGCTACCTCGTACTTGGGCATGAGCGGGAGTTCCATATCGCCGCTTTCGTCCACGAGCCAGACCTTGTTCTCGTTCGAACCGAAGCCCGCGTCCGGGAGGGTGATGTCGTTCGCCGCTACGAGGTCGACGCGCTTGCCCACCAATTTAGCGCGGGCATTCTTCAGCAGATCGCTGCTCTCCGCGGCGAAGGCGACCTTCACGATGTCGTCCGGAGCAGCCGCGACGATGTCCTCCGTGCGCTCCAGCGCGACGGTAAGGTCGGCCATCGCTTCCTTCTTGAGCTTCTCTCCGCTCGGGTCGGCGGGACGATAGTCCGCGACAGCGGCTGCCATCACGAGGGCGTCGGCCGAGCAGGCGGCTTCCTGCACGGCCATGCGCATCTGCTCTGCGGTGTCTGCACGCTCGACGCGGACACCGACAGGCGTTTCAAGCGCGGCGGGCGCGGTCACGAGCGTTACATCGGCACCGCGGTCCCGCGCGGCCTCCGCGATGGCGTAGCCCATCTTGCCGGAGGAACGATTGGTGAGCACGCGCACCGGGTCGAGCGGCTCCTGCGTGCCGCCAGCGCTGACGACGACGCTCCGCCCGCGCAGGTCGCCATTCGCACCGAGGGTCTGCGCGATGCGCCCGACCAGTTCCGGGGTCTCGGCGAGCCGCCCCCAGCCGGTGAGCCCGGAGGCGAGCCGTCCCTGTCCGGGGCCGACGATGACCGCGCCCCGCTCGAGGAGCTTGTCCACGTTCTGCCGCACGGCGGGGTGCTCCCACATGTTGGCGTCCATCGCCGGGGCGATGAGGAGCGGCGCGCCGGTCGCAAGGGCGGTTACGCTGATGGGGTCGTCGGCCAGGCCGAGGGCGAGTTTCGCGAGCATGTGGGCGGTCGCGGGTGCGACGGCGAGCAGATCGGCAGCCTGTGCCAGCGCAACGTGCTCGATGGCTTCCGGGGAATCGGGGTCGAACAGGTCGGTCAGCACCGGGCGGTGGGTGACGCTTCTGAAGGTGAGCGGCGTGACGAAGCGGGTTGCTGAGTGCGTCATGAGCACGTCTACCTCGGCGCCGCCCTGCGTGAGCTTACTCGCCAGGTCGGCGGCCTTGTAGGCGGCGATGCTGCCGCTCACGCCCAGAAGGATGCGCTTGCCGTGGAATGGGCCGCTCATCGAGGGCCTCCGGTCTGGGCGGGCTCCCGGTTCAGGTTGAATATGTAGCGCAGGCCGCGCAGGGTGAGTTCCGGGTCGACCACGTCGAATACGGAGGTCTGCTCAGCGATGAGCGGCACAAGGCCACCGGTGCCGACGACGGTCGCGTCCGGTGCGTCCATCTCGTCGCGGAAGCGGCGCACCATCGCCTCGACGAGCCCGGTGAACCCGAAGACGAGCCCGGAGTTGATGGAGGCCGTTGTGTTCTTGCCGATTGCGTGCTCCGGGGCGGTGAGGTCCACGCGGCGGAGCATGGACGTGTTCGCTGCGAGCGCATCGCCCGCGAGGCCCACGCCGATGGAGATCGCCCCGCCGAGGTAGTCGCCGTCCGCTGTTACGGCGTCGAAGACGGTGGCGGTGCCGAGGTCGACGACGATGGCGGGGCCGCCGTAGTAGTGCAGGGCCGCCGCGGCATCCACGACACGGTCTGCTCCCACGTCATGCGGGCTCTGGTACTGGATGCGGATGCCCGTGCGCGTTCCGGCTCCCACGACGACGGGGTCGCAGGAGAAGAGCGAGCGCGCAACCTCCTCGAACACGCCGGTAAGAGGCGGGACGACGCTGCAAAGCGCAGCTTCCGTTACCTCGTTCACGGCGACACCCTTCAGCGGAAGGAGTTCGCGCAGTTGGAGGGCGTACTCGTCCGTGAGGCGTCGAGAGTCGGTGGAGAGGCGCCAACTCGCGACGAGGTCGTCGCCATCGAACGCCCCTATGGTGATGTTGGTGTTCCCGATGTCCAGCGTGAGGAGCATGGGGAGATTATACGCCTCACGTATCGACCTCCCGGCGGGTTGCGGGTGTGTATCTTTTAGGATACTGTATAGAGATGGTTGAATTGCGTCGTACCGAAGTGTATGAACGTTGGTTCCAGCGGCTCGACGATCACAGGTCGAAGGCTCTTATAAACATGCGGGTCCTAAGGCTCGCGATGGGCAACCCAGGAGACGTGAGACCCGTGGGAGGCGGGGTGTCAGAACTTCGCATCCACCACGGGCCAGGCTACCGCGTCTACTTTGTTCAGCGGGGAGACACGCTGGTGGTCCTGCTGGCCGGGGGCGACAAAAGCACCCAGGAACGAGACATCAGAGCAGCCCAACGATTAGCGCGAGACGTGGCTTGAGGAAGAGAGGAACCGATGGCGAAAGTGCCCACTAAACCTTGGGACCTGGTCGACTATCTGACCACCGAGGAAGACATAGTTGCTCACCTCGAAGCAGCATTGGAAGACGGAGACCCACAGCTGATAGCGGTTGTCCTGGGTGACATCGCCCGAGCAAAGGGAATGACGAAGGTTGCCCGGGAAACAGGCCTTGGCAGGGAGAGTCTGTACAAGGCGCTCTCCTCCGATGGCAATCCGGAATTCGCAACGATACTCAAAGTGGTGCGCGCGCTGGGGCTACAGCTGCATGCGGCTCCTGCAACGACGGCTCCTGCGTCCTCCGGCGTCAGCCGGTAGCGGCTGGTTTCACTCGGTCCGGGCACCGCGTGAGCCCATCAGGGCGACGATGACGATCAGGATGAGGACGAATGTGGCGACCTCCAGGAGGAAGACGCTTCGCAGTCCCCAGGTCACCACCATCGCGCCGCCTGCCAGCGGTCCCAGCGCCACGCCTGCCGCGTGCGACAGTTGCGCCGAGCCGAACGCGGCGCCGTGTTGCCCGCTGGGTGTGCGCAGGGCGATGAGACCATTCACGAGTCCGGACAGGCCGCCGGAGAAGAGAGCGATGGCGGCGAAACCGGCTGCCAGCGTGACGTAGTCGTTCGCGAAGTAAGGGATGAGCGCCGCGAAGGCCGCCAGCAACGCCCCAACGATGAACACGCGCTGCAGTCCGACCTTTGGTGCGAGCCACCCCATCGCCACGGAGGAGGCTGCAGAGGCTATCCCTCCCAGAGCGAACACGATGCCGGAGTCGGTGCCGGAAGGCGGAACGCCCTTCACTATGCCGACGAGTCCGGGGATGGCAGGCTGGATCACCAGATGCGAGGAGAGGATGAGAAAGACAACGGCATAGAGGGGAAGCATCATCCGGGATGTGCTCAATCGCCAGAGGATGAGGAACGGCTGTACGAGGCCCAGGGAAGACTCCGCGGGATGGAAGTCTTCCCGCACCAGGAAGAGGACGATAACGGCGGAGCTCCAGAGCACCACCCCGGTTGCGACGAAAGCCGCCTTCAGCCCCAGGGCGTCATAGATGATGCCTCCGAGGAGGGGACCGAGCGCGATGCCGATGAACAGGCCGGACTGGATGATGCCGGCCGCGAACGGAAGCCGCTCCCTGGGGGTCTCCGCCGCGACGAGGGCCATGATGGTGGGCAAGACGCCGCTGGTCGTACCGATGACGAAACGTGAGAGCAGGAGTTGCATCGGCGTCTGCGAGAAACCGGAGATCGTCAGGAACAAGCCTCCCAGGATGAGCGCGCGAAGGACGTTCAGCTTGCGTCCGTAGCGGTCGCCCAGGATCCCCCAGGCAGGGCTGGAGAGCCCCATGCCCAGACCGAACACCCATCCGGCCACTCCGGCCCAGAACGCGGCGCGCTCGGTGGTGAACCCGCCCAGGTCCTCAAAGAAGAGTGGATAGAAGGGGAAGGTGAAGGAGAAACCGAGGGTCGTCCCCACCTGGGCGAACCACAGTGCGGTCAGGTTCGTCTTCCAGGAGACGGGGCGCGAGAGTGTTGGAGTGGCCACGCTTGGCAGGATAGCACCCTGTAGCGGTGTGACCGGAGCCGAGGGCTGCCCCCACACAGGCCGGACGCTGCGTCTGCTAACATGGACGTTCCACAGCCCAGTGTCCCGGAGCCCCCGCGTATGACGATGAACCCGGCTGGAGAGCCGCTTCCAAAAACCTACGACCCACACCAGGTTGAGGGCAGGTTGTACGAGTGGTGGGAGCGCTCCGGCTACTTCAGGGCAACGCCCGACCCGGCTCGCGAATCGTTCACCATCATCATGCCCCCGCCCAACGTGACGGGCGAACTGCACCTCGGCCACGCCATGACGGCGGCCATAGAAGATGCGCTCACGCGTTATCACCGGATGAAGGGCGACGTGTCGCTCTATCTGCCCGGCACTGACCACGCGGGTATCGCCACCCAGGTCGTCGTTGAGCGCCAGCTCGCCGCCGAAGAGTTGACGCGCCACGATATCGGGCGGGAGGCGTTCCTCAAGCGGATCTGGGAATGGGTGGACAAGACCGGCGACACGATAGACAACCAGCACCGCAGGCTCGGCGCGTCGTGCGATTGGGAGCGCAAGACGTTCACGCTGGACGAGGGTCCGGCACGAGCCGTCCGGACGACATTCAAGAACCTCTATGAGGCAGGCCTGATCTACCGCGGCGAGCGGATGATCAACTGGTGCGTCAGTTGCCGAACCGCGCTGTCCGACCTGGAGGTCGAACACGAAGAGGTGCAGGGCAATCTCTACCACATCCGTTATCCCTACGAGGACGGCTCCGGCTACCTGACCGTCGCAACGACGCGCCCCGAGACGCTGCTGGGAGACACAGCGGTTGCGGTGAATCCCTCGGATGAACGGTACGCGGGAGCGCCGGGCAAGCGGGTCCGCCTGCCGGTGCTCGGACGACTGATCCCTGTCATCGCGGACGAATCGGTCGCGATGGAGTTCGGCACGGGAGCGCTGAAGATCACGCCCGGGCACGACCCCAACGACTTCGAAACGGGCGAGCGGCACGGGCTGCCCGTCGTGAACGTGCTGAGTCCGGATGGCACGTTGAACGAGGAAGCGGGTCCCTACGCCGGGTTCGACCGGTTCGACGCACGCAAGGCTATCGTTGCGCAGCTGGAGCGGGAGGGTCTGCTGGAGAATGTGGAACCGCATGCGCATTCGGTGGGCCACTGCCAGCGCAGCGGCGATCCGGTGGAACCCATAGTCTCAACGCAGTGGTTCGTAAAGATCCGCCCGCTGGCAGAGCCTGCGCTCGCCGCCGTAAAGGACGGGCGCATCAGCATCGTCCCGGAACGCTTTGCGCGTGTGTACGAGAACTGGATGGAGAACATCCGCGACTGGTGCATCTCTCGCCAGTTGTGGTGGGGGCACCGCATCCCGGTCTGGTACTGCGGCGAGTGCGGGCACCAGACCGTTGCGGTGGACGAGGCACAGGCCTGCGAGGGATGCGGTTCGGGCGAGATCCAGCAGGACGAGGATGTGCTGGACACGTGGTTCTCGTCCGGGCTGTGGACGCACTCCACACTGGGCTGGCCTGAGCGCAACGCCGACCTCGAATACTTCTATCCCACCTCCGTGATGGAGACGGGCTACGACATCCTCTTCTTCTGGGTGGCCCGCATGATCATGATGGGGATGTGGAACATGGGGGACGTTCCCTTCCGCACCGTCTACCTGCACGGCCTCGTGCGCGACGAGCAGGGTCAGAAGATGAGCAAGACGCGGGGCAACGTTCGCGACCCGCTGGACGCGATCGCGCAGTACGGCACGGATGCGTTGCGGTTCGCACTGACCACGGGAAGCACGCCGGGCAACGACATCCGATTCAGCGACGACCGGCTGGAGGCGGCGCGCAACTTCGCGAACAAGCTGTGGAACGTCGGCAGATTCGTTATCGGACAGACGGAGGGACAGGAGGGCATGGAGGGGTGGTATGGCACTCCTCCGCGCGAGCACCGACAGGACAGGTGGATGCTCTCCAGGGCGCAGCAGACCGCGGTACGCGTGAACGATCTGATCGCCGAGTTCCAGATCGGCGAGGCGGAGCGCGTCCTCCACGAGTTCATCTGGAGCGACTTCGCCGACTGGTACATCGAGCTGGCCAAGGTGCGCCTGCGGAACGGCGACGATCAGCCCCGGCGCGTGCTGGCGCACGTTCTCGAGCGTGTGCTGCGCCTGCTCCATCCCTTCATGCCGTTCGTCACGGAAGAGATATGGCAACGCCTCACCGCCGTACTTCCGCCCGAGGGGAACCTGCCCGAGTCCATCATGATCGCTCCGTACCCGGACCCGAAGGCGCGTTTGTCTGAGGAGGAGTTGCAGGCGCGCAGGGAAGCCGATGCTCCCGCCTCCGACGAGGTGGAACTGTTGATAGACCTCGTGCGGGCCATCCGAAACGTGCGGGCCGAGTTTAAGGTAGCCCCGCAAGCATCACTGCTTGCCTTGATTGTTGGAAACCTTCCGTTAGTTGATGCGCTAACGGGTGAAGTGAGAGTCATTCAGAGTCTTGCCGGTACCAATGTGATCCGGTTCGTAGAGGAGAGAGATGCCGGAATCGCGATATCTCAATTCTCCAACACTGGTTTTGCTTTCGACGATAGAGGAGATGTAGTACACCTTGTGGTGCGTAACATCACTGTTGTTCTGAAGCTGATGGGGTCGGTGGACCTGGGGGCGGAACGGGAGCGCCTGCGTGGAGAAGCTGCGAGCGTGGAGAAGCACGTCGCCGGGCTGGAAGGCCGTCTGAACAACTCACAGTTCCTGGATAAGGCGCCCGTGGAGGTGGTGGAGCGCGAGCGGGAGCGCCTGGAGAGTGGCCGTGCCAGGCTGGAACGCATCACCGAACTGCTCCGCGATCTCGGGGGGTAGCCACATCGTTACAAGGACGCATACGGGCTTGGAAGGCCGCGAGCCGCCGACGCATGCAGACGCCGTGGCCGGCTCGTAGGCCATGCGGCTTCTACCCTCGAAACGCGGTATCACGGGCGGACTCCGGCTGGAGTTGATCATCATCGCCGGTGGGCTGATCGCGTCTGCTCACGCCTCGATGATGATTATCACGCCGGTGATCCCGCGGTTCATGGAGCTGATCGGCGGGAGTTTCTTCGCGCTCGGACTCACATTCTCCCTGTACGCGGTGGGCCGGTTCATTACGAACATCCCTGCGGGCGTGATATCGGACAGGGTGGGACGGAAGTGGATCATCACGATCGGGGGGCTGGGGGTCGCGCTGTTCGCCACGCTGGGCGGTTTCGCCCAGGACGTACCGACGTTCCTCGCGCTCCGGTTCCTGTGCGGCGTGGCCAGTTCCATGACCATCGTGATGGCCAACGTCGTGGCGGCGGACCTGAGCACGGTGGAGAACCGTGGGCGCGTGCTGGGGCTGATGCACGGGCTGCAACTCGTTGTAGGGACGGGCAGCCCGGCGCTGGGCGGGCTGATTGGCGAGGTGTTCGGGACGCGCGCGCCATTCTACGTCTCCGGTATCTTCGTGCTCGTGTTCGCCCTGTGGGGCATCGTGCGGCTACCGGAGACGCGGCCACAGCCGGGGAGTGAAGGTTCGGTCGCGCCCGTTCGTCACAGCAACTCGCCGCGGGGCGCACGCTTCCTGTTGCGGGATACGAGCTTTCTGATGGTGTGCATACTCGGATTCTCGGCGTTCTTCCTGCGCGGGGGCATGTTCACGACGCTCATACCGGCATTCGTAAACGACATACTGGAGATGGGGCCGGGGGCTATCGGACTGCTCTTCACTTTCTCGTCGCTCATGCACGGGGTACTCATCTACCCGGCTGGAACGGTGTCCGACAAATTTGGCAGGAAGATCATCATCGTGCCCGCCGGAATAGTCACGGGCATCGCCATCGCCTGGGTGCCGTTCGCGGATACACTGGGGCCGTTCCTCGCGGCGTTCTTCCTGCTGCACATCGCCCAGGGGTGGAGTGGTCAGGCGCCCGTCGCCTATGTCGCCGACCTGGCGCCCGCCGGGATGCGGGGGATGGCCATAGGTCTGTACCGGACGTTCGGAGACGCGGCGGGGATGATCGGCCCGGTAGTGTCGATGACCCTCCTCTCCGTGCACTCCTACCACGCAGCCTTCGGCTTCAACGCCGTTCTCTGGACGGTGACTGTCGTGGTGTTCGCCTACCTGGCTGTAGAGACGGCAGGTAAGCACCGCAAGCGCGGCCCCATCGCCCCGCCGGAGGCGTCGCCGGAGCAGGCGCAAGCCAAGGCCTGATGTCCTGCGGGGCGCTCCCGACGTGGCGACTCCGCTGGAAGCGTTCGCTTCCTAGCCGGCGCGGACGCGCTCCCGCAGTTCATCGAGCATGCGGAGGCCCTTGCGCGTGTCGCTGGCGATGCGGGCCTGGTCCGAGTTGGCGACGCGCCGCTTGAAGAGCCAGTATGTGAAGGCGTTGGATTCCGCGAGCGTCAGGCGCACGCGCTGTCCCCGTCCATGCTTGCGCTGGAATTGCCTCAGGAGGGTCGTAAGCTCGGCCTGGTAGAGGCGCTCCGCGATGAGGTTCTGCACGCCGAATGGGTGCTGCAGGCCGCGAACGCTGCGCTCCTTCTCCACCTCCCGCTCCACGGCGTACCAGAGCGCCTCCTCCACGACGACGCCGTAGTAGTAGTTGAGATATGCCCGGTACTTCTCAGGCCCCAGGAGGCTCCTGAACTGCGCTTCGCTGACCTCTTCAGGCAGTACTCCGTCGAAGAGCAGACGCTCGGCGTCGGCGCTCGATATGCGTCCCGCGGGGGCCTCGCGCAGCAGGCGTTCGGCCAGCAGCAGCCAGTCGAACGCTTCTCCCTCGATGAGATAGTCCCGCCGCACACCGTCCACGACTTCGAATGCAACCGCCCACTCGCCGATGGCAGCGAGCAGCGCTTCCGGCCAGAGTACGCCGTCGGAGAGTGCGCTGCGGAACCGCTCGATCGTTCCGTCGTCCGGTGTGTCCGGTGTGTCAGTGGTGGAGGTGGACACCGGCGTGGGGCGCAGGACGACAGTTGACTCCATGGTCCCGCTACCCGCCCTTCCGTTTGCGGGCCTTCTTGCCGCCACCGGCGGCGCGTTCGGCCTGCCTCCGCATCCAGCGTGGCGCATCCGGCGGAACGTCGACCGGCGCTGCGGGGGCGGCGGCCGTGCGCCTGCCGATGGCCTTGGCCATCACGGTCTCCGTACGTGTGGTGTCCACCGCCGCGGCCCTGCCGTTGCTCCCCGCGGACCTGGGCGCTGCCTGTCCCGCAGGAGCGACGTGGAATATGGTGTGAACGATGTCGTGCCGGAGGCGCTCCAGCAGCCCGTCGAAGGCCTCGTGCCCCTGTTTCTTGTACATGACGAGGGGGTCGCGTTGGCCGTATGCGTAGAGCCCGATGCCCTGGCGCAGGTTGGACATCATCGTGAGGTGCTGCACCCAGAGCCGGTCGATGGTCTGCAGCATGACGGCGCGTTCGATGGCGCGCATGGTGTCGGGGCCGTACTCTTCCTCCCGTTGCTCGTAGAGTGTTTCGGCGGCGGTGAGGAGAGTGTCCTCGGTCTGCGAGGCCCCTTCGCGAAGGATGGAGCCCGCATCGAAGCCGTCGGGCAGGGGAATGATGACGCCGATGCTGGCCAGGAGCGGCTCGATCTCCCACAACTCCTGTTCTCCGGCGAGGTAGGTACGGACGAGGGAGGAGATCTCCGTGCCGATCATCTCCTGGATGTTCGCCCTGAGGTCCGCTCCTTCCAGCACCTTGTCCCGCTCCGCATAGATGACTTCCCGCTGGCGGTTCACCACGTCGTCGTACTCGACGAGGTGCTTGCGGATGTCGAAGAAATAGGACTCCGCTTTGCCCTGCGTCATCGCGAGGCTTTTGGTGAGCATCCCGCTCTCCAGCGGGGCATCTTCGGCGAATGCCTTGCCGACGAGACGTCCCACCATGCCGGTGGAGAAGCGGGTGAGGATCTCGTCCTCCAGCGAGCCGTAGAAGCGCGTTTCGCCGGGGTCGCCCTGGCGTCCGGAGCGTCCGCGCAACTGGTTGTCTATGCGGCGCGACTCGTGTCGCTCGGTGCCGATCACGCAGAGACCGCCCCTGGCGACGACCTCGTCGTGCGCCTTCTGCCACGCGCCCGGCTCCGACTCGGACGAGGGGTCGCCCCCGAGGATGATGTCCGTGCCGCGTCCGGCCATGTTGGTGGAGACGGTGACGGCGCCGGGTTTTCCGGCCTCGGCGACGATCTGGGCCTCGCGTTCGTGGTTCTTTGCATTCAGCACCTCGTGCTTGATGCCGTGCCTGCGGAGCAGGGCGCTGAGTTGCTCCGAGCGTTCGATGGAGGTGGTGCCGACGAGCACGGGCCTGCCCTCGGCATTCAACGACTCGATGTGGTCGACTACCGCCTTGAACTTGCCCGAGTGAGTCTTGAATACGAGGTCCGGGTGGTCTTCCCTGACCATGGGCGCATTGGTGGGAACGGCTATCACTTCCAACCCGTAGACCTTGAAGAACTCCTCCGCTTCCGTGAGGGCCGTGCCGGTCATGCCGGCGAGTTTCCCATACATGCGGAAGTAGTTCTGGAGCGTGACGGAGGCGTAGGTGATGGTCTCCCGCTGGACCCTGACGTTCTCTTTCGCCTCGATCGCCTGGTGGAGCCCCTCGCCGTAACGGCGTCCTGGCATGAGGCGACCGGTGAACTCGTCGACGATGATGACCTCGCCTTCCTTCACGACGTAGTCCTTGTCGCGCTGGTAGACGAACTGGGCCCGGAGAGCGTTCTCGACGAAGTGGGTGAGGACGTAGTTGGAGGGATCGTAGAGGTTGCCGACGTTGAGCAGCGTCTCGATCTTCGAGATGCCGGCGTCGGTGAGGAGTGCCTGGCGTTCCTTCTCCGCGATGGTGTAGTCCTCTTCAGCCCTCAGGCGCGGGACGACGCGGGCCACCGTGCCGTAGAGCGTGGTCGATTCCTGTGACGGGCCGCTGATGATGAGTGGGGTCCGGGCCTCGTCGATGAGGATGTTGTCCACCTCGTCGACGATAGCGTAGTGCAGCTTGCGCTGCACCTTCTGGTCCAGGGAGGCGGCCATGTTGTCCCGCAGGTAGTCGAAGCCGAACTCGTTGTTCGTGCCGTAGGTGATGTCGGCCTCGTAGGCTTCCTTCCGAGGGACGGGGCGCAGCTCCGGTGCTTCGCCGTCCGGTCTGTAACCGGGGGCCAGCATAGAGGACGACTCGTGCTGGAGGCACCCGATGGAAAGGCCGAGGAAAGAGTAGACCTTGCCCATCCAGAGCGCGTCGCGACGCGCCAGGTAGTCGTTGACGGTGACGACGTGGACGCCCTTGCCTTCCAGGGCGTTGAGGTAGACGGGGAGGGTGGCGACGAGGGTCTTGCCTTCGCCGGTCTTCATCTCGGCGACCTTGCCGTCGTGGAGGGCGGCGCCGCCGATGAGCTGGACGTCGAAATGGCGGAGGCCGATGGCGCGCCGCGCAGCCTCCCGCACGACCGCGAACGTCTCAGGGAGGATGTCGTTGAGGCTCTCGCCGCGGGCGATGCGCTCGCGGAACCCGGCGGTCCGGGCGGCGAGTGCATCGTCGGTGAGCGTGGCCACGCCGCTCTCCAGCCCACCTGCGGTTTCCACCACGCGCTGGTAGCGCTTGATCTCCTTGTCGTTCGAGTCGCCGAAGACGTTGAGCAGTTTGCCGAGCATGCTATGGACGGCCTCCCGTGTTCATTCTACCAGCACACCCCAACCCTCACCCCGGCCTCCGGAAGAACTCACATGGATGGCCAGGATAGACAGGATTGGGAAGGTCAAGGGCGTGGGGCTGAACAAGATTCCAACGGGTGGCGATTTTTGAAATCTTGTTCGGCTCCACAGGAGTAAATCGGACCTGCGAAATGAGTACCTTGAGTACCTTGCTATGGGGTGTTTTCAAGGCCACGGCCTGCTTCCTGCGAACAAGGCAACAAGATTTCATGCGTTCACACTTTTCCATGCGCGACGGGGGCCTCATTCCTGTTGCAGATCGTTGCCGTGCGGAAGCGCCCAGTGCCACGCGCCGTTGCCACTGGGGACTCCGGGAGTGCTGACACGGGTGGAGCGCACGCCGCAGGCGGTGCGGGCGCGATGGAGGGCGCTCCTCGATATGCCAAGGGCAGCGGCCTCGCGTTCGATGTCGGAGGCGGGGCGAGGGCCGCCTGCCAAGGCTCGCATGATGAATGCCCGCGCTGCGCGCACCTTCGCGCCGTCGTTGGGACGGGGTGATGCGAGGGCCTTGATGTGGGCGGGGAAGACGGGTTTGCGCCAGGCGACGGTGAACCCGCTTTGCGGGTTGCTCTGGATTCCCGCTTTCGCGGGAATGACGGAGGAAGCGGGAACGACGGCAGAGCCGGGGGCCAGGCTGCGAGGTTGCGCGCTGAAGCGCGGGAGCGACGGGGGAGGCGGGAGGACGAAGGGGATGGCGGGGGCGTCGTCGCTCATGGCGGGGGGGGGGGGGACGAGGAAGCGCCTCTCGGCGGGTCCCACGACGGCAGTGGTGAAGACCACGGAGGCCTGGGCGAGCCGCCGCTGCATGGCGGTGACGGCGCGGGGGTAGTCGCGGGCGGGGTTGTGGGTGAGGGCGACGACGGCTGCGCCGGTGCGGGCGGCGAGCGCCTTGAGCATGCCGAGGACGGTCGTGACATGGGCGCGGTGCATGGAGGCGAGATCCTCGACCTGGTCGACGACGAGGAGGGCGGCGCTACCGGCCTCGACGGTGTTGGCGAGCCGCTTCATGACCTTGTTGAGGCCGGGCCAGGGGGTGGCGTAGTCCGAGGCGGCCCTGGGCGGGGGCTCGAACGGATCGCGCGGGGGGACGCGCACGCCGACGGGCCTGCGGCGTGGGACGCGTATCTCATTGCCGTCGTTGTCGAACAGATACTCGTCATCGTCTTCCTCGTCGTCGTCCCAGTCCTTCGCACCCCAGTCGCGGTCTGCTTCTGCGTTGTCCTCGTTGGGCGGGTCGTCGGGGTAGTAGTCGATGGGGAGGGTGGGGGTGATGAGGTCTGCGAGGTAGATGCGTTCGAGGTCCGCGCCGAAGAGGCGGAGGACGGGGAGGACATCGGACTTCGGGTTGCCGTCGAGGAGGGCGAGGACGACGGGAGCGGAGGGGAAGAGGGCGTCCGGCTGATCGGGAGCGGGCGCGCCACGGGAGACGCGGGCTGCGACATCGAGTGCGATGGAGGTCTTGCCAGAGGAGGGGTATCCGGCGATGAGGGTGAGTTTGCCGAGGGGGATGCGGTTGGGCCAGAGCCAGTCCGGCTGCTGCTGGATGAGGAGGTTGAAGGGCCGGAGCCCGGCTTCGACCGCGCCGGTGGCGTTGTAGATCTGGGAGCGCGGCAAGAGGCTTCGCTTTGCGAGGGCGTCGAGGATCTGCGGCCAGGAGCATCGGAAGCACTCGAACGAGACGCCACGTTTCGGGTTCCAGGTGACGGTGAGGGTGGGGACCTCGGCGTTGTCGTGTGAGGGACAGTGGAACCTTCCGGGGTTGGCGCACGAGCACCCGGGGACGCCGCAACGGAGGGCGCGCCTGAGGCGGTCGACGTAGGTCCTGTCCTCGGTGGAGAGGAGGTCGGGGGATATGTAGCCATCGGGCACGGGAGCGGGTTGTGTAGTCATGCAGCCATGGTAGGGAGGGGAGCGTCGACCGCGCAACGGGCGCGTGTCACAATTCGGATAACTAACATGGATGAACAGGATGGACAGGATGGGGGGGGGGTCAGCCGCCGCTGTTGGCCCGGTAGACGGCGAAGCGCTCATCCTGTGCTTCGCTCAGGATGACAGGGACCCCCACGCCCAGCCCCGGTTCACCCTCACCCTAGCCCTCTCCCCTCGAGGGAGAGGGGATCACGCCCTCCCGTTCCCCATAGCTGCGAGGTTGCGCGCTAAAGCGTGAGCCTCCGCAGGATGACAGGTCTCCGAACCTGGGCTGCGGGGTTCCTGCCTTCGCAGGAACGACGGGGGTGGGGGCGTGGTCGGCGGGTGCGGGAGTGGGGGGGAGGGCGCCCGCAAGGGATGCCCCTACACCGGACAGCCTGAGAGATTCTTCGACTCCGCTGCGCTTCGCTCAGGATGACAGGGACCCCCACGCCCAGCCCCGGTTCACCCTCACCCTAGCCCTCTCCCCTCGAGGGAGAGGGGACCACGCCCTCCCGTCCCCCATAGCTGAGGTTGCGCGCTAAAGCGTGAGCCTCCGCAGGATGACAGGCCTCCGAACCTGGGCTGCGGGGTTCCTGCCTTCGCAGGAACGACGGGAGTGGGGGCGTGGTCGGCGGGTGTGGCATTGGCGGGGGCGGAGGGGGCCCACCAAGGGGGGCTTTCACCCGGCGCCCCCACCCCCCCC